>NZ_JBFUAT010000003.1:0-188900 GCF_056406135.1 Luteibacter sp. P1_D3 | reverse complement strand
CGCGTCGCGCCATTCACCGACGAATCAAGCTGCCCCTTGTTCACCGCATCCGTATCTTCCGTGCCCGCCGCGACATTCGTGATCTGCCGCTCACTACCAACATCACCCACCGAGACAGTGTTTGCACGATCGGTGTACGAGCTTGCACCGAGCGCGACAGAATTCGCCGCACCCGCAATCGCCGATTCGCCGATGGCCGTACTGCTCAAGCCATCGGCCCAGCTGTTCCAACCGAGCGCCGTCGCGTAGTCGTTAGTCGCCCATGCGCCTGCGCCGAAGGCGGATGCCCCCGTGCCCGTCGCTTGTGCGGGAATGAAGCCGAAGAAGGTGCTGCCACCGACCGCGACACTTTCATCGCCGGTAGCCTGTGCGCTTTCACCGACCGACACGCTGCTCGCACCGGTCGCTGCACTCTGCGTACCGACCGCCGTCGACAGAGCGCCAGTCGCATTGGCGACGGCACCCACCGCGGTGGCCTGGGCGCCGCTTGCGTAGGCGCCGACACCGAACGAGGACGCGGCAAAACCACCGGCCTGTGCACTCGCACCGACCGCCGTACCGCCCACACCCGCACTGGTTGCGCCGGTATCGACCGGCACGCCGCCGTTGGTGATCAGCGGGTTGCCGTCTTCATCGACCGCCACGCCACCGACCGCGACACTACCTGGGCCATTAGCCTGGGCACCCGAACCATAGGCCGCGCTGTTCTGACCCGTGGCGACGCTACCGAAGCCATTCGCCGTCGCATTCGTGCCGGTCGCTACGGCACCGCTGCCGGTTGCCGTGGCGCCATCGGCGCCGGCAAAGGCACCGGAGCCGGACGCCGTCGCGTACTGGCCGATCGCCTGCGCATCGTCGCTTCCGTCGCTGAGCCCGTTCGCCTTGAAGTAGTGACTCGCGTCGCTGACCCCGCCGGCTACGGCATCGAGCTGGCCTTTGTTTACCGCGTCGGTGGCTTCCGTGCCCGCGGCGACATTCGCGATCTGCCGTTCATGACCTGCCGACCCCACAGAGACGGTGTTATCTCGGTCCGCCGTCGAATCGGCGCCCAGTGCTACCGAGTTCTCACCCAGCGCCCAGGCGTTCGCACCGAGAGCCGTCGCGTTATTGCCCAGCGCCCAGCTGTTCGTGCCGACGGCGACGGCGTTCGCACTCTCCAGGCCGAACAGACCGAAACCCGTTTCAGCGAAGTTGCCGATCGCCACACTACCCTCGCCGGAGGCGCTGGCGCCCGCACCGATCGCGGTCGAACCCGCGCTGTACGCCGTCGAGCCAAAACCGTTGGCAACGGACTGGTCACCTGCCGCCGTCGCCTGCGAACCACTGGCGGTCGAGAAGTCACCGAGCGCATTGGCGACCGCGCCGACCGCCGTCGATTGTGCGCCGCTCGCATACGCGCCCACACCGAATGACGACGCTGCAAATCCCCCCGCCTGTGCACTGGCACCCACAGCGGTACCGCCAACACCCGCGCTGGTTGCGCCGGTGTCCACGGGCACGCCGCCATTGGTGATCAATGGGTTGCCGGACGCATCGACCGCGACACCGCCGACCGCGACGCTACCCGGACCATTCGCCTGCGCACCCGCACCGTACGCGGCGCTGTTCTGACCCGTGGCGACGCTGCCGTAGCCATTCGCCGTCGCATTCGTGCCGGTCGCTACCGATCCACTACCGGTCGCCGTGGCGCCATCGGCGCTGGCAAAAGCACCGGAGCCGGATGCCGTCGCGTACTGCCCCGTGGCCTGCGCGTCATCGGAACCGTCGTTCAGCCCGTTCGCCTTGAAGTAATGTGCAGCGTCACGGGTGTCGTCGGCGAGCTGGTCGACGCGCGTCGATACACCATCGACACGCGTCGACAGCGTATCCACCCGCGTCGAAACACCGTTCACCGACGTCGAGACCTTATCGAGCTGCCGCTTGTTGACCGCGTCGGTGGATTGCGTGCCATCGGCGACGTTCACCAGCTGACGCTCTTCGTTGACCTTGCCGATCGACACCGTGTTGGCCCGATTGGCGACCGATCCATCGCCGAGGGCGACGGAGTTCTTCGCCGTGGCGCTCGCGTCGGTTCCGAACGCGGAACTCGCCGAGCCACTGGCAAACGACGATTCGCCGACCGCGACACTGTCCGTGCCGGTGGCGCGGGCGTTCTGCCCCAGCGCCGTCGACCAGGCACCGGAGGACTGTGCGGCCTGCCCCAGCGCGACGCTGTAGTCGCCGCTGCTGTTCGCGGCGGTGCCGACCGCCGTGCTGTAGTTGCCGGCAGCCTTGCTCGAAGTACCGCAGGCAAAGGCATCGTCGCCCTTGGCGACCGGCGCCTTGCCCTGGATACCAAGCAGATAGCCACCGCATACGTTGCCTGCCTGAGCGGGGGCGCTACCCAGCGCCAGCATCACGCCGGCGGCCAGTGGAAGCGCGGCCATCGCAGCGCGCAGGCGTCGGGAGGCGCCACCCTTTCCATTCGCGCGTGCCAGCTCCGATGCCACGACCAGGATGCCGAGCGATTTGTTCCAGACCTTGCTGTAGATGGTATTCACGTGAATCTTCCTCCCAGATGTCCGCTTGTTAGCGATCGATGCGCGGGCGCGCGGCGCGCGGCCCATCGCCAGTCCGTCGCGACCGCGGCGGACGAGGTATTCCGAAGGCAGGAAGGCAAACGCCATCCAGCCGTCCAAACGTCGTGTCTGTTCCCCTGCCCGCGACGCGGGCCCCCATGAAGGTCGAGGCCCCGGCGAACCGGGGCCTCTTCCAGGTCATGCGTCAGAGCGTGTACGCGCCCAGCACACTCACGCCGGAGTACGCCTTCTCACCCTTCACGGTCAGCGTCCACACGCCGGCCGCGGGCTTGGTGGCCGTGAACGGCTCACTGTTACCCGGACGGTTCGGCTGTGCCTTCACCACACCCTTCGGATCGGTTACCGAGATCGACACATCGCCCGAGCCACCATAGGTGCGCAGGGTCAGCGTCTTCGCGTTGGCCGGTACCGTGAGCTGGTACGCCGTCGTGCCCGCTGCCGCACCCTTCTGATTGTTCAGAGCGACGTTGTTGGCAAGCACGATCGCCGGCGGTGCCGGCGGCGGACCGAAGGCGGCGTATTGCTTGGCCGTCTCGGCGTCGGACAGGCATGCGTTGAGGCTCGTTGCCTGGCCGGCGGTAATCAACCCGGCGGCGGCAAGCTGCGCCTCATAACCCCTGACGGCAGCCCGATAAGCACCCACGTCAGCAGCGTTGCCAGCGAGGATCTTCGCGTTGGCGATCACGTTGGCACCGATGATCATACCGCCCGGCACGAGTTTCGGAATGCCGGTGTCGCAGGTGAGCAGCAACTGGTTGCTGCGGTCGATGCCCCAGCCGATGTCCTGGAACAGCGCCGGCCCCAGGTCGAGGTCGATTTCCCCTCGGAGATCCTGGCTGATGGCGTATTCCATGATCGCGTTCGGCGTCAGGCGTGTGTCGTAGTGCGAGAACGACGACCCCGGCGAGAGCACGGCCGGCGCATAGATCAGCACACCGTCCGCGTTCGTTCCGGACAGACCGGTGCCCTTACCGACGGTGCCGGTGAGACCGGTGAGGTTGGCCTTCAGCGTGTTGCCGTCGGTCTGGCTCACCAGGATCACCGGGATGTTCACCGGCGACGTGGGTGTGCCACCCGGTGTCACGGCGGCGGGCTGGTTGTTGGCGAGAAGGACGGCCTTGGCGCCCGCCGCCTGGGCGTTGAGCGCCTTGGTGGCGAAGTCGCAGGTACCGCGATCGATCAGGGCCGTCTTGCCGGCAATGGCGGAGGCGTTGGTGATGGCGGCGCAACCGTCGTTCGGCGTGGCCTGCACCACGGCACCGGAGAAGTTCGTCGCGGTGGCCGTCGGACCGAAGCTGGCCTGGGCATACAGGTAATCGCCGGCGGCAGCAGCCGGGGCGGTCACGCGGTACACGTCGGGCTGACCCAGGGCCAGCGGTGCCTCGGCGATCACGGTCGCACCGGAGAAGGCGAGATGGCCGTCGTCCAGGGCGGCTGTCACGCGCTGAGCCGGGGTCAGGTCGTCCCACAACGTGCCGTTATGTTTGACGAAGAAACCGTAGATGTTCGGGAAAGAGCCCGGACCACCCGGGAAGTCCTCACCGGTTTCCAGATCCGTGAGATCCAGGAAGCCGAGGCCGTGCGACATCTCGTGCAACACGACGTTGAGGAAATCGATCTGTCCGGCGGGGACCTGGTGATCCAGACCCATGTACCACTTCGAGCCTTCGATACAGCCGGGCTGACCCAGTGCGCCGTTGAACTGGCTCTGGATGTCGGCTTCGGCCGGGCTAAGATCCTGGTTGGCCAATGAATTGGCCTCTGCCACGGTGTACCAGATGTTGGCCTTGGCGCCCGCGGGAAGGTTGGTGGGATCGAAAGTGAACACTTCCAACGGACCGGACGAACCGAGCACACCGCCGGTCGCATCGCATTCGAGCGGCTCGAAGGTGGCGTTGTTGACGATGGTGATGTTGCTCTTCAGGTACGCGCCGTGGATGTCCGCCGCGAACTGGAAGACGTTGAGCGCCTGTTGACCGAAGGTCGTGCCCGGATTGCCTCCGACGGGCGTGGCCGGAGTGTGGTCGTCGAGACCCTGACCCGTACCGACGTCCTGGTTGACGATCTTGATCTCGGCGGCGCTGGCGCTCATGGCGCCGAACAGACCGGCTGTGAGAAGGGCTGAGTAAAGAAGGCCGCGGCGGATCATCGTGTCACCTCCGGTGCCTTGGGCGCGACCTGGGCGCCGTGATCGTCATGGTGGATGCTGATGGAACCGTCCGCCGCACGTGTGGCGACGACGCTGCTCATCCGCTCCTGGGGCAGGCGCATTCCGGTGGCTTTGCCGCCGCTGGAAAGGTTGACCTTGCGGATCGTCTGCTTCGCGTCGGCGTTGGTCCGCGGTTGCGTGGAAAGCGAGGTCACCCGGCTTTGCCGAGCCTGGAAGGCCTTGGAGTAAGCGGCCCGCTCCGCATCGGTCGGCGCGCGAATCGCTCCGGTTGCCGGATCGATGGCGACCTGCTGCCCGGCCTGGACAGCGCGGACTTTCGGCGTCGCCTGGTTTTGCGGTGTGTCGGCGGCCTGGGCCGCTCCCACCATAAGCATGCCCGTCAGCACGAGGCCGATGGCCTGTGCCAGTGTTCGTGAAGTCATTACGCATACCTCCCTAGTGCGGCGCCGGGACCCCTCCCTGCACGCCAGCCGACGAAGGCCCCCTCGCCGGCGCAAACACTTGAAGGATTCGACGTTCCCCTCAACGCAAAATCCGAAAACGTTTATGGCGCGGTGAAGCCCAGGTTCGGCGGTGCGACGAGCACCCTCGCGGCGTTGCGGTTTACCATCTGCATGTCCCCTTGCCCGTGGTACTGCCTGCCGACGACCGGTTGCCGGCCGCCTTCCCTTTGACGCCCCTTGCGTGCGTCCCTGCCCGTACATTGAGATCCATCTGAGTGCTCCCTGAGCGTCGTCTTCTTGACGTCCGTCTCTGGAACCTAGCAGTAGGAAAATACGAACGTCAATATTTTGACGACAACTTTTTGATGGCCAAACGGCCGATGCGGGAAACCCCGCATTGGCACGCCCAGACTATTCTTTGATGTTTCAATTCATGGTGTTGCGCGCCAATAACGCGCTTGCACCAGGTTCAAACCTTTGTCCCAAAGCGAAAGAAATCATGGACTTGATCGATATCGGCGCCAACCTCACCCACGAATCCTTTCGCCAAGATCTTGACGAAGTACTGGCGCGCGCAACCACGCACGGTGTCGGCCGGATGATCGTCACGGGCGCCTCTCGCGAGGGCAGCGAGCACGCGCTCGAGCTGGCCCGGGCCAGCAAGGGTCGCCTCTACGCCACAGCCGGCGTACACCCGCACCACGCCGTGGACTACGACGAGGCGACCGATGTCGTGCTCCGGCGACTGGCCCACGAACCCGAAGTCCGTGCGGTCGGCGAGACCGGGCTGGACTACAACCGCAACTACTCGCCGCGCGATATCCAGCGGGACGTTTTCGAACGGCAGCTGGAGATCGCGGCCGACGTAGGCAAACCGCTGTTCCTGCACCAACGTGACGCGCACCACGACTTCCTCGCCATCCTGAAGCGCTACCGCGACCGCGTTCCCGCGGTGGTCGTCCACTGTTTTACGGACACCGAAGAAGCACTACGCGATTACCTCGACCTGGACTGCCACATCGGCATTACCGGATGGATATGCGACGAGCGTCGCGGTGCGCATCTGCGCGAACTGGTTAGGCTGATCCCCGCCAACCGGCTGATGCTCGAGACCGACGCCCCTTACCTGCTGCCGAGAACCGTGCGACCCATGCCGAAGGATCGGCGTAACGAGCCGATGTATCTCGCGCATATTCGTGATGAGGTGGCACGTGATCGGGGAGAGTCGAAGGAAGCGTTGACGGAGGCGTCCGTACGGACGACGGAGGCCTTTTTCGGGCTTTGAGGCGAGCACCCTTCGCCTAGCCCGAATGCAGACCCGTCAACGAGGCTTCTGCAAGATCAATCTCGCGCACCAGCGTACGTAACGTATCGTCGTTGATCTCATGACTGCGCCGCAGGTTGTACAGCTCCCGACGCTCGGCACGCAGCGCGGCCAGGCGCATGACACGCTCTGTGCCTGCTTCCGCGCGTGCCTTCTCCGGCACATCCCCCGCTTCGCCGGCCGCCTCGAGACGCTGCTGGTAGTCGGCCATGACACGTGAAGCAACGCGAGAGGCCAGCGCGATCGCGTTGACGTCACCGCCCTCGTCGACGCGTTGCTGTTCATCGGCGATGCCACGCAAGGCCGCTTCGGCCGAAAGGGCGCGCGCCTTGCGTTCTTCACGCACGCGCGGATCCTCACCCGGGATCTTCAGCCCCTTGACGGCCAGCGGCAGGCCGATCGCGCCGATCACCAGCGTGCAAAGAATCACACCGCTCGCCAGCAGGATCATCAGGTGCCGCACGGGAAACGGAACGCCCTCACTTTTCATCAAGGGAAGCGACAGCACACCGGCCATCGTGATCGCGCCGCGGACCCCGGCAAGCGCCGAGGTCCAGACCATGCGCGTGCCTACCTTCGGGCGCTTTTCACCGCGATGCAAGGCGCGCATCAGGACGAAGCGCAACGACACCCAGACCCAGATGAAGCGCAGGATGACCAGGACCAGGGTGATCGCGAAGACGTAGGCGAGCAGGTACCAGAGCTCGCCACCACCGGCTTGCGCCAGGTCGCCCTTGGCACCATCGATGATTCCCGGAAGCTGCAGGCCAAGCAGCAGGAAGATCAAACCGTTGAACGTGAACTCCACCATCGACCACACCGCGCCGTTCTGCATGCGCGTGGCGACGTAGCCGCCCTTCAGGACGTCGGTGTAGTTCATCGTCATGCCGGCGGCCACGGCCGCGAGAATGCCGGAGACATCAAAGTGCTCGGCAAGCAGATACGCCGCGAAGGGAAGCAGCAGGAGCAAAGCCACCTGGCTGGCGGGATCCACCTCGCCGCTCCAGCGGACCAGGCGACGCCGGAAGATGCCGAAGGTGTAGCTCACCAACACGCCGGCGAGGATGCCGCCCAGGGCCATCACCACGAAGTCCGTCGACGCCCGGGCCAGGGAGAACTTCCCCGTGACCTCAGCGGCCACGGCGAACTGCAGGGCGACCAGCCCGGAGGCATCGTTGAGCAGTGCCTCGCCCGACAACACGTGCATCAGCCGAGAGGGAATCGGGGTTGCACCGGTGATCGAAGTGACCGCCACGGCATCGGTTGGGGAGAGCACGGCCGCCAGGGCGAAGGCGACAGCCAGCGGCACGGTCGGAATCATCCAGTGGACGAAGTAGCCCACCCCCAGGATCGTGAAGAAGACCAGTCCGACGGCGAGCGCGAGGATGGGGCCCCGCAGGAGGAAGAGTTCGCGCTTGGGGATACGCCAGCCATCGGCGAACAGCAGGGGCGGAATGAACAGCAGGAAGAACAGTTCGTGGTCGAACTCCACATCCATCCCGAACGGACGGGCGAGCAAGGCGCCCAGTGCGATCTGCAGGACAGGCAGGGGAAGCCGGACCGGAAGGATGCGGACGATCGCGCCTGACAGGGCGACCACGAGCAGGAGGACGAGGATCGTGATGACTAGGGTCATCCGTCCACGTTAAACGGGACCCCTCGAAACAGGCAAGGTGAATGGCACTCGCGCCGCATGATTTTGCGCTTCGTGTCGTAATTACTTGCTTAGGACTTATTCCTATTGTTACGAAGCACAGCAGTACTTTACGTTGTTTTCACGCGCCGCTTCGGCGCTGTCGTCAGCTCGCCTCAGGGGACATGATGAGCGGGTGCGACTTTCGCCAGGGATGACGTCTTGCACGATCTTTTTGGGGAGCAAAAAGCACATGCCACACCACGCCATCGCGCGCACCCCTTTCGATTGACGACGTGACGCCGCCCGCCCGGTAAGAGGCGTTCGGCCGAACGAAAAATTTTTCCGTTGGTTCTCCGCCCACCGGTCTCCGGTGGAACGTCCGCGTGCCGCGCGGACGCGGGCGACCTCACCCGTTTATTCGTCACGCGTTATTTCAGGAGGGACGTTTCATGCAGTACGCAAACCGTTCATTCGCGCCGCCGCGCCGCAAGCTCGCGCTTGCCGTGGCTTTCGCCGTATCCATCGGCGGTGCCGGCGCGGCCTTGGCGCAGAGCAACGCCACCGGCGCCATCTTCGGCTCCGCCACGCCCGGTGACGTTGTCCATATCGAAAATACGGACAACGGCCTGCGCCGCGACATCACCGTCGATGCCGGCGGCCGCTACCGCGCCAACTCGCTGCCCATCGGCACCTACACCGTTTCGCTGATGCACAACGGCACGGTCGTCGATTCGCACAAGGGCGTGCAGACCCAGATCAGTCAGGGTACCGACGTCTCCTTCGCCGCAGCCGCCGCTGGCGCCAGCGATGCCACCAATCTCGGTAGCGTCCAGGTCACCGCCAATACCCTGCCCAGCATCGACGTCAGCTCGGTCGACTCGCGTACTGTGCTCACCGCCGACCAGCTGTCCAAGCTGCCGATCGCCCGCACCTCGATCAGCTCGATCGCCCTGCTCGCTCCGGGTACCACGCCCGCCGTGCGCGGCTACGGTAACGCGCTGTCCTTCGGTGGCTCGTCGGCATCCGAGAACGGCTACTACATCAACGGCTTCCAGGCGACCAACCCGCTGACCGGCGTGAGCTCGCGCCAGCTGCCGTACGACGCCATCGACCAGGAACAGGTCCTGATCGGCGGCTACGGTGCGGAATACGGCCGCTCGACCGGCGGCGTGATCAACGTCGTCTCCAAGCGTGGTACGAACGAGTGGAAGGGCGACGTCCAGGTGTTCTGGTCGCCGGACAGCCTCAACCAGCAGCCGCGCAACGTGAATCTGCGTGACGGTACCCCTTACCAGAAGGGCAACCTCTACGCCCTGCGTAACAACGAGAACCTGCAGTACTCCGGCTCCATCGGCGGTGCACTGATCAAGGACAAACTGTTCATCTTCGCCGCGGCGGACTGGATCCGGAACTCCGGCGACTACACCGGTCCGAACACGACCAGCGACGACGAGCATGATGTCGCCAAGACCAAGCGCTGGTTGACCAAGATCGACTGGAACATCACCGACAACAACATCCTCGAGTTCACCGGCATCGGCGACACCGAGACGAACGACCAGTCCATCAGCGCGTATAGCTACCAGACCGGTCGCGGCGACTATCTGGGCCACGTCTACACGAAGAACTACAACGGCACGCAGACCAACGCGACGCCGGGCGGCAACACGTACATCGGTCACTACACGGGCTACATCACCGATGACCTGACCGTCAACGCCATGTACGGCCGTTCGCACTCCGACCATAGCCAGAACATCACCTCGGCGACCGGCCAGAACTGCCCGACCATTACCGACAACCGCACCGAGTTCAAGGGCAACCCGCAGACCGGTTGCACGGTGGGCGGCTCGACCTTCCTCCTGCCCGGCGCCGAAGACAGCAGCCACGGCTGGAGCGCCAACATCGAGTACCGCATCGGCGATCACGATCTCCGTGGCGGTGTGGACAACTACGTGCTGCGCGCCAAGTCTGGCGCTCTCCCGACGGGCGGCACCGGCTGGATCTATGCGGACGTCGGCGATGGCTCGTCCATCAAGAGCCGCCTGTCCAACCTGGGCCTCGATCCGGGCCTGTACAATCCGGCCGATTTCGCGAATGGCTATTACGCCGAATCCACGGCACTCAGCACGGGTACGTCGGCTCGTACCAACCAGCGTTCACAGTTCATCGAAGACAACTGGCAGATCACCGATCGCTGGCATGGCTACGTCGGCCTGCGTAACGAGCAGTTCACCAACTACAACGGCTCCGGCCAGGCCTATGCGAGCGCGCGCCATCAGCTCGATCCACGCCTGGGTGCGTCGTGGGATGTCTACGGTGACAGCTCGCTGAAGATCTACGCCAACGCTGGTCGTTACCATCTCGGTCTGCCGACCTCGGTCGCCATCCGCGGCGCCGGCCCGTCGACCTTCCCGTCGTCGTACTACGGTTTCACCGGTATCGATCCCACCACCGGCGTACCGACCGGCCTTGTAGCGGGTCCGTATTCCGCCAACTACAACAAGAACGGTGCCAACGGCATTCCGCCGGATGCGAAGACCGTCTCTGCCCAGGGCCTGCACTCGTATTACCAGGACGAGTACATCTTCGGTGTCGACCAGCAGCTCGACAACAACTGGGTGGTCGGGGCCAAGGCCATGTACCGTCGCCTGCGCAGCCTGATCGACGATACCTGCGACTCGGCACCGCTCCAGGAATGGGGTGACGAGAACGGCCTGCACGACGAAGTAAAGGCTGGTATTGGCCGCAGCACGGGTTGCTGGCTGTACAACCCGGGTCGCGCGAACACGTTCACCGTATCGCCGGCCGATGGCCAGTACCTGAGTGTACCGCTGACCGCCGACGCCATCGGCGAGCCACGGGCCAAGCGCGCGTACTACATGCTCGACCTGTACGCCGAACACCAGTTCAGCGATCACTGGTATGCGAAGATCGATTACACCTACTCGCGCAGCTACGGCAACTCCGAAGGCCAGCTCGATTCCAATATCGTCCAGGCCGACGTGTCGACCACCGAGAGCTGGGACTTCCCGGCCATCATGGAAAACACCAACGGCAATCTGCCGAACGACCAGAAGCACCAGCTGCGCATCTACGGCACCTACGCGCCGACGGATGAGTGGGCGTTCTCGACGGTCACCCGTATCGCTTCGGGCTACCCGGTCAGCTGCATCGGCGTCCGTCCGGACTCCGCCGGTGGCGACCCGTACGAATACGGCAACAGCTACTTCTACTGCAATGGCGAACCCGCCAAGCGCGGCACCTTCGGCCGCACGCCATGGACGTACAACGTCGACCTGAGTGTCGCCTGGAAGCCGGCCTTCGCCGATCACAAGCTGACGCTCTCGGCCGACGTATTCAACACTCTCGGCAAGCAGCGCGTGACCCAGTTCTACGAGATCGGTGACACCGCCGCCGGCGATCCGAACCCGAACTACAAGCGTGCCCGTTCGTTCTCGGATCCGCGCACCGTTCGCCTGGGAGCCCGTTACGACTTCACGCTGTAATCGAACCGCTTAGCTTTATCGCATAACAACAACAGCAAGCATTTCCCCGGATATTGGCCGCTCCCGATGGAGCGGCCTTTTTTTATCTGCTTTTTTGTGGGAGCCGATTCATCGGCGAGTGGGTGCTCGCAATAACAAGGCACTCCACAACGGGAATCAGCCCCCTGAATCGCCGAAGGGTCTTACGGCGACCGGGCGCATCTTGCGAGGTGCCGAGGCCAGGAATCGAAGCATCCGCAACTACTTGCCTCGCAAATAGTTGCTTAGGACTTTTTCCTATTGTTCCTAGGCATTCCCGTACTTTACGTTCTTTTCACGCGCCGCTTCGGCGCTGTCGTCAGCTCGCCTCAGGGGAATGAGAACGGGCGCGACTTTCGCCAGGGACGACGTCTTGCACGATCTTTTTGGGGAGCAAAAATCACATGCCACACCACGCCATCGCGCGCACCCCTTTCGATTGACGACGTGACGCCGCCCGCCCGGTAAGAGGCGTTCGGCCGAGCGACATTCTTTTGGTTCTCCGCCGCCGGTCTTCGGTGGAACGTCCGCGTGCCGCGCGGATGCGGACGGACTCATTCCGTTTATTCGTCACGCGTTATTTCAGGAGGGACGTTCCATGCAGTACGCAAACCGTTCAATCGCGCCGCCGCGCCGCAAGCTCGCGCTTGCCGTGGCTTTCGCCGTATCCATCGGCGGTGCCGGCGCGGCCTTGGCACAAAGCAACGCCACCGGCGCCATCTTCGGCTCCGCCACACCCGGTGACATCGTCCATATCGAGAATACGGACAACGGCCTGCGCCGCGATATCACCGTCGACTCGGGTGGCCGCTACCGCGCCAACTCGCTGCCGATCGGTACCTATACCGTCTCGCTGATGCACAACGGCACGGTCGTCGACACACACAAGGGTGTGCAGACCCAGATCAGCCAGGGTACCGACGTCTCCTTCGCCGCTACCGCCGCGGCTGCCGGTTCAGCAGATACCACCAACCTCGGTAACGTCCAGGTCACCGCGAACACCCTGCCCAGCATCGACGTCAGCTCGGTCGACTCACGCACCGTGCTCACCGCCGACCAGCTATCCAAGCTGCCGATCGCCCGCACCTCGATCAGCTCGATCGCCCTGCTTGCCCCGGGCACCACGCCCGCCGTGCGCGGCTACGGTAATGCACTGTCGTTCGGTGGCTCGTCGGCCTCTGAGAACGCGTACTACATCAACGGCTTCCAGGCGACCAACCCGCTGACCGGCGTGAGCTCACGCCAGTTGCCGTACGACGCGATCGACCAGGAGCAGGTGCTGATCGGCGGCTACGGTGCGGAATACGGCCGTTCCACCGGCGGTGTGATCAACGTCGTCTCCAAGCGCGGCACGAACGAGTGGAAGGGCGACGTCCAGGTGTTCTGGTCGCCCGAAGGTCTGAACCAGCAGCCGCGTGACATCGACCTGCGCGACGGCACCAAATACCAGAAGGGCAACACGTACGCGCTGCGTGACAACGAAAACCTGCAGTACTCCGGCTCCATCGGTGGCGCACTGGTCAAGGACAAGTTGTTCTTCTTCGCCGCGGCCGACTGGATCAAGAACACCGGCAACTACACCGGCCCGAACACCACCAGCGACGATGAGCACGACGTCTCCAAGACCAAGCGTTGGTTGACCAAGATCGACTGGAACATCACCGACAACAACATCCTCGAGTTCACAGGGATCGGCGATACCGAGACCGAAGATCAGTCCATCAGCGCCTATAGCTATCAGACCGGTCGCGGCGATTACCTGGGCCACGTCTACACGAAGAACTACAACGGCACGCAGACCAACGCGACGCCGGGCGGCAACACGTACATCGGTCACTACACGGGCTACATCACCGATGACCTGACGGTCAACGCGATGTACGGCCGGTCGCACTCCGACCATAGCCAGGACATCGACTCGGCCACCGGCCAGGCCTGCCCGCTGATTACGGACAAGCGCGCAGGGTTCGCGAACAATCCGCAGACCGGTTGCACGGTCGGCGGCTCAACCTTCCTCCTCCCCGGCGCGGAAGACAGCAGCCACGGCTGGAGCGCCAACATCGAATATCGCATCGGCGATCACGATCTCCGTGGTGGTGTGGACAACTACGTGCTGCGCGCCACGTCGGGCGCCCTTCCGACAGGCGGCACCGGGTACATCTACAACGATGTCGCCGATGGCACCGCCATCAAGAGCCGCCTCTCGGCATTGGGTCTCGATCCCGGCCTGTACAACCCGGCGAATTTTGCCAACGGCTATTACGTCGAACAGACGGCATTGAGCACCGGCACCTCGGCGCGCACCAACCAGCGTTCGCAGTTCGTCGAGGACAACTGGCAGATCACGGATCGCTGGCACGGTTATATCGGCCTGCGTAACGAGCAGTTCACCAACTACAACGGCGCCGGCGAAGCCTATGCAAGCGCGCGTCACCAGCTCGATCCGCGCCTGGGTGCGTCGTGGGATGTCTACGGCGACAGCTCGCTGAAGATCTACGCCAACGCTGGCCGTTACCACCTCGGCCTGCCGACCTCGGTCGCCATCCGTGGTGCCGGTCCGTCGACCTATCCGTCGCAGCTCTTCGGCTTCACCGGTATTGACCCGACCACGGGTGAACCCACCGGCCTGGTTGCGGGTCCGTACTCCGGCAACTTCAACAAGAACGGTGCCAACGGCGTCCCGCCGGATGCGAAGACCGTTTCTGCCCAGGGTCTGCACTCGTACTACCAGGATGAGTACATCTTCGGTGCAGACCAGCAGCTCGACAACAACTGGGTCGTCGGTGCGAAAGCCATGTACCGTCGCCTGCGCAGCCTGATCGACGACACCTGCGATTCGTCGCCGATCCAGACCTGGGGTGACGAGAACGGCCTGAGCGATCAGGTCGCGGCCGGTATTGCGCGAAGCACGGGCTGCTGGCTGTACAACCCGGGTCGCGCGAACACGTTCACCGTGTCGCCGGCTCCCGGCCAGTACCTGAGCGTACCGCTCACGGCTGCCGACATCGGCGAACCGCGGGCCAAGCGCGCGTACTACATGCTCGACCTATATGCCGAGCATCAGTTCAGCGACCACTGGTACGCGAAGATCGACTACACCTATTCGCGCAGCTACGGCAACTCCGAAGGCCAGCTCGATTCCAATATCGTCCAGGCCGACGTGTCGACCACCGAGAGCTGGGACTTCCCGGCCATCATGGAAAACACCAACGGCGATCTGCCGAACGACCAGAAGCACCAGCTGCGCATCTACGGCACGTATGCACCGAACGACGAGTGGGCTTTCTCGACGGTCACGCGTATCGCGTCGGGTTACCCGGTCAGCTGCATCGGCACGCGCCCGGATTCGGTCGGTGGCGATCCCAACCAGTACGGCGCCGCCTATTTCTACTGCAATGGCGAACCGGCCAAGCGCGGTACCTTCGGCCGCACGCCGTGGACGTACAACGTGGACCTGAGTGTCGCCTGGAAGCCGGCTTTCGCCGACCACAAGCTGACGCTCTCGGCCGATGCATTCAACGCACTCGGCAAGCAGCGCGTCACCCAGTACTACGAGTACGGCGAGACCGACAGCGGTACGCCGGATCCGCAGTACAAGCGTGCCCGCTCGTTCTCGGACCCCCGGACCATCCGCCTGGGAGCCCGCTACGACTTCACGCTGTAACGAGAACGCTTAGCTACGTCGCATAACAACAACAGCAAGCATTTCCCCGGATATTGGCCGCTCCCGATGGAGCGGCCTTTTTTATCTACGGGACCAATGGGCGACGATGCGAAAGAGCCGACAAATGAAATGTGCAGCGCGAGGTAACCTTTCGCATCGACGCGAAGGTGATTATTGGTTGAAGCCGTACACAGGCGGCAGGTAGTACGGTGGGTTGCCGCAGTTGTCGCCATAGGTCGCCAGTACCGCGCACGCTTGTGCCTGCGTGAAACCGGGTGGCAATGTCGAGGTCACGGAAGCCGGCTGAATGCCGGGATCACCACCGCCCGACGTTCCGGGATAACACGGATAAAACTGCACGACGCTGTACTGAGTAACTGCACCTCCATCGAAATGCGTGTTGTTACAGGTGTAGAGTGACTGACCGACAAAATTGCCCGCTGCGTCGAAGTAGGCCGTCGACACTGAGTCGCTTCTTAGTGCCATCGCCGGTACGGCGAAGCCCATCGTGATGACCACCAAGGCAAGACAAACGATCATTTTTATCGAGCGCATTCCATAGCCTCCTGCTCTGACGAGCAGCTGTGATAGTGAGTGAGAGTTCCCTAGCCGACGCGGAGTCAGCAACTCAACGCTATGCGCATGGAATGAGACGAAACGTGACGGGGATCACGACTTAGTTCGCAATATATGGCGCGATCGCAAGATCATGATTTCCTGTAGGAGGACACCTACGCCATTCCTGAGAACATCGATATCAGGACGCTACCTGAAGCTTTCGAAGCCTATGAATCCGTCGCGGAAGTTCGACATACGTCTTACTTCTTCAGCAAGCGACTCGTCGGCCGCGGCGGCTATCGGCAATCCGGCCCGCTGACGCGGGATCGCCGATGAATCGGCTCCTACGACGGCGTCGCCATGCGTTGGGATTTTCGCAAGTACGGCGCGCAGACGAAGATCGCTACGCCGGCGAGCATCACGGCCGCGCCGATCCACACACCCGTCGCGAAGTGCTCGTCGAAAGCGAGGTATGAGGTGACGATGCCCGACACCGGAACGATCAATGACAGTGGCGCGACGCTCGCCGCCGGGTACTTCTTCATCAGGTTGTTCCAGACCATGTAGCCGAACACGGTCGTGACATACGCCTGGAACAGCACCGAACCGACGGCGGCCCACGACACCCCGTGCGACAACGCAACGAAGGGCGCCGCGCCCTCGTTCACATAGGTCAACACGAACAGCACCGGCGTGGAGAACACGCTCGACCACGCGACGAAGGCCATCATGTCCTTCGGTTTGTGCCGCTTCACGATCAGGTTGCAGAGGCTCCAGCTGATCGCTGCCAGCAGGACGAGCACCACACCCAGCGTGGTCGATGTGCCCGAGGTGGCGTGGATCACGACGAGCAGCCCCGCCGCGGCAACCAGCATGCCTGCCACTTGCGGCCCACGTACGCTCTCCCGCAGGACGATCGCGCTGAGAATTACCGTGAAGAACGCGCTGAACTGCAGCACCAGCGACGACAGGCCGGGCGACATGCCCTTCGACATCGCCAGGTTCACCACCCACCACAAGCCCACCCCGAAGAGAAGGCCATACGCGGCGAGCGAGACGAGTGGAACATCGCGCGGTCGCGGTAGGAACAGGATCAGCGGAAATGCCGTGAAGGCGAACCGCAAGCCGGTGAGCAGGAACGGATCGAGGTCGCGAAGACCGACCTCGATTACCGAGAAGTTGCTTCCCCAGATCAGGGTGACGAGAATGCCGAGCAGGAGGTCACGGTGTTTCATGGTCGTCCTTGAAGGAATCACGTGGAGCATCAATCGGGAAGGGAATCGTCCTCGAACCGAAGATGCTTCACGCTGCGACCATGGCGACGCACCAGTTTCAATGCCTCGATACCGACCTTGATGTGACGCTCGACAAAGTTGGCGGTGACGACCGCGTCACTGCTCTCGGTCTTCACACCTTCGGGAATCATCGGCTGGTCGGAGACCAGCAGCAGCGCCCCGCAGGGAATGTGGTTGGCGAAACCGGCGGCGAAGATCGTCGCAGTCTCCATGTCGATCGCCATGCTGCGCGTGCGGCGCAGGTAATCCTTGAAGGCTTCGTCGTGCTCCCAGACCCGGCGATTGGTGGTGTAGACCGTGCCTGTCCAGTAGTCGTGGCCGAGGTCGCGAATCATCGTCGACACGGCACGCTGGAGCTGGAAGGCCGGGAGCGCCGGTACCTCGGGGAGCAGGTAATCGTTCGAGGTGCCTTCACCACGAATCGCGGCGATCGGCAGGATCAGGTCGCCGATGGCATTTTTCCGCTTCAGGCCACCGCACTTGCCGAGGAAAAGGACTGCCTCGGGCGCAATGACGCTGAGCAGGTCCATGACCGTGGCGGCATTGGGACTACCCATGCCGAAATTGATCAGGGTGATGCCGTCGGCCGTGGCGTTGGGCATCGGCCGGTCGCGGCCGCGCACTTCAACACCGTGGTCGAGGGCGAAGCGCTCGACGTAATGGCCGAAGTTGGTCAGCAGGATGTGCTGGCCAAAGTCCTCCAGGGGGGTGCCCGTGTAGCGGGGCAGCCAGTTGGAGACGATCTCGTTCTTGGTTTTCATGGGGAATCCGACGACGCGGTTACCGGCGACGCCACGCCGGCGGAGTGCCAAATTCATTCGGGCAAGTGTAGCATCCGGCCCAAGCGGGGCTAAGTGGAACGCAGCGGGCGTTTCGGGCGCCGCTGGGCCTTGGGCCTTCGACGGGGGTGTGCCCGATGCGAATCGGTGTAGCGATTGATGCGGCCTGCGACTTGCCGCAGGATTTCCTGGAGCGCAACGGCATCGCCGTGATGCCGATCACCGTGAAGGTGGACGGCCAGAAGTTCAAGGACGACCGCGACCCGGTGGAGATCCAGCGTTTCCGCAACCAGAAGCTCGGGAGCAAGAGCCACTCGGGCGAAACCGAACCCAGTTCGGTCGAGGACGTACAGAACCTCTTCCTCGACCGCCTGGTCAAGGACTACGACTGCGTCGTCTGTCTGACGATCATGGCCACGCGCAGCCCGATCCATGACAATGTCATCAAGGCCAGCTTCGCCATCCTGAAGAACTACCGCCCCATCCGCGAGGCCGCGGGGATCACGGGCCCCTTCCTGATGCGGGTGGTCGATACCCGGAACATCTTCGCCGGCTCCGCGCCCGTGGTTGCCGAGGCGGTGCGCATGATCCAGGCCGGCAAGTCACCGGCCGAAGTCCGCGAACGCGTGGCCCATATCGCCGACTGCTCATATGGCTACATGCTGCCCCGCGACCTGAACTATCTCCGTTCTCGCGCCCGCAGCAAGGGCGACCGCAGTGTCAGCTTCATGAGTTCCATGCTTGGCACCGCTTTGGACATCAAGCCGATCCTGCGCGCCCATCGCGGCGAGACCGGCCCGGTAGGCAAGGTGCGCGGGTTCGACCATGGCGCCCAGGTGCTGTTCGACTATGCAGCCAAGCGCGTCCAGGCCGGCCTGCTGGTGCCGTCGCTGTCGCTCAGCTACGGCGGTGATCTCGACGAGATGCGCGCTCTGACCGGGTACCACGCCCTCACCCGCGTCTGTGGCGATGCCGGCGTGGAAATCCTGGAAAGCCCGATGAGCATCACCGGCATGGTCAACGTTGGCGAAGGGGCCATGACCCTGGGCTTTGCGTCCGAAGACCACGTCGCGGACTTCTGAGCATGCGTCTTGCGGTGTTCGCCCTTGCCGCCCTGGCGCTGGTCGCCACGGGCGGTACCCGGGCGGAAACCGTCTACAAATGCGTAGCGGGTGGGCAGACGATCTACCAGCAGACACCGTGTGCGAAGAGCCAGCGGCAGGAGACCATCCAACTGGAGGACTCGGCACCGGCCAACGCCCAGGTGGCGCCCATGCCCGAAGCGCCCCGCCGGGACGACGCCGTGGTGGCGGCTCCCCCGCCTCCCCGACCGCTACCACCGACGCCTCAGATGTTTGGCTGCGTTCGTGCGACGGATGGCAAGTCCTACACCAGCGCGGACGGCAACCCTCAGCCTTATCTGGCGCCACTGGGCGTGCTCGGTGTTGCGGGCGGCTCGCTGTCCGACACCTACGGCAACCCCAATGCCGCAGTCGCGTCCGCTCCTGAGCTCAATCGAGGCAAGGGCAGCGTCGGGGCGATCGCGACGAGCAACTACGTCTGGGTGCAAGACCAGTGTCGTGCGCTGAGTCCAGCGGAAACCTGCCAGGCCCTGCAAGCCGACGCGGACGCCACGCAGCGGCAGATTCGCAACGCCTTCAAGAGCGACCGCGGGCCGTTGGACGCGAAAGCTGACCGGTTACGCGATCAGCTCCAATCCTGCCGCTGAGGCATCAGAACCCGTAACGCAGGAACCCGCCATCTACTGCGACGATCTCGCCGGTGACATAGCTCGAGGCCGGCATGCAGAGGAAGGCGACAGCGCCGGCCACTTCCTCAGGCTCGCCAATACGTCCCATCGGCGTGCGGTCGAGGACCTCCTCCAGATACTCGGCGTTGGCCAGGGCCGGTTCGCTTCGTTGCGTACGGATGTACCAGGGCGCGACGGCGTTGACGCGGATACCGTCTTCCGCCCATTCGACGGCGAGGTTCCGGGTGAGTTGATGCAGGGCCGCTTTGGTCATGCCATAGGGCGAGCCGGTGCGCACATGGGTGATGCCGGAGACGGAGCCGATATTCACGATGGCGGCGTTGGCGTGCTGCACGAGGTGCGGATACGCGGAGCGGCACATCTCGTAGGCGGAGAAGACATTCAGCTCGAAGAGTTGCCGGTATTCGTCCGGCTCGTAGTCGAGCGTCGCGCGAGGCGTATTGCCGCCGACATTGTTCACCAGGATCGACAGGTTCACCTCGAGATCGGCAACCCAGTCGAACACGGCCAGACGATCTTCCTCATCCGACAGGTCGGCGGCCATCGCCAGGATCTCGACCTCGGGGCACTCCTCCGCGAGTTCGTCGCGCACTTCTTCCAACTGGAGTTCGTCGCGAGCTACCAGGAGCACATCGGCGCCGAGGGCGGCCAGCTCTCGCGCGCAAGCGTAGCCGATGCCTTTGCTGGCTCCGGTGACGAGTGCGGTGCGCCCGTCGAGGCGCCAGCTGCTGAGTCGTGGATGCATGTGGGGTCTCCTTCGATGGACGAATCGTACAGCGTGCCCGTCGCTCGACGAAGGGTTGAGCCCATCGGCCGCTTGCGACACGATGGAGCGATGACCGACCACGATGCCCTGCTTTCCATCGACCGGGCCACGGTACTCCGTGAGAACCGGCGACTGCTCGACGCGCTCTCCCTGGCGATCGCGCCGGGCCAGCATACCGCCATCCTCGGCCCGAACGGCTCGGGCAAGTCCACCCTGGTCAAGCTGATCGAGCGGCGCATCTATCCCCTCGTCCATGACGATGGTTCGGCGGTCGTGCGCATCTTTGGCCGTGACCGCTGGAGCGTGACTGAATTACGCTCTCTCCTCGGCGTTGTGTCGTCCGATCTGCGTCGGGAGTTCGAAGCGAGCAACGAGCAGGCATTGAACGCCGTGCTTTCGGGTTTCTTCGCGTCGATGACGCTTGGCCTCGACCACATCGTCGACGATGCCATGCGCCGTCAGGCGATGGACGCCCTCGCGCGTGTCGGCGCAGCCCATCTGGCCGATCGTGACGTCTCGACGCTATCGACCGGTGAAGCCCGGCGGGTGTTGATCGCACGCGCACTCGTTCATCGTCCGCGCGCGCTGCTTCTGGACGAACCCTGCGCAGGGCTCGACCCCGGCACACGGCGACGCTTCCTCGACCTGCTCAGCGAACTGGCCCGCGAAGGAATCACCCTCATGTTGGTCACGCACCACGTGGAGGAGATCGTTCCTGAGATCGACCACGTGGTCATGCTGCGTGACGGCCGCCTTTTCGATCAGGGGCCCAAGGAACGCCTGCTCGCCGACAGCCACCTCTCGGAGCTGTTCGGCTGGCCGGTGGAAGTGGAACGGGGTAACGGTTTCTACGGCGCGCGATTGCGCTGACCGGCGCCGCGCGCGAGACTCAGCGCGACCTCCGAGGGAATCCTCATGATCCGCACCGCTTTTCCGTTCGCGCTCGTCCTTGCCTGTGCCGCGTGTTCGAAGCCGGCACCTCCGGCGCCGCAGCAACCGCCGACACCGCAGGCCCGCGTATCGACGCCCTGGGATTCGATGGAGGCGCAAAAGAAGAAGGCACAGGACGTGCAGAAGACGGTAGACGACCAGGCGAAAGCGCAGCGTGAGGCGGTGGATGCGCAGACGCAGTGAGGCGTAGATCAGGCGTTATCGCCAGCACCCATCGCCGCTGAAGCGGCTCCCACAAAATAATCGCCGATGAATCGGCTCCTACAGGAGCGTTATTGTAGGAGCCGATTCATTGGCGATGCTCTTACCGCGGTGAGCAGAAGCAATACGCGTAAACGTGCGGCTTACCCGCTTCCGCCGTGCGGAACAACGCGAACTCCGGCGCCAGCCGCGGCAACTCGGCCACCCAGCTCGGCAGACGCAGGCCCCACGACAGCGCCACATGGGTCTCGGAACTATCGCCGACATGGGTCAGGAAGCGCTCGAACGCGCCCATCGGTTTCTCGGCGTAACGCACGTTGAAATCCTTGCCGAGCTTCGCCTCCGCGGCGGCATCGCGGATGGCGTCGTCGAGGCTGCCGATCCGGTCGACGAGGCCGCGATCGAGCGCCTGCTGGCCCGTCCACACGCGGCCCTGGGCGATCGCATTGATCGATGCGAAGTCCTTGCCGCGCGCCTTGGCGACATTGCCGACAAAGTCGCGGTAACCCTTGTCGATGATGCTCTGGATGAGAATGCTCACCTTCGGGTCGAGCGGGCGGGTGATGTCGAACGCACCGGCGAGCGGGCTCGTGGCGACGCCGTCGCTCTTCACGCCGATCTTGGCCAGAGTATCCGGCACCGTGTAGAACATGCCGAAGATGCCGATCGACCCGGTGATCGTATTCGGCTCCGCATAGATACGATTGGCGTTCATCGATATCCAGTAACCGCCGCTCGCGGCGACATCGCCCATCGAGACGATCACCGGGATGCCGGCGGCACGCGTCGCCGCCACTTCGCGCCGGATCTGTTCGGCGGCGTAAACCTCACCACCCGGCGAGTTCACGCGCAGGACGAGCGCACGGGTGCGCTGATCGTAACGCACGGCACGGACCAGGGCCGCAGTGGATTCGCCGCCGATGCTGCCCTGTGCCTGCTTGCCGGAGGTGATTTCGCCTTCGGCGACGACCACGGTGACGCCCTGGCCGGTCTGCAGCATGTCGACCGTGGAGAGCCCGCGATCGGCGAGATAGCCATCGAGTTCGACCTGACGGAATCCCTGGCCTTTCTTGCCGGCAGGCACGCCGTTCTCATGCAACATGGCGACGAACTGCTGCTCGTTGGCAATACCGTCGACGAGCCTTTCCTGCACGGCCAGATCGGCGAGGCTGCCGTTGGCGTCGCGCACGCGTTCGGCGAGATTATCCACGTCAGCGCGGAGGGTGGCAGGATCGATGTGGCGTAGCTTGGCCACTTCTTCAATCCAGGAGGTCCACAGGCCGCCCAGCCAATAGGCATCGGCTTCCTTCGACTCGGGCGACGCGTGATCGAGGATGAACGGCTCGGCGGCACTCTTGAACTGCCCGACGCGGAACAGGTGGACTTCCACGCCAAGCTTGTCGAGCAGATCCTTGTAGAACAGGCGGTAATTGGCCAGACCGGTGGCCATGACACCGCCCTGCGGATCGACGTAGAGCTTGTCGGCATGGGCGGCGAGATAGTACTGGCCCTGATCAAGGCTCACGCCCCAGGCGAGCACCGGCTTGCCGGCGGCGCGGAAGCGATCGAGGGCTGACCCCACCTCACGCAGGGCGGCGAAGCCGCCCGCCTGCAGCTTGTCGGTGCGCAGCACGATCTGGCTGATCCGACTGTCTTTGGCCGCGGCGTCGATCGCGCGCACAAGATCGCGCACCTGCACCTGCTTAACGCCGTCACCGGACATGCGGGCGATGGTTCGCGAAAGCGCATCGGCACTGTACTGCTCGACCAGCGCCCCCTCGGGCGCCAGCACCAGCACCGTCTTGTCTTCGACCTTGTTCGCATGGCCGCTGACCATCAGCACGACCACGAAGATCGCGAGGATCCCGAAAAAGATCGCATTGATGATGATCAGCCGGGTGATGTTGAGGCCCCGGCCAAGGCCGCGCAGGAACCGGCCGAAACCACCTCCGCGCCGCGGCGGGGGAACGGGCTGCGGGCGACTGGGCAGGGGTGGCGGCGTGGCGTCGTGACGGTCCGGCATCTAAGCGGGTTCCTCGAAGGTTGTGTCGAGCGTAGCGCGTCGGCGCGATGGCATCACGTGTGGATTGGCAGGGGCGCCGATCCGCCGTCTTCCGGCCAGCGGCCCGTGGCGCTGCTCCGCCAGAATCGCAGGAAAAGGAGGATCGCCGCCATGCTCAGCCCGGCGATCAGGCCCATCCACATGCCCCGCGCGCCCATGTCGTGGGCGAAGGCTAGGTACCAACCCACCGGAACGCCGACGCCCCAGTAGGCGAACATGGTGATGCCCATCGGTACGCGCGTGTCTTTAAGGCCACGCAGCGCGCCGTTGGAGGCGACCTGGATACCGTCGGAGAACTGGAAGAAGCCCGCCAGGATCAGTAGCTGGGAGGCCATGGCGATCACGGCCGGGTCGCTGGTGTAGAGGCTGGCGATCGGGACGGGGAAAAGCAGCATGATTCCCGACGAGACGAACTGCGTGACCAGCACCAGCGCGATGCCCGACATACCGGCGTAGCGCACCCCCTTGATGTCGCGCCGGCCTGCGGCATTGCCGACACGCACGGTAATGGCCATGGACAGGCCCAGCGGGATCATGAAGGCCACCGACGCGACATTGAGCGCGACATGATGGCTGGCGGTCACCGTTTCGCCCAGGCGACCGATCATCAACGCGACGGCAACGAACATGCCCGCTTCCATCAACAGCGTGACGGCCATGGGCAAACCGATATTGAGCAGTTGGCCGATCGCCTTCAGATCCGGCTTCGCCATGCGCTGGCGAAGGTTGAGGTCGCGGTAGTTGCGGTGCCGGAAGACGTAGATGGCGAAGCCGATCATCTCCAGCCAGAGCACGATCGCCGTGGCGATGCCGCTGCCGCGGGCCCCCATGACCGGGAAGCCGAGCTTGCCGTACATGAGGACATAGCCCAGCGGCGCGAGAATGAGCAGGCCGCCGAAGCTGAAATACATCGACGGCCGCGGCATGGACAGCCCCTCGGACAGACCGCGCAAGGCGAAATACGTCGTCAGCGCCGGCGCCGCGAAGCAGATAGCGTGCAGGAAGGCCGTCACGTCCGCGCGCATGGACTCGACGACGCCGAACAGCGCCATCAGCGGCGAGGCGTGCCAGACGGCAAACGTCATGATCGCGCCGAGAACCCAGGCGATATACAGGGCCTGATGGAAGATCGCCCCCACTTCGCCGCGCCGGCCCGCGCCGTCGAGCTGGGCCACGGTCGGCGGCACGGACATCATCGTGCCGAGCCCGAACACGAGCGCCAGCACCCAGATGTTCACACCGGTAACGACCGAGGCCTGCGTATGCGCACCCTGGTGCCCGGCAAGCACCGCGTCGACGACGTTGGGCGCCATGGCGGAGAGCTGCGCGAAAATCATCGGGAGGGCCAGCCGGACGGTGGCGCCGATCTCGCGACGCGCGCGGGCACGGTCGAAGGACATGATGAAAAGCACACAGGGAGGGCCGCCCATTGTAGCCGCCTCCCATGCCATCATCCGAATTCGTAGGGGGAAAACACGGGGTTATAAGGATGAACGAACTGAAGCCGTCGCCCGTCCTGCTGTGCGCGAACTGCACAGCAGCACTGCAG
Source organism: Luteibacter sp. P1_D3 (assembly GCF_056406135.1). NCBI lineage: Bacteria > Pseudomonadati > Pseudomonadota > Gammaproteobacteria > Lysobacterales > Rhodanobacteraceae > Luteibacter > Luteibacter sp. P1_D3. The sequence continues at coordinate 163,625 of NZ_JBFUAT010000003.1, read as the reverse complement.
GGCGCCTTCTGTCACGACTGTGGGCAGTCCGTCAAAAGCGTGATCCAGCCGGTATCGCACATGCTAGAGGACGCCGGGGACCTGTTCTTCCATCTCGACGAGCGCATCGTGCATACCCTGCCGCCGCTCTATACGAAGCCGGGCTTCCTCACCCTGGAATACTTTTCCGGCCGGCGGGTGCGCTATATCGCGCCCTTCCGCCTCATGTTCGTGTTCTGCCTGCTCGCTTTCTTCTTCATGCACCTGGCCATCGGCGACTTCAAGGTCGGTAACGTCGAGGGCACGGCGGCGCGGGATTCGATCGACGCTTTCGCCAGCGCGAAGACGGCCGACGAAGTCCATGAGCTTTACAACGACCAGATCCATGAGGTGCGCACCGCGCGCAACGACCCGTCGTTGCCGGGCGCCGCCAAGGCGGGCCTGGGTGCCGCCGCCGGCCTCATCCACCAGGCGGCGAACGCGCGCCTGACCGAGCTCAGGGCACCCCCGATTCCCACCGAGGCCGGCGAAACCGCGCCCACCGAGGAGCAACCTGGGCGGGGCGAGGCCAAGGTCGAGCAATGGTTCGGTAGCGATTCGAAGATCAGTGTCAGCTGGTTCCCGGACGCCCTGAACCAGCGGCTCAATGCTGGCTTTGGCCACTTCAAGGCCAACCTCATCCCGATCCTGAACAAGGGTCCGGGCAAGGACGAGGCCGTCCGTCGCATCCTGGACGGCTTCTTCTCCGTCCTGCCGCAGACGATGTTCTTCATGATCCCTGTGTTCGCCTTGGTCCTGAAGGTGTTTTATGCGTTCCGTCGACGGCTCTACATGGAACACCTCATTGTCAGCCTGCACAGCCACGCCTTCCTCTTCATCTCCTTGCTGGGCCTGATCCTGCTGAGCTTCGCCCGGGAGGCCATCGCCCCACGGCTCGCCCTGGCCGGAACCGCTATCGGCTTCGTGCAGTTCGCCATGTGGGTATGGATGCCGATCTACCTGCTGGTGATGCAGAAACGGGTCTATCGGCAGGGATGGCCCATGACTATTCTGAAGTACTGGCTGATAGGCAGCGTCTATTTCTGGCTGCTTCTTTTCGCTGTGGTGATCGCTGCCATCGTGGGCATGACCCACTAGGATTTTTTCCTACCGTCCAGCCGGTTGTGCACAGGCACGAAGACCCCTTCGCTTTTGTCAAGGATTTATAGACGCCAGATGAACGTCGCCAGCGTCGCATTTTCAAGTTATTGATTACACGCTATATTTCAGCTTGGTTAAAATCTACCCAAGCTAAGCTGAAGGGCCCAACCATGCGCCTTGGATGCCCCCCATCCGGAGCTCATCCACAGACTTATCCACAGGACTTGTGGATAACACGGAAACCCTCTTGCGGGCGGGCACTTACCTCGGATTCCTCTTTTGGGGGATGTCTTATCAGCCCAAGCCTATGGCGCGCTGGTCAATCATTGACCAGCGAAATCGGCATAGGTCGTTAAACTAGGGGTCGCATGACCGCCGTCCTCCGTGTTGCCTTACCCGTCCCCCTCCTGACCCTGTTCGATTACCTGCCGCCCGAGGCAGGCAGCGCGCAGGCGGGATCGCGTGTGCGCGTGCCCTTCGGGCGGGGTGAGATGGTCGGGATCGTGATCGATCCCGCCGCGGAAGCCGCCGTCGGGGTCAAGCGTCTGAAGCGGGTGAGTGAGGTGCTGGATGAGACGCCGCTCCTGGACGCCGAGTTGCTGGCCACCCTCGCCTGGGCGGCGGACTACTGGGCCGGCGCGCCAGGCGAGGCCTTCGCCAATGCCCTGCCCCTCGCGCTGCGCGAACCCCGGCCCCTGCCAGCCACCGGCCGTGAAGTCTGGGCGCTGACCCACCAAGGCCGCAGTGCACGCGATGCCCGCAGCCGCAAGGGTGGCTCGGCCGCCTTGCTCGATGCACTGGCCGACGGCCCCCGCGCTGCCGACGATCTCGCCTTCGCTTTGCCGGAGTGGCGCGCGGCGGCCCGCCGCCTGGTCGAAGCCGGCTTGGTCGAAAAATCGGAGCTCGAGGAATCATCGCTGCCCGCCAGCCCTGCGCCGGGCCCTGCCCTGAGCGAGGAGCAGACGGCCGCAGTCGCTGCGATGGGAGAGGGGTTCGGTCGCTTCCAACCTTATGTACTGGATGGCGTCACCGGTAGCGGCAAGACCGAGGTCTACCTGGCCCTGATCGAGCGCGCGCTCGCCGACGGCAAACAGACGCTCTTGCTGGTACCGGAAATCGGTCTGGCGCCACAGACTGTCCGCCGCCTGCGCGAACGCCTTGGCGTGACGATCGAAGTGCTGCATTCCAATCTTGCCGAGGGCGACCGTGCGCGCGCCTGGCTGCGGGCCCGCAATGGCAGCGCCAAGGTGGTCCTGGGTACGCGCTCGGCGGTGTTCACGCCCTTACCGCACGCCGGCCTGATCATCGTCGACGAGGAACACGACGCGTCGTACAAGCAGCAGGAAGGCTTCCGCTACCACGCTCGCGATCTCGCGCTCGTCCGCGCCCGCGCCCATGGCGTGCCGGTGGTCCTGGGCTCCGCCACGCCATCGCTGGAAACCCTGGGCAACGTCGAGGCGGGGCGCTACCAGCGCCTGGTGCTGCGGGGCCGACCCGGCGCGACGCAGTCGACCCGCGTGCAGATCGTCGACATGCGCGCGCAGCGCCTCGACCACGGCATGTCGCCCACCCTGATGAATGCCGTGGCCGCCTGCGTGGGCCGCGGCGAACAGGCGCTGGTCTTCCGCAACCGACGGGGTTACGCCCCCGTGCTGCTCTGCTACGACTGCGGCTGGCACGCGGACTGTCCCCGCTGTGACCGGCCCATGACCTTGCATGCCGGCCGCCGCCGGCTCATCTGCCATCACTGCGACAACACGATGGCCGTACCCGTCGCCTGCCCGTCCTGCGCTTCGGCCAACATCAGCCCCCAGGGCCAGGGCACCGAGCGGCTGGAAGAAGCCCTGACGGCGCGGTTTCCCGACGTGCCCGTGGTACGCATCGATCGCGAAACCACGCGACGCCGCGATGCCTTCGGCGAGATCCTCGACGGCCTGCGCGAAGACAAACCGGCCATCCTCGTCGGCACGCAGATGCTGGCGAAGGGACACGATCTGCCCAATCTCACCCTGGTCGCCATCGTCGGCGTCGACGAAGGGCTGCACAGCGTCGACTTCCGTGCCAGCGAGCGCCTGGCCCAGCTCGTGGTCCAGGTGGCCGGGCGCGCCGGACGCGCGAGCAAGCCGGGCAGCGTCCTCCTGCAGACGCACCACCCCGATCACCCGATGCTGCATGCGCTGCTGCGTGGCGGCTACGGTGCCGTGGCGACCGAACTGCTCGAGGAGCGCCGGCTGCTGGAACTGCCGCCTTTCGCCCATCAGGTACTGCTGCGTGCCGATGCACTCGGACGTGCCGAAGTCGATGCCTTCCTGACCCAGGCGCATCTCGCCATCGGCCCGCCGGAGGATCTGCGTATCGCCGGGCCCATGCCCGCGCCCATGCCGCTGCGCGCGGGGCGCCATCGGGGCCAGATACTGATCGAGGCCAGCTCGCGCGGCCGCCTGCACACGTTCCTCCGGCCATGGCAGCACGCCCTGCTCGGGCTGCCCGAGGCACGTAAAGTGCGCTGGTCGCTCGACGTCGATCCCATCGATCTTTACTGACAGAACGCCGCATGGCTGAACCGAAACCTATGGATGCCTACACGGCGGGGCCAATCGGCGCGACAATAGAGGTCTCCCAGGTAACGGAAACCCCAACGTGACCACTCAGCTCGAGCAACTGCGCAAGATCACCACCGTCGTAGCCGATACCGGCGACATCTCGGCCATTGCCAAGTACAAGCCGGAAGACGCGACCACCAACCCGTCGCTGCTGCTGAAGGCGGCCGGTATCCCGACCTATTCGGGCTACATCGACGAGGCCGTGCAGTGGGCCAAGGGTCAGAGCAACAGCCGTGAACAGCAGCTGGTCGATGCCGGCGATCGCCTCGCCGTGCTGGTCGGCCGCGAGATCCTCAAGATCGTCCCGGGCAAGGTTTCCACGGAAGTGGACGCGCGTCTCTCGTTCGATACGAATGCCTCGATCGACAAGGCCAAGCGCCTGATCGGCTTCTACGAAGAAATCGGCATCAAGAAAGAGCGCATCCTGATCAAGCTCGCCTCGACGTGGGAAGGTATCCGCGCCGCGGAGAAGCTGCAGAAGGACGGCATCAACTGCAACCTCACCCTGCTCTTCAGCTTCGAACAGGCCGTGGCCTGCGCCGAAGCCGGCGTGTTCCTGATCTCGCCGTTCGTCGGCCGCATCTTCGACTGGTACGTTGCCAATACCGACAAGAAGACCTACGCGCCGGCGGAAGATCCGGGCGTGCAGTCCGTCCGTCGCATCTACGACTGGTACAAGCTCCACGGCTATGAAACCGTCGTCATGGGTGCCAGCTTCCGTAACATCGGCCAGATCCAGGCCCTCGCCGGCTGCGACCGCCTGACGATCGCGCCGGAGCTGCTGAAGGAACTGGACGAGAACACCAGCGACCTGCCGGTGGCGCTCAAGGACACCGGTGCGAAGGAAGCCAAGCCGGCCAAGCTCGACGAGGCCAAGTTCCGCTGGGGCCACAACGAGAACGCGATGGCTACCGACAAGCTTGGCGAAGGTATCCGCAAGTTCGCGGTCGACCAGCGCAAGCTCGAAGAACTGCTGGGCGCGAAGCTGTAAGCCTCGCTGCAACGGTGTAGCAAAAAGGGGCCTCACGGCCCCTTTTTTGTTACTGCTTTGTGTGGGAGCCGATTCATCGGCGATGGGCGTTGCAGCTACAGCGCTCCGTTGGCTTTTCGCCGCTGAAGCGGCTCCCACATGAGGTGCTACCGACGGATCTTGAAACCGAGCAGGCGGTCCACCGTCTTGCCATACGGCGGACGCAACATCGCCGAGACATCGAAACGCGCCTGCCGGTACACCGAACGCGCGTGACTGAACGTGCGAAAGCCGTCGACACCGTGATACGCACCCATGCCTGACGGACCGATGCCGCCGAACGGCAACTCGTCCATTGTCAGGTGCAGGATCGTGTCGTTGAGCGTGACGCCACCGACGATCGTGCGTGCAAGCACGCGCTCCTGTTCGTCTCGATCGTTGCCGAAGTAGTAGAGGCTGAGCGGCCGGGCATGCGCGTTGATCTGCGCAATCGCGCTGTCGATACCCTCATAGGGAATCACGGGCAGGATCGGCCCGAAGATTTCCTCACGCATGACGTCCATCTCGTCGTTAGCGCCGAGCACGATGGTCGGCGCGAGACGGCGGTCGTCGAAGGTTTCTCCGGCCTCGCCGAGTGAGCTTAGCGTCGCGCCTTTCGCCTTTGCATCCGCGAGATAACCGAGCAGGCGTTCGTGATGACGCGCGTTGACGATCGACGTGTAATCCGGATTGCCGCGCAGCGTGGGGAACATCCCGGCCACTGCCCGCCGCAGGGCATCCACCAAAGCCTCGACGCGATCGGAAGGGACCAGCACATAGTCGGGCGCGACACATACCTGGCCTGCGTTGAGCGTCTTGCCGAACATCAGCCGCTTCGCGGCGAGATCGAGATCGGCATCGCGTCCGACAATGGCCGGCGACTTGCCACCCAGTTCCAGCGTTACCGGTACGAGGTTCTCGGCGGCCGCTCGCATGACGTGCCGCGCGACCGAGGTCGCCCCGGTGAAGATGAGGTGGTCGAACGGGAGCGCGGAGAACCGTTCACCGACGCCGCTGTCGCCGGTAATCACCGCGATCTCGGTGTCGTCGAAGGCGCTGGCGATCATCGCCTGCATGAACGCCGACGAGCGTGGCGTGAACTCCGACGGCTTGATCATCGCGCGGTTACCGGCGGCGAGGATGCCGGCCAGGGGTGAGAAGGTGAGATTGAACGGGAAGTTCCACGGCGAGATCAGGCCAACGACGCCCTTGGGCTGGTAGTCGACCCAGGCGCGTGCACCCAGCAGCGCGAGCGCGGCTGGCGATACCTTGCGTGCGTCGCGGCGCATCCATCGCTTGACGTGCTTCTTCGCGTGCTTGAGCGGATCGATCGATGCGGCGACGTCGGTGATCAGTGAGCCCTGCACCGAGCGATGACCGAAGTCGTCGCGGAGGGCGTCTGCGATATCGCCAGCGTGGTCGACTAGCAGGCCGATGGCGCGGTCGAGGCGATCGATGCGAACCGCGGCCGACGGCGAACCGTCGGTCAGCTGGGCGAGCTTCTGGCGTTCGAGGATGGCATCCATGGCACCGAGTGTACGGCGAAGCTCACGGCCCCGGAGCCTGTTGGCTTTAGCTGTTGTAGGAGCCGATTTATCGGCGATCCCTGCGGAGAAGAGCGCCGATTATTACCGCGAGCACCCATCGCCGATGAATCGGCTCCTACAAGAGCATCAAGCTTACGACTGGAACCAGCCACCTCCCAGGGCACGGATCAGCTGGACGCTGGCACGCAACTGGCGGGTCTCGAGATCGATCACGCTACGCTGGGCATCGAGCGCGGCCGTCTGCGCCTGCACCACATCGAGGTAGCCGACGGCGCCGTTGCGATAGCGGTCAAGCGACAGATCCACCGAGCGTTGCGCCGCATCGGCGGCGGCGCGCTGGTCAGTGAGCGCCGTGCCGAGATCGCGCAGCAGGACGAGGTTGTCTTCCACCTGCGCGAAGGCGTTGAGGACCACGTCACGGTACTTAGCGCCGGCCTCGTCCGTCGCTGCCTTGGCGGCATCGACGACGGCCTTGCGACGGCCACCGTCGAACACGCTCAACAACAGCGTCGGGCCGATCGACCAGAAGCGATTCGGCGCGGTGGCGATGCTGCCCCAGGCGCTGCTCTGCCAGCCGCCCTGCGCGTCGAGCGTCAACTGTGGGAAGTACGCCGACCGTGCCACACCCACCCGGGCGTTTGCCTCGGCCGTGCGGCGTTCGGCAGCGGCGACGTCCGGTCGACGCTGGAGGATCACCGAGGGCACGTCGAGCGGGATGGTCGGCACCTTTACCTGCGCGTCGTTGGTCGCGAGGCTGAAGGTGGACGCGGAATCACCGACGAGCACGGCGATCGCGTGCTGGATCAGCGCACGCTGTGCCTGCGTCTGGGTGAGCTGCGATTTCGCGTTGGACAGCTGGGTCTGGGCGCGCGCCACATCCAGGCCGGACGAGATGCCGCCCTCGTGACGTGACTGCGTGAGCTCGAGCGCGCGACTGAAGGCGACGATGCTGTCGTTGAGCACCTTGACCTGGCGATCCAGGCCATTGAGCTGCAGATAGCTGTCAGCCAGCTGGGCCTGGAGGCTCAGGCGCGCCGAGGCGAGGTCGCCGGCCGCGGCGGCCTGCTCGGCCGTCCCTGCAGCGACGGTGTCGCGCACGCGCCCCCACAGATCGACTTCATAGTCCGCCTGCACGCCGATCGTGTACGAGCTATAGACCGCTGGCGAGGTGGTACCACGAAGCGGGCGTGTATCCGACTCGCGATCGCGCTGGCCGTTGCCGTTCAAGCCAAGCGTCGGAAACAGCGCGGAACGCACCTGCCGCGTGAACGCTTCGGACTGTTCGTAATGCGCCAGCGCCGCAGCAAGGCTGGCGTTGTTCGCGATCAGCTTCGTCTGCAGGTCGTCGAGGCGCGAGTCACCGTAGAGCTTCCACCAGGCATCCCGGTCGAGGTGATCGGCCGGCTTCGCTTCGGTCCACGGCGAGTTCGCGTTGGCGTACTGGTCGGCCGTGGGCACGTCGGGCACCTTGTAGGTCGGTGCGAGCGAGCACGCAGAGAGTCCGAGCGATACAAGGGCCGCGAGCCCACCGATGCGCCAGGGACCGAACCGGCTTTCGGAATCAGGCCTTCGCAGCATGGTCGCCTTCCGCCTTCTTCTTCGGTGCGTTGACGCGCACGGTGTCGCCGTCAGCCAGGCCATCGGGCGGGCTTTCGATCAGGCGGTCGCCTGCCGCGATGCCCGAGCCCAGCTGGATCGTCTTGCCGAGATCACGAGTGATCGTCACGTCCTTGAAGCTGACCTTGTTCTGCGCATCGACCACGGCGACGCGGAGCCCCTTCTCGTCGTACACAAGGGCACTTGCGGGCACGCTGAACAGGCCTGCGTTACCTGCCACGTCGAACTCGACGCTGGCGTAGGCGCCGGGCAGCAGCTTGCCGGCCTCGTTGTCGACGGAGACTTGGACGAGCGTCGTCCCGGTCGCCGCGCTGATCGAGGCCGACGACGACTCCACGGTGCCTTCAAAGGTCTGACCGGGGTACTCGGGCACGGTGAGTTTCACCGTCGCGCCCTGCTTGATGGACGGCGCATAGTTCTGTGGCACGTTCACGTACATGCGCAGCTTGCGTACGTCAGACACGACGAACAGTTCCTGGCCACCACCGCCCGCGTTGATCAATGCACCGACGTCGGTTTCGCGAGCCGTGACCGTTCCGTCGAAGGGTGCCGTCAGCTTGGCGTAGCCCTTCAGTGCCTGGATGCGTTCGAGATTGGCAGCGGCGGCAGCGGCAAGCGCGTGCTTGGCGTCGTAGTCACCGACTTTCTCGTCGACTTCCTGCTTGGAGACCGAGTCGGAATCACGCATCGACTGCCAGCGCTTGGCCGTGGTCTGCGCAAGGGATTCGTTGGCCCGCGCGCTGGYGAGATCCGCTTTCGCCTGCAGCAACTGCTGGTCGAGGTCGGGCGTCTCGATTTCGGCGAGCACCTCACCGGCCTTCACCTTCTGGCCGATGTCTGCCTTCCAGTATTTCAGGTAGCCGCTCGTCCGCGCGAAGATCGGCGCCCGCGAGTACGCCTGGAGTCGACCGGGCAGGTTGAGATCGCCGCCACCCTGGCCACCCTGGGGCGAGACGACGTTGACCGTGGGCTGGGACTGTTCGTTGGTCCAGTCGCGCAGCTTGCGTGAGTCGTTCGCGCGTGTGGCGACACCGGCGACGACGATCGCGAGGACCACGATCGCGGCGATGACGCCAGCCAGGCGAAGGCGGCGCGGCGGAGGGGTGTGCAAGGTATCAGGCGACATGGATGGGCTCTCCGGAGTTCACCGGGGTGGGTGACGGGTGACCACGACGCGCGTGGATCATGCTGAAGACGACTGGAACGAAGAAGAGCGTGGCGGTGGTGGCGAAGATCAGGCCACCGATCACGGCGCGACCGAGCGGTGCGTTCTGCTCACCACCCTCGCCCATGCCGAGCGCCATGGGTGCCATACCGATGATCATCGCCAGGGCGGTCATGAGCACCGGACGGAAGCGGACGAAGCCACCCTCGAGGGCCGCGGCATGCGCATCACCGAGCTCGGCAAGACGCTCGCGACAGAAGCTGACGACCAGGATGGAGTTCGCCGTCGCCACACCCATGCACATGATCGCTCCAGTGAGCGCGGGCACCGACAGGGTCGTATGCGTGCCGAAGAGCATCCAGATGATGCCGGCGATGGCCGCTGGCAAGGCGGTCACGATCACGAACGGATCGCTCCACGACTGGAAGTTGACGACGATCAGCAGGTAGATGAGAACGATGGCACCGAGCAGTCCGAGGATGAGGCCCGAGAAGGCACTGTTCATCGTCTGCACCTGGCCGAGAAGCGCGGTCGTGGTCGCCTTCGGCAGGAACTTCTTGTTCGCCTCGATGATCTTCTGGATATCACCGGCCACTGCGCCGAGATCACGATCCTGCGTGGTCGCGTAGATCTCGACCATGGACTGGATGTTGTACTGACTGAACACGGCATTCGTCGCGGTGCGCTGCACGGTCGCGAAGCCACCGAGGATCTGCGAGCCGGCGGCGCCGATGCTCGGACTGATCGGCACGTTCTGCAGATCGGCCATCGAGTCGATACTGTACTGCGGGGTCTGCATGACGATCGGGTAGGAAATGCCGTTCTGCGGATTGAGCCAGAAGGTCGGCGCGATCTGGCTGGAACCGGCGAGGTTCACGCCGAGACTGTTGGTCACGTCGCGCTCGGTGATGCCGACCTGCTGCGCCTGGCTGCGATCGACATTGACGTTGAGCGTCGGGTTCGCCTGCGACTGCTGGATACGCGCATCCGCCACACCGGGCACACGGCGGATCTCGCGCAGCAAGCGGTCGGCGTAGGCGAAATTCGCAGGCAGGTTCGGTCCACGGATCTGGAGATCGATCGGAGCTGGCGCGCCGAAGTTCAGGATCTGGCTGATGATATCGGCCGGGGGGAACGAGAACGTCGTGCCGGGGAAGGCGCGCGGAAGCTGCTCACGCAGCGTGCGCACGTACTCCGCCGTGGGTGCATGACCTTCGTTGAGGGAGATCTGGATGTCGCCGTCCTGGCTGCCGATCGTACCCGTGTTGTTATAGGCGTTGTTGATGCCCGAGCTCGACAAGCCGATGTTGTCCACCACCGTACCGAGTTCTTCCTTCGGAATCACACGACGCACGGCATCCGTTACTTCGGAGAACAGGCGAGCACTTTCTTCCACGCGCGTACCGACCGGCGCGCGGACATGCATGAGGATCTGGCCGGAGTCGACCGCCGGAAAGAAGTTGCGGCCAAGCATCGGAACCAGGGCGAACGTCAGAACCACGAAGGCCATGAAACCGATCACGAAGACTCGTCCATGCCCGAGCGCCAAGGCGAGAAGCCCGTGGTAGGTCTCACGAATGCTCTCGAAGCGCGCTTCGAAGCCACGCTGGAAACGCACCAGCGGGTTACGTGACGGCTTCTTGCCTTCGCCGTGCGGATCGTCGTGGGTATGCGGATGCAACAGATACTTCGCCATCGTCGGCACCAGGGTGCGCGACAGGATGAACGAGGCGATCATTGCGAACATCACCGCCTCGGCCATCGGCACGAAGAGGAAGCGTGCGACACCGTCGAGGAAGAACATCGGTACGAACACGATGCAGATACACAGCAGGGAGACGAAGGCCGGGGTGACGATCTGCGCTGCGCCGTCGAGGATCGCCGTTTCGACGTCCTTGCCTTGTTCCAGATGCCAGTTGATGTTCTCGATGGTGACCGTCGCGTCGTCCACCAGGATACCGACCGCCAGCGCGAGGCCTCCCAGCGTCATGATGTTCAGCGTTTCGCCGATGGCCGACAGCGCGGCGATCGAGCCAAGGATCGCCAGCGGGATGGACGTCGCGATGATGACCGTCGAGCGCCAGCTGCCGAGGAAGAGAAGGATCATCAGGCTGGTGAGTGCCGCCGCGATCACGCCTTCACGCGCGACACCCGCGATGGCACCGCTGACAAAGAGAGACTGGTCGCCGATCGGCTTGATCTGCAGGGAATCCGGCACCGAGCCCTTCATCGCGGCGACACGATCCTTGACGCCCTGGATGATCGCCAGCGTGGATGCCGAACCGTTCTTCAGCACCGTCATGAGCACCGAACGATTACCGTCCACGTGCACGATGTTGGTCTGCGGCGGTGCGCCGTCGCGCACGTGGGCGATATCGCGGATGTACACCGTCGCACCATTGACCGTCTTCACCGGCAGGTTGCCGAGCTCTTCGACGACCGAGGGTGCGTTGTTGAGCTGCAGCGTGTACTCGAACTGGCCGATCTTCTGCGTGCCCACCGGGGTGATCAGGTTTTGTGCAGCCAGCGCGTTGGCCACGTCTTGCGCGGACAACCCGCGCGCCTGCAGCGCCGGCGGATCGATGTCGATCTGCACCTGGCGCGTCTTGCCGCCGAAGGGGAACGGGATCGCCGCGCCGGCGACCGAGGTCAGCTGCGGACGAATGATGTTGAGGCCCAGATCGCCCAGGTTCTGCTCGGTCAGCCCATCGCCGGACAGGGCCAGCTGGATGATCGGCACCGTCGACGCGTTGTAGTTGAGGATCAGCGGCGGCGTGGTGCCGGCTGGCAACTGGCGCAGGAGCGTCTGCGCGACCGCCGTGACCTGCGCGTTGGCCGTGCGGATGTCCACCGTGGGCTGGAAGAAGATCTTGATGATGCCGAAGCCCTGGATCGAGTTCGCCTCGATGTGCTCGACGTCGTTCACGGTGGTGGTCAACACGCGTTCGAAGGGCGAGGCAACGCGGCCTGCCATCTGGTCGGGCGACAGGCCGGTGTACTGCCACACCACCGCGATCACGGGGATCTTGATGTCGGGAAAGATGTCCGTCGGCGTCCGCATGGCGGACAGCGGCCCTACGATGAGGATCAGCAGAGCGAGGACGACGAAGGTATACGGTCGCGAAAGTGCGATCCGGACAATGCCAATCATGGGGGACGGATTCCGTGCGCGATGTTGCGTCGCAGCGGATTTTGCGCCCGGACCTTCCTGCGGCGTAGTTAAGATTTATTTAGGTGGCAGGACACACGACAGAAAAAACCGCGCCTTTCTCGGTGCCGCCGACCGAAAGCGAGAACCCGTGCAGGCGCACGATCGCGCTGACGATCGCCAGGCCCAGGCCACACCCCGGCTTCGTCCGCGTCTCGTCACTGCGATAGAAACGGCGAAAGACCGCCTCGCGCTCGTTGGGCGGGATGCCCGGACCGGTGTCCGCGATATCGATGCGCGCGTCGCCGGTCGGATCGGTGCTTGCCACCAGGCGTACGGCACCGCCGTCCGGGGTGAACTTGATGGCATTGCCGACGAGGTTCGCGAAGGCCTCGAACATCAGCTGCGGATCGCCGCGCAACGGCGGCAGCCGGCCCACATCGAGCTCGAACACCTGGCCACGATCTTCGGCCAGGGGCGCGTAGAACTCGTGCACGTTGCGGAGTACGTCGCCGAGATCGAGCGTTTCGAAGCAGGCGCTACGCTGGCGATCTTCCAGTTCGGACACCCGCAACAGCGCACGGAAACGCGACAGCACGGTATCGATTTCCGCCACGCAGGCATCGAGCTGGTCGCCCTCGGGCTTGCCGTCGAACTGCTGTTGCAGCCGGTAGAGGCGCGTGCGCATGCGCGTGAGCGGCGTACGAAGATCGTGGGCGATGTTGTCGGTCACCCCCTTCACCTCGCCAAGCAGGCGCTCGATCTCCCCCAGCGTCGTGTTCACGGTGGACGCGAGAAGGTCGACCTCGTCGCCGCCACGGCTTACCGGAAGCCGAACGCTGAGGTCACCCTCGCGAATCGGCTCCATCGCGCGCTGGATGGCGCGAATGCGGCGTGCCGGCCCCCGGGCGATAAGAATGCCGCCGAGAACGCCAGGAATGAGGGTCAGGGACAGGCCCCAGAGCAGGCCACGCCGGATGATCGCGCCGACGCCGTCGATCGTCGCGCTTTCCTTGGCGACAACGAGGCGGGTCCCGTCGGGAAGCACCCGCGTGACGCCGCGTGCGCGGGTCGGCGTATTGCGCCGCGGATCGACAAGGCTCGCGCGGATGGAGTGAACGACACCTTCGTCGGTCAGATCCTGCGGCACGCTCTCGATATTGCCCGCCAGACGCTTGCCCTGCGCGTCGAACAGGCCGACCCACATGAAGCCCTGGACATCGATCTGGCTGGCCGCCTCCACGGTCGCCGGGAGCCGGCGCGGATCGGTGCCTTCAAGGTAATGAATGCGCGCGGCGAGCATGCCGTCGACGACGTTGGAGAGATAACGCGAGGCCTCCCACTGGACGACGCCCAGCAGCACCACGCACCAGATGGCGAACAGCGCGCCATAGATGAGGATCAGGCGCGACGTGGCGGAACGCCAGGCGTCAATCAGCGGGCGCAATGACATACCCCGAGCCGCGCACCGTTCGGATGAGCGGCACCTGGCCGGCGCCGTCGATCTTTCGACGGAGACGGCCGATATGGACGTCGATCACGTTGGTACCCGGATCGAAATGAAAGCCCCAGACATGCTCGAAGATCATCTGCCGTGTCACGACCTGACCGGCGTTGCGCATCAGGAACTCGAGCAGGCGAAACTCGGTGGGCAAAAGCGTCAGCGGCTGCCCGTTGCGCAGGGCGTTGTGACGCACGAGGTCGAGCTCGAGATCGGAAACGCGCAACCGGTTGCTGTTGGCATTGGGCTGCCGCCGGCGMAGGAGCACTTCCGCGCGTGCGGCCAGCTCGTCCGGCGAGAAGGGCTTGGTCAGGTAATCGTCGCCGCCGGCCCGCAAGCCGCGCACACGCTCGTCGACATCGGACAAGGCGCTGATCATCAGCACCGGCGTATCCACGGAACGCTCGCGTAGCGCGAGCACCACGTCGATACCGTCCATGCCCGGGAGCATGCGGTCGAGGGTGATGATGTCGAAGCCGTCTTCGAGCGCACGGGCAAGCCCGTCTCGCCCGTTGGCCACCCACTCGGCCGTCAGGCCGTGCGCGCCCAGCTCCGCGACGATGTCGCGAGCGGTGACTTCATCATCTTCGATGACCAGTGCCCTGGGCATCCTCTTCACTCCGTAGGGGGACAACGGAAAACGGCCCCACCAGGGGGGCCGTTCCGGATCTTACGCCCAACGACGCACTCAGGCGGCGATGGCGACGCGCATCTTCTTCATGGCGTTCGCTTCGATCTGGCGGATGCGTTCGGCGGAAACACCGTATTCATCGGCAAGATCCTGCAGCGTGGCCTTGTTGTCCTCGGCCAGCCAGCGGCGCTGGATGATGTCGCGCGAGCGGGCATCCAGGTTACCGAGCGCCGACGACAGCGCGCCCATCTGGTTCTTGCTCGCATCTTCTTCAGCGAGGTTGTCGTACGGATCGGCGCCTTCGTCGACGAGGAACGCGGCCGGTGCCGGCTTGTCGTCGTCATCGGCGTCGGCAGGTGCTTCGAAGCCGACGTCACGACCGGACAGGCGCGATTCCATCTCGCGAACCGTCGCCTCGGGGACACCCAGATCCTGGGCGACCACGCGGACTTCCTCGGCGTTCATCCAACCCAGGCGCTTCTTGCTCTTGCGCAGGTTGAAGAACAGCTTGCGCTGGGCCTTGGTGGTGGCGACCTTCACGATGCGCCAGTTGCGCAGGATGAACTCGTGCATTTCGGCACGGATCCAGTGCACCGCAAAGCTGACCAGACGAACGCCCTGGTCCGGGTCGAAGCGCTTCACGGCCTTCATCAGGCCGATATTGCCTTCCTGGATGAGGTCCGAAAGCTGCAGGCCGTAGCCGTTGTAGCCACGAGCGACATGGACCACGAAACGAAGGTGGGACATAACGAGCTGCTTGGCGGCGTCGAGATCGGCGTCGTCACGGAAGCGGCGCGCCAGCGACTGCTCCTCGTCAAGGCTGAGCACCGGGATGCGATGGACCGCCGAGATGTAGGAATCCAGACTGCCAACGACGCTCGGGAGCCCGTAGTTACGGGTGGCGAGGACCTGAGACATGTGTGGAACCTCCTGAAAACTGATGTGCAGATTAGCAGTCCCGATGTGAGAGTGCTAAGTCGCGCCGAAGTTCATATCGGTTAACTGTACGCTATGGTACAGAAATACCCCCGGGATGTCCAGAGGGACCCCTGGGGGATTCAGGAGGCAGACGGTTCCCCGGCCGAGAGTGACGCGGCAGCAGGGTCGTCGACGAGGCTATGTGGCCGCCGTACCTACGTTTATTGGGGCTGAGGGCTGGCTTTAAAGGGCGCGATCCCGGCCTACCGTTGACCGATGGCCCTCGCCTTCCCACCCGACCCAGGCACCGTTGTCATCTGCCACTTCCCGGCGGAGGGCACGGTTGTTGGCGCCAAAATGGTTAAGGTCCGGCCCGCCATCGTGGTTGGGCGCACGCTGGAAGGCCGGCGGGGACTGGTCAACATCGTGCCCATAAGCATGACCGCTCCGGCCAGACGTCGCCTCTGGCACGTGCCGATATCGGTGGCAGCCATGCCTCCCGGTTGGCGGGAAAAGCCCGGCGACCGATGGGCGAAGTGCGACATGCTTACCGTGGTAAGCCTCGAACGCCTGAGCCTCACCGCCTCAGCTCGTCGCAGCGGCTACCGCCGATTCGGCCAGGATCAGGTCGATGAAAAGACGATGAGGGACATCCGTCGCGCCATCGCTTACATGTTCGAACTTTTCTGAAAAGTCCGAATTTAGGGGTCTGCCGCGTTGCTTGTTGGGCGCCCAACAATTAACGTGCACTCGTCCGTCGGCACTAGCCGATCTCAAGACCTCGGTGAGACCTTCGGGTGGCAGCCGCGGCAGGCCGAATGCGCGATGACAAGCGCCTCGGATCCTAAACTGGCCCGCGAGCTTCGGCTCGCGGGCTTTGTCACTTCTGGGGACCGCGACTCGTCAGAGTTCGGCGCGCGGTGGCAACGACCAGTCGATCGGCGACTCGCCCCGCGATGCCAGGTAGGCATTCGCCTTGGCGAAATGGCCGCAGCCAAGAAAGCCACGATGCGCCGAGAGCGGCGACGGATGCACGCTGCGCAGGATCAGGTGGCGCGACGCGTCGATCAGCTGACCCTTCTTCTGCGCATGACTGCCCCACAGCAGGAAGACCAGTCCTTCGCGTTCGCGGTTGAGCGCATCGATCGCGGCGTCGGTGAAGCCTTCCCAACCTTTTCCCTGATGCGACGCGGCCTGCCCTGCTTCCACCGTGAGCACGGCATTGAGCAACAGCACGCCGCGATCTGCCCACGGGGTCAGGCAACCATGATCAGGCCGTGGAAGACCGAGGCTGGCTTCGATCTCCTTGAACATGTTCTGCAGCGAAGGTGGCACGCGCACACCGGGGCGCACCGAGAAGCTGAGGCCATGCGCCTGCCCGGGACCGTGATACGGATCCTGGCCAAGGATGACCACGCGCACCTTGTCGAACGGCGTGTGGCCGAAGGCGTTGAAGATATCCGGGCCCGGCGGGTAGATATCCTTGCCGGCGGCCTTCTCCTCACGCAGAAAGGTCGACAGCGCCAGCATGTCCGGTCGATCGAGGTAGTCGCCGATCCGCTGCTTCCACGAGGCTTCGAGTCGCACGCGCTCGTTCAACCCGTTGCCCTTTCGCGAAGGTGGAGCGCAACGCGCAGCTGGAAGAGCAGCTTGGTGATCAACAACTTCTCTTCCACCGGCTTTTCGACCAGATCGTTGGCACCGGCACGCAGCAGCGCGGCCTGGTTCGCCGGATTCTCGTCGCCGGTCATGATCAGCGTGGGCAGCAACCCCTTGCCGTAACCGAACTCGTTGCGAATGCACTCGACCAGATCGCCGCCGGTGAGTTCGCCTTTCAGGCTCACGTCGGTCAGCACGATATCGGCGCCGACATCGCCGCGCGACTTCGCTTCACGCAGGTAGTCGATGGCATCTTCGGCGCTGATCACGTGGCGGACGGTGAGTCCGTACTTTTCCATCATGCGGCGCGTGGCGAGCGCAACCACGCGGCTGTCTTCGACATAGAGCACGTCACCTTCGGCGCCGCCTTCCGGTCGCACGTAGCCGCGGATGAATTCCGCCAGGGCACCGAAGCCCAGCGACTTGTCGAAGTAATCGGTGACGTACTCACCCAGTTCGCGCCGATGCAGGCGCGACTCGACGTCACCGGAGACGACGACGATGGGCATGTAGATCTGCGGAGCGGACTCGCGAACGAAACGAGCTACGTCCAGGCCATCCATATCGGGCAGGCGTAAGGCGACGGTGACGAAATCGAAGACACCGCGCTGGAGTTCGGACTGGGCCTCGGCACCGGTGGCCACGCCAACGATCTCGACGCCCGGGACTTCGGCCGCGACCACGCGCGAAATCAGCTGGCGGACGACTTTCGAGCCGTCGACCAACAGGATTCGCGGCGCAGCGCCGGCAACACCCGAACCGATGTGAGATCCCACCCCTGTCTCCCCTTCAGGCCATCGCCGCGCGGCGAATCTGCCGCGCGCTGACCAGTCGCGCACCCAGCCACCCGAGCAACGCCGAAGCGAAGGGTACCGAAAGCAGCAGCCATGCGGGGAGTCCGCCGAAGCTGACACTGCCGTCGTAGGCGGCCGTGAGGCGCCCCACCGGTCCGGCCATGGCGAGCTCCAGGACGACGGCGAGGATCACGGCCAGGATGCCGGCAAGCAAGCCGAGCCAGATACCCGCGTAGAGATAAGGCCGGCGAACGAAGGGACGACTCGCACCGATCAGCAGCAGGACACCGATCTCGGTACTGCGGCTCTGGATATCCACCCGAATGGTGTTACCGACCACCAGCAACGCGGCGACGCCGAGCAGGAGGGCCAGCAGGGAGACCGCGCGACTTCCCACGCCAAGCAGGGCATCCAGACGCTGACGCCAGGCGCCAGTGTCCTGAACCATGTCGACGCCAGGCGTCGCCTTCATCGCCTCGACCAGCCGGTCGACCTGGTCGACGGCCAGGCCGGCCTTGGGCTGGACCGACAGCACGTAAGGCAGCGGATTCACATCGAGCGACTGCAGCGATCCGGAAAAACCCTGGACCTCGGCCAGTTCGTCCAACCCGTCTTTCGGCGTGCGCACGACGACCTCAGCCACCTCGGGACGGCCGCGCAACGCGGAGGCCGCGATGTCGGCCATCGCGCCGTTCTGTCCGGGTTTCATGAAGGCGCTGATGGACTGGTTGCGACCGAGGGCGTCGCCCATCCGCTGCACGTTGCCGAGCAGCAGGTAGAACGCCAGGGGCAAGGCCAGCGCGACACCCATGACGGCCACGGTCAGCAAGGTCCCCAGCGGGCGGGCACCCAGACGACGCAGGCTGATCGACAGGCTCCAGATGTGATGCTCGCGCCAGGCGCTTACATGACGAGGACCGCTGCGGCGGGTCTTTTCCGGCTCCGGCTGGCGACGCGGTTCGCGGACGGCGTTCATACGACCTCCGTGGCCGGGACATCGGCAACGAGCTTGCCGTGATCGAGCACAACGACACGTTTCTTCATTCGCTTGATCAGCATGAGGTCATGGCTGGCGACGAGGACGGCCGTGCCGACCTGCTGGAACTCGGCGAAGAGACCCATGATTTCCATTGCCAGCTGGGGATCGAGGTTGCCGGTGGGTTCGTCCGCGATGAGCACGGCGGGCTTGGCCACGATCGCTCGGGCGATGCCGACACGCTGCTGCTCACCCGTGGAGAGGGAACCGGGAAGCTGTTTCTCGTAGCTGAGCAGGCCGACCTTCTCCAGCGCGGCGCGAACACGACGGCCCCGGTCGCCCGGCGCCACGCCGGCGATCACCAGCGGCAGTTCCACGTTGGCGAAGACGCTGCGATCCATCAGCAGCCGGTGGTCCTGGAACACCATGCCGAGCTTGCGGCGGATCCGCGGAATATCGGAAGGACGAACGGTGTTGAGCTTCTGTCCGTCGAGGGTGACGACGCCATTGGTCGGCCGCTCGATCATGGCCAGGAGCTTGAGCAGGGTGCTCTTGCCGGCACCGGAGTGACCGGTGACAAACGCCATCTCGCCGGCTTCGACGCTGAACGACACATCGGTAAGGGCCTGGTGATCGCCCTCGTACCGTTTACTCACCAGCTCGAAACCGATCACCGCATTACCCGTTGGCCCGTTGAGCCCCAGAGGATAAGGGAAGTGGTGTGGATTTTGCGGTGGGTGGTTCGCGCTTACGGCGAATCGCCGCTGAAGCGGCTCCCACAAAACGCAAAACCCGGCTAATGCCGGGCTTTGTGTGGGAGCCGATTTATCGGCGATTCCTTACCGACCGCCGAACAGACGACCGATGCGGCGGAAGAAACCCACCTTTTCCTGACCCGTCGCGGCGGCCGGAGCCGGCGCGCTCGCCGAAGGACGGTTGGCGGCCACCTGACGCGACGGACGACGGTTCGGATTGGCCTGACCGTCGGCCTGGCGCGGCGCGGACGCCGATGCCGCCTGACCGTCGGTCTTCGCGGCGGCGCCATTGCCGTTCTCGACACCCTCGCGGGCGCCGCGACCGCGGCCACCACGACGGCGACGCTTCTTCGGCGCGCCAGCGGCGGCCATGGCTTCCGCCGCGGCCGGGAGGTCGGCGACGGTTTCGGCGACGACGACGGTTTTCATCGGCACCTCGACGGGCGAGGCGGCCGTGGCCACGGCGTCCGGACGCGGCGTGCGCGGGCGGCGCTCGCCACTGCCCGAACGCTCACGGCTACCCGAACGCTCGCCGGAGCGGGGACCGCCACGACCATCGCGGCTACCGCTGCGGCCACCCTTTTCCGGCGGCGCGCCGCGGGTCGGAATGTGGCCATCGTTGTCGTTCGGATCCTCGATCTCATCCTGCACGCCGTCGGCGCGCGGGCGCGGGGCCGGCATCACCAGCATCCGGGCCTCGATCGAGGCGGTCGGGATCTTCTGGTTGATGTAGGTCTCGATGTCCGGCAAGCCCATCGCGTAGAGATCGCAGGCGAAGCTGATCGCATCACCTTCGGCGCCCAGGCGCGCGGTACGGCCGATGCGATGGACATAGTCCTCGGCATCCTGCGGCAGGTCGTAATTGAAAACGTGGCTGACGGCCGGGATGTGCAGACCGCGGGCGGCAACGTCGGTCGCGACCAGGAGGTCGATCTGGCCATCCTGGAAGCGCTGCAGGAGCTTCTGGCGCTTCACCTGCGGGACGTCGCCCGAGATGGCACCGACACGGAAGTTGTGGCGCTTGAGGCGATCGGTGATGCGCTCGGCGGCGGCCTTCGTGTTGACGAAGATGATGCTGCGCTCGGTCTTGCTCTCCTCGAGCAGGTTGAGCAGCAACGGCATCTTCTCTTCCTTGGAGGGGAAGTAGACGACCTGGCGCACGCGATCGGCGGTGACGTTCTCGGTCTCGACGACCAGCTTTTCCGCTTCGTGCATGTGCTCGTAGGCGAGCTCGAGCACGCGATGGCTCAAGGTGGCCGAGAACAGCAGGACCTGGCGCTTCTCGCGGGCCGGCAGGCGACGGAAGATGAAGCGCACATCCTTGATGAAGCCGAGATCGAACATGCGGTCGGCTTCGTCGATGACCATGACCTCGACACTGCCGAACCCGAAGACGTCCTGCTTGTAGTAGTCGAGCAGGCGGCCCGGGGTGGCGATGATGATGTCGCAGCCGTCGCGCAGCTGCTGGCGCTGCTTGTCGTAGTCGACGCCGCCGTAGATCAGGGCGCTGCGCAGGCCGGTGGCCTTGCCGATGACCTGGAAGTCCTTCTCGATCTGGATCGCCAGCTCTCGCGTCGGCGCGATGATCAGGGCGCGCGGATCGGCGTCCTTGCGATCCGGGGCGGCCGGGTTGTTGAGCAGGCGGTTCATCAGCGCCACGAGGAAGGCGAAGGTCTTGCCCGTGCCCGTCTGCGCCTGCCCGGCCACGTCGCGGCCAAGCAGGGCGACCGGGAGGGTCAGCGCCTGGATCGGGGTGGTGCGGGTGATGCCGGCGGCGGCAAGGCCCTGCTGGAGGAGCGGATGAAGGTCGAGGTTTTCGTAGAAGACATCGGTGAGAACGGTTTGGGACATGGTGGGTGGGTAACCTGGGAGTCTCGCGCCGCAAATGCGCGGCAGCGGCCCGGCGGCAAAGGAAGAGCCGCGGGACGGTGGGTGATCCGGCCGGCGTCACGGGAGAGTCGGGGGCGGCCGGTGCCATGCCGGCGGCCGTACGACGCGCCCGGCGCACGATGGCCGGAGGCGGCGGCGCGCGACCCGACGACTCCCGCTGGCATAGGTGAAGGGGCTCGAATGCGGAGCCTGTTCACCTATGTCAACGGAAGCCATCCCGTCGGCGCCCTTGAATCGCTTGTATCGCGCCCCTAGTTGCGTTGGAATGAGGGCCACCGGCTGCAATGGCCAAGACCTTCGGTTCCGGTTGGACCCGCGACATGGGGCTCCTTAGTGTAGCCGATGCTGGCGTCACGGTCGTCAACCCCCTTTCACCCCCTTTTGGAGATCACGGTGAGCGACAAGATCACCCATACGAGCGACTCTGCGTTCCAGCAACACGTCCTCGATTCCGACACCCCCGTCCTGCTCGACTTCTGGGCCGAATGGTGTGGTCCCTGCAAAGCCATCGCCCCGGCGCTCGACGAGCTGGCTGGCCAGTACGAAGGCAAGCTCAAGATCGTCAAGATCAACATCGACGAGAACCAGAAGACCCCGCGCGAGTACGGTGTCCGCGGTATCCCGACCCTGATGATCTTCAAGGATGGCAAGGTCGCCGGCACCCAGATCGGTGCCGTGAGCAAGGGCCAGCTGGCCCAGTTCATCGACAAGTCGATCTGATCGTAGCTGTACGGTTCACTTAAGCCGCCGCGTGAGGCGCTTTACGCCGCGCCTCACGCGATGCTAGGCTTCAGGAGTTCGCCGGGACATGCCTTGTCCCCCATGCTGCGAACCCTCTCCCATTTTTTCTTCAACGGCGCCCCGTGAGGTTTGCCCGTGTCTGATATCGAAACCAAAAATCCTAGCGACGCCAAGGGCGCCGGCGATCCGCCTGCGACCGAACCGCGTCCCCGTACTCGCCGAAAGGCACCCGCCGCTGAAGCACCTGCGGTAGCGACGAGCGCGCCCGCTCCGGCTCCCGCACCCGCCACGGCCCGTCCGCCGGCTACCGTGCCACCGCTTCCGCCGCTGCCGACCCCGGCACCGGTACCCAGTCCGTCGCCCGCGCCACAGGCGGAGCTTCAGCTCAACAACGCACCGCAGGGCAATGCACCGCAGGGCAATGCATCGCAGGGCAACGAGGCGCGTCCCGCGCCGGCCGAAGCCCGCGATGGCAACGGCAATGGCCAGCCCCAGGGTGGCCAGAACCAGCAGATGGGCCGGGTCGAAAACCCGAACCAGCCGCAGAACCGCCATAACAACCCGAACAACCCCAACAACCCCAACAACCCCAATAACGCCGAACGCGAAGGTCGCGGCCGGCGCCGGCGCAACGAGCGCAACCAGCAGCGCCAGGGTGGCGGTGGTGGCAATCCGGGCAACGGTGGCGGTGGCGGTGGCGGCGGTGGTAATAACTACCAGAGCCAGCGCAACAACAACGGTTACCCGGTCGACGACGACGAGAACGCCGACGCCGGCAGCAACGATCGCCTGATCAACCTGACCGAGCTCAAGCGCAAGAACGCCATCCAGCTGCTCGAGTTCGCCGAGTCGCTCGGTGTGCGCGAGGGCGTGGCCCGCCAGCGCAAGCAGGACGTCGTCTTCAACATCCTCAAGGCCCACGCCCGTTCGGGCGGTGGCATCTGGGCGGAGGGCGTGCTCGAGATCCTGCAGGACGGCTTCGGCTTCCTGCGCTCGGCCGACGAGTCCTACCTGGCCGGTCCGGACGACATCTACGTGTCGCCCAGCCAGATCCGTCGTTTCAACCTGCGCACCGGCGACTACATCACCGGTCGCGTCCGCCATCCGAAGGAAGGCGAGCGCTACTTCGCGATGCTCAAGGTCGACGACATCAACGGCGATCCGCCGGAGGCGTCGAAGAACAAGCTGCTGTTCGAGAACCTCACCCCGCTGTTCCCGCGCAAGTCGTTCAAGCTCGAGCGCGGCAATGGTTCGACCGAAGACATCACGGGTCGCATCCTCGACCTCGTGGCGCCGATCGGCCGCGGCCAGCGTGGCCTCATCGTCTCCCAGCCGAAATCCGGTAAGACGATGATGCTGCAGAACATCGCCCAGGCGATCCAGTACAACCATCCGGACGTCCATCTGATCATGCTGTTGATCGATGAGCGCCCCGAGGAAGTCACGGAAATCGCGCGCACCGTTCGCGGCGAAGTCATCAGCTCCACCTTCGACGAGCCGGCCGTGCGTCACGTGCAGGTCGCCGAGATGGTGATCGAGCGCGCCAAGCGCCTGGTCGAGCACAAGAAGGACGTAGTGATCCTGCTCGACTCGATCACCCGCCTGGCCCGCGCCTACAACACCGTGGTTCCGAGCTCCGGCAAGGTCCTCACCGGTGGTGTCGACGCCAACGCCCTGCAGCGCCCCAAGCGCTTCTTCGGCGCGGCACGTAACGTCGAGGAAGGCGGCAGCCTGACGATCATCGCGACGGCGCTGACCGACACCGGCTCGAAGATGGACGAAGTGATCTACGAGGAGTTCAAGGGCACCGGCAACATGGAAGTGCACCTGTCCCGTCGTATCTCCGAGAAGCGCGTCTATCCGGCCATCGACATCAACCGCTCGGGCACCCGTCGCGAAGACCTGCTCATCGAGCCGGACCTGCTCGCCAAGATCTGGATCCTGCGCAAGCTGCTCCACCCGATGGACGAACTCAGCGCGATGGAGTTCATGCTCGACAAGATGAAGAACACCAAGTCCAACGACGAGTTCTTCAATTCGATGAAGCGCTGACCGCGCCTCGTAGAATCCAGCGAAAGGCCGCCTCCGGGCGGCCTTTTCGTTTTTCGCGCCGGAATTCGCATGCCTCACAAGGCGCGAGATGACGGCCTACAAGGTGTGCGGTGCGCATGCCTTGTAGCCTCAGAAAGACCGATTTAAACTATGTTTCAAGTGGATTGGGGGTTCCCGGTCGGCGCTATAGCCTCGGTGAGCTCACCGGGGCTTTTCGCTTTCTGTGCCAGGGAAAACCTTAAGACCCCAGCCCTCGAAGTCCACACCCAATCGCCGACGCCCTCCCTGGCAGAAAAACTTGCGTTTCAGGATATCGAACGCGCGATTAGCGCTACCAGGTCGAAGCACTGACAGCCCAATAGGTCGGGCGACCAGATCCGCCAGTTGCAAGCCCGACGAGTTGACCTTCTTGTCGGCGAACTTGATGACTAGTGGCAGCGACTTGTGCCATCGATTGGCGCCGCTGCATATCCTCACGAACTCGCGCTCCAGGTCGATATCCTCCCTCTTGCCACGACACTCGAACACGATGTGGGTCGGAGATTTCGTCTGCCCGTCTCCAGAAGGAGCTCAAACAGGGTCTCAAGACAGAATCCAAGGGCCAGATGATAAGGATTGTCCTTAAGCAGGCTTTGCTCCCTCAGCATCTCCTTGCGAATGACGCAACTGATCAGGATGAAGTTGCCCGCCTCGATGACCCCGGTCAGCTCATCCAGAAAGCGTTCCTTTTCCTGCCGACCGCCAAACAGGAAGCTTCCTTTCTCCTTGCGGATGTTGTGCTCATGCAGAACGACGATGTCGTGTCCGACATGGCGAAACTTGAGCGATTCGATCTCGGCGACCACCGTGTGTGCGTAATGTCGTTTGTGAAAAACACAAAACGCCAGAACAAGGACTGGGTAATCGGGATCTATCCTCTCAACACCGTGATCACCGCTCTCGTCGACGTACACGATGTAATTACTGAACTGCGTCGATATCGCCGTAGTGTGAAGAGACATGGCCTGAAGGTATAAGAATCCACGTGAGCGATTCTGTCCGCCGATCACTCAGCAGGGTCGGGTGTCGACCCCGGATTCGAGCCAGAGACCGCCTCCTTGGACGCCTACCGCCTTTCCAACAAAGCACTGACGCATTTGCTACCCTGCGCCGCCGGGCATAACACCTTTTCCCGGCAGGCATACGCCCCCATGTGTGCCGCATCCGGCCCTGCCGCTCTCGTTCAAGGAAAGTCCGTGTCCATACCCAGCGCCGCCAAGAGCACGCCCATCGGCGACCGTAACGATCTGGTCGCCTATCTCGCCGCGGGCGAGAAGCCGCGTGAGGCCTGGCGCATCGGGACCGAACACGAGAAGTTCGGCTTCTATACGGACGACCTCACCCCGCCCCCCTTCGACGGCGACCGGCCGGGCATCCGCCTGCTCCTCGAGACCCTCGCCACGCGATTCGGCTGGGACGTCGCCCGCGAAGGCGAGACGCCGGTCGCGCTGACCAAGGGCATGGCCAACATCACCCTGGAGCCGGCTGGCCAGCTGGAGCTCTCCGGCGCGCCGCTCCATTCGATCCATGAGACGTGCGACGAGGTCACCGAGCACCTGCGTGAGGTCCGTTCCGTGGCCGAGGAACTCGGCATCGGCTTCTTCGGCATGGGCTTCCAGCCGAAGTGGCGTCGTGACCAGATGCCGTGGATGCCCAAGGGCCGCTACAAGATCATGCGTGAGTACATGCCCAAGGTCGGCTCGCTCGGCCTGGACATGATGACCCGCACCTGCACCGTCCAGGTCAACCTCGATTTCGCCACCGAGGCGGACATGGTGAAGAAGTTCCGCGTGGGTCTGGCGCTGCAGCCGATCGCGACGGCGCTGTTCGCCAACTCGCCGTTCACCGAGGGCAAACCGAACGGTTACAAGTCATTCCGCTCGCACGTGTGGACCGACACCGACGCCGACCGCACCGGCATGCTCGATTTCGTCTTCGAAGACGGCTTCGGCTATGAGCGCTACGTCGACTACATCCTCGATGTGCCGATGTACTTCAGCTACCGTGACGGCAAGTATGTCGACCTCTCCGGCCAGGACTTCAAGAAGTTCATGCGCGGCGAACTTCCTGCGCTGCCGGGCGTGCGGGCCAACATGAAGGACTGGGCTGACCACCTGACCACCGCCTTCCCCGAAGTGCGCCTCAAGCAGTATCTGGAAATGCGTGGCGCCGACACCAGCACCTGGAACTCGCTGTGCGCACTGCCCGCGTTCTGGGTCGGCCTGCTGTATGACGATGTGGCGCTCGATGCCGCGTGGGATCTGGTTAAGGACTTCACCAAGGCCGAGCGCCATGCGCTGCGTGATGGCGTCCCCAGGGATGCGCTGGCGTTGCGCTTCCGCGATCACACCGTGCGCGAACTCGCGCTCGAAGCGGTCAAGATCGCCTCGCATGGACTGAAGCGTCGCAACGTGCAGGGGCACCGCGGCACCGACGAATCGATCTACCTTGAGCCACTCGAAGAGATCGCACTGTCGGGAAAGACCCAGGCCGATACCAAGCTGGAACTGTTCCACGGTCGCTGGAACGGTAGCGTGGATCCGATCTTCAGCGAATACGCATACTGAGCCCGCCCGCATGCAAATGAGCGAAACGAAACTCGGCCGCCTCGACGACCTGCTGGCCTCGACCAACCGCTACTCGCTGGAAGCCCTCGACGGTCTGTTCTCGGCTGCCCTGGTCGGACCGATCGACGTGGACGTCGATGACTGCGTCGCCGTGCTGGAACTCGGCGGAGCGACGCCGTGGTCGTCGGAAGCCGAGGCGAACGAAGCCGACGGATTGATGCGGGAGTTCTGGCAGGTCATTGCCGCTCGCGTGGCCGCCGATCCGAAGGCACTTGGCGAAGAGTCCCTGCCCTTTATCGATTCGCCCGAAGAATTCGACGAGATCGATGACATCAGCACGTACACCGGCGACTTCCCGATCGCCAGCGACTGGGCGATCGGCTTTCGCTTTGCGCTCAACGAGTGGGGCGAGGCCTGGGACGAGTGGATGGATGAAAGTCTTTATCCGTTCATGGGCATGTTGATGACGTTGTCGGCGGATCAAACCGAAGCGACGCCGGATATGCCGGCGCTGCCGTTGCCTTCATTCGAGGAACGGATGGGCTTGCTCAACGAGATTCCATTCCAGTTGGCGAAGCTGTATCGGCGCCGCCATCCTGAGCATGGGAAGACGTTGCGTCGCGACCCTTTGAAGGTCGGGCGAAACGATCCGTGTTCGTGTGGGAGCGGGAAGAAATTCAAGAAGTGTTGCGGGAGCGAAGGGTAAGAGCTCGCCGCTGAAGCGGCTCCTACAAGAGCATCGCGTCCAGCCGACCGAGCCATAAAAAAACCTCCCCGTTGCCGGGGAGGTTTTTTTGTTTTCAGGCCCTACTGATCAGACGATCAGAATGCGTACTTGGCCGACACGCTGAGCAGGTTACCCTTGTCGTCGCTCTCGCCCATGATGCGATCGAGCGTCGAGCTCTCGCCACCGGCGATGTGCGCCTTGTTGACGAAGATGTGGGCGTAACCGGCGTTGATCTCGAGACGGTCGGTGGCCTTGTAGCCCAGACCGAACGCGACCCACTTGCGGGTGGAGTCCGGCACGCGGACGTCACGGTTCTGGTCTTCGGTCGGCGTCGTATCGACGGCGACACCGGTACGCAGCGTGAGCTTGTCCGTCATGTAGTACTCGCCACCGACGGACACGAACCAGCTGTTGTGCCAGCCAAAGTGCTCGGTGTTCTGCGGCTGGTTCGGGTTTTCAAAGTTGACGGTGAGGTCCTGGAAGGAATCCCACTTGGTCCACGATGCGTCGATACCCCAGCCGAACTTCGATGCCTGGTGCCAGTAGCTGGCGGTCGCGACGGCCGGCGTGGTGAAGCCTGCCGAGCCGTTGGTGTGGGTGAACGGCGGCTGGCCGCTGCCGAGCAGGGCGCCAACCGTCGGGTTCGACAGGACGGCCGTGACGTTCGACGGCATGGTGAAGTTACCGGTGCCTTCGAGCGTGTGCTTGATCTTGCTGCGGTAGTTCAGCGCAAGGCGATCGGTATCCGTCAGGCGCCACAGACCACCGAGCTGCCAGCCGTAGCCCCAGTCGTCACCCTTGATGCGGGCGATACCGTCGCTGCCCGGCGGGACAACGGTGGCGTACTGCTGCGCCAGGGCGCGAGCGACGAGCGGCGAGATCTGACCGGCAGCGGCGGCGCGCTGGATCAGGCCGAGGCCAACGGTGTTGTAGTTGATCGCGCTGGTCAGTTCGGCGCTGGTCTTCTGCGCGATGAAGCTGGCACCGATGGCGAACGTATCGGTGACATCGAACGAGGCCGACAGCGTGGCGTCGAACGACTTGAAGTCGGACTTGATGCCGTTGTAACGGCCCTTCCAGTCGGAGTCATAGTCGGTCTTGAAGCCGAACGGTGCGGTCAGGCCGAGGCCGATGTGGAGGCGGTCGTTGACCTGGGTAGCGAAGTACATCGCCGGGACCGGGATGGTCGTGCCGGCGTCGCCGCCGTTGCCACCGGAGATCGGGCGACCCTGGGCATCGGTCGCGGTACCGTGGAACTTGGTGCTGAAATTGATGCCGGTCACGTCGGCCTGGACGACATTGCCCTTGAGCAGGGACATGGCGGCCGGGTTGTTCACGATGACCGAGGCATCGTCACCTGCGGCGGCAGAACCGGCGAAGGCGCGACCGAGCGCGGCGGCGCTGTTTTCCTTGAGCTGGAAAGCACTGGCGTGCGCGGCCTGGGGAGCCACCAGCGCGCCGGCGATGGCCAGCGAAAGGGCGGCAATGGCCAGCGGACGGGTATTGAGGTTCAGCTTCGACATTCGGGGTGGCTCCTGCTTTTTTGTTCTGCTCTGGGTCGACGTCACGTTCGCGGAAAACCTAAAATTTATCCGTTTTCATACGCGCGTTTAACAATCTGGGGTGGAACTCTGGACGACTTGACGAGAAATTTGCAAGTGCTAATGCAACAAAGCTGTAACGGCGGGGGTTTACAGCACTGACTGAGGGCGCCTCTTTTGGTAGGGTGGTAAGCCGAATCGCAAGCGAGACTGCCGTCATGCACTGCTACGTCTACGCCAGCCTGCGCAAACCCGACACTTACGTGTGGATGACCCGCCGCGACGGGTTCGAGATGCTTCCCGAACCGCTCGTCCTCCTGCTGGGCGAGCTCCGTTTCGTCCTGGAGGTGGAGCTGACGCCGCAACGGAAGCTGCCGCACGACGATTCCGACCGTGTGCTGACCAATCTGGCCGGTTGCGGCTGGCATCTGCAGACGCCGTCCAACGAGACGCTCACCGTCTGCAATCAGCCCAACTTCAACCGGCAGATCGATCCCGACCAGACGCTCGTCCGCGCCTGACCTCGCCGAATACGCGCAGGGCCGCATTGCGTCGCGCGGGTTAACGCCGCGTTACCGCGCCACCCCTGTGGCGTCCGTATACTCCCGCGCATGGCCAATCCCAAACGTCGACGACCACCGCTGATCAAGGCACTGCCCTGGTTCCTCCCCGCCCTCGCCGCTGTCGCGTGCGCCGGGTTGACCGCTTCACCGCTCGCGCTGATACCGCTCCTGCTCGCCAACGCCCTGGCCATGGGCGCGGTGTGCCATGCGATCGGCTTCGATCCGGAGCAGAGCTACCTGCGCACGACCCTGCGTCGCGGTTCGGCACACGTGGTGATGTTCACCGTCTACACCTTTGTCGTCTTCGTGCTGGTCGCGTGGCCGCTGTTGAAGCTCACCCAGGCACCCAGCCTCGGCGCCGCCCTCTTGCTGGCCGCCACACTCGTGGTCGCGCTGGCGGCCCTCTGGCGCGTATGGCCGGCCTTCGGGCTGCTTTTCCTCTGGGACGACGCGTACCCGGAAGACAGCAACACCGGTTCCTGGATTTTCACGGCGGTGGCGCGATCGATCTCGTTCGGCCGTCACCTGTCGGCGGAAGAGCGCTTCTTCTCGCATTTCGTACCGGCRGCCCTGGGCCTGCTGGTGCTGGCCTTCTGTGCGGTGGCCTTGTCTGGGCTCTACGGTGTCTTTCCGTCGGAGATGAGGATCGCCGCGCTGGCGATCTACGGCGTGGTGCTGCTGCCGGTGTGCTGCATGGTGATCGCCAACCGTACGCTGCGCGCCCTGCTCTGCGATCGCCGCGGGCATATCCGCACGGCGCGCGCGGAACCGCGGCGCGAGCCCGTGGTCGATGCACCTGTCACGCCTGCGCCCATCCCCGTCCTTTCCCGCGAAGAAAGCCAGCCGGGTGTGCGTGAGCGCGCCCTCCTCGCCGCCGCACGCGAAGGCGATATCGCCCGGGCCGTGGCGCTCGTGGAAGCCGGCGCCGATCCCGACACCGCTGCGGAACCGGGCGAGCGCGACCAGCGACCGGTGCTCACCCTCGCAGCGCTCTCACCCGATATGCGCCTGCTGCGTGCACTCATTGCACGAGGCGCGCAGGTGAATCGCGCACAGAACGGCGTCACCGCCCTGCTCGCCGCCACGCGCGACAGCTGGCATGGCCGGCCCGAAGCTGTCCTGACCTTGCTGACCAACGGCGCGGATGCCTCCGGAACGGACGCGGAGGGCAACACGCCGCTGCATGGCGCCGTGCTCGGCGCCGAGCCGACCGTCGCAGCCATGCTCCTCGATGCCGGCGCCGCCGTCGACGCGGCAAACGCGGCTGGCGACACGCCGCTCGCGATCGCCTGCCGGGCCGCCAACTGGGCACTCGCCCGTTTCCTTCTGGAGCACGGCGCGAAACCGGCGCCCGTCGGCGGCGAACCAGCCCTCGTCGCGGCGGCCGGTATCGCTGACGACGACGCCGAGGGCGTGAAAGTGCTGCTCCGGCACAAGGGGCCGGTGAATGCGGTCAATGCGCAGGGCCGCACGGCACTTATCGCAGCCGCTGCCGAAGGGCACGAGCAGATCGCGCGTGCCCTGCTGCAAGCGAACGCCAATCCCAACCTCGCCGACCGCCACGGCACCACGGCGCTGATGGAGGCCGCGCGCGCAGGCGCGCATGGCATCGTCCAGCTGCTCGCCGACGCTAACGCGGACGCCTCGCCACGCGACGGTCACGGTCGTGACGCCCTTACGCTCGCCAGCCAGTCCCCGCGCGCGCAGGCTGCCACGGTGCGTGCCCTACTCGCCCTGGGTGCCCAGCCAAAGGAACCCGGCGCTGACGGCCGCAGCGCCCTGGATCATGCTGCCGCCGCGGGCCGTTGGGATTTTGTCGCCCTGCTCGATCCCGAAACGCCGCTGCCGACGTCGCTGAGCGAATCCGTCGTTCCGGAAGCCGGTGCTGATTCACCCATGCACCTCTATGACGCCTTGCGCTTCGGCCACTGGGCCGTCGCCTCGACGTTCGCCGCCAAGGTGCGCGAATGGCCCACGGACGAACTCGCAGCGCTATATGTCGATCTCGCCGGCGCGGGCTTTGAGTCCGCCCGCGCGTGGCTGCTGGATCACGGACTGAGCGCCGAGTCGCGTCTTGCCCTCCCAGCGGACGACACCAGCGGGCTCGGCCGCCGTCTCTTCGATGCCCTGCTGCCGCAGTTGCCCCAGGCCGCCGATGCGCTGCTGCAACTGATGCGTAGCGGAGCTACGCCAGCGGGCGCCGGTCTGCTCGGCCAGGCCATCTGCCGACTGGACGGCGCGGACGAGCGCCTTACGCTCGCCATGCTCGAGGCGGGCGCCGATCCGTTTGGCGCGGACAGCC
This sequence comes from Luteibacter sp. P1_D3, assembly GCF_056406135.1. NCBI lineage: Bacteria > Pseudomonadati > Pseudomonadota > Gammaproteobacteria > Lysobacterales > Rhodanobacteraceae > Luteibacter > Luteibacter sp. P1_D3. Next base: position 131,761 of record NZ_JBFUAT010000003.1, on the reverse strand, counting down.
GGGGTCGCACGCCGATGCACATGGCCGCGGCCACCGGTCGCGTGGCCTTGCTCGGTGCGCTGCTTGCCCGTGGCATGGATCCGAATGTGCGTGACATGGGTGGTCGTACGCCACTGCATGCTGCGCTGGAACAGGGCGGCGAGAGCCTGCCCCTGGTCCGCCTGCTCGTCGCGAACGGTGCCGACCCCGAAACCGCCGACGTCAACGGCGAGACGCCCTACGGCCTGGGCATCGGCCACGGCGATGTGGAGCGCTGGCTCAGCTGGGCCGCCTGGCCGCTGCCGCGTCGCGCCCTGCGCGCCGACGATCTGCCTGGGGCTGCCGCCGCCGGCGATACGCAAGCCGTGGATCGCCTGCTCGAACTCGGCTTTGGCGTCGACACACGCGATGCGCAGGGCGCCACCGCCCTGCTGCGCGCCGCCGGCGCCGGCCAGCGCGACGTCGCGGAGCATCTGCTCAACGCAGGGGCGGATCCCACCGTCACCGCGGCGTCTGGCATCACGCCCCTCGCTGCCGCGGTCAACGCGCGCCGCGAAAGCGTCGTCGAGCTCCTGCTCGCGCGCGGTGTGGACGTCGACCAGCGACTGCCCGGCGACGCCACCGCACTCATGATCGCCGCGACACTGGGCTATCCCGAGATCGCCGACATGTTGCTGGCGCGGGGCGCCAACGCAAACGCCGAAGATGCGCACGGCCATACCGCCCTGCATGCCGCGGCCCAGTACTGCTTCGGCGGCAGCGACAGCCTTCGGGCTCGCCGCCTGCTCGATATCGTGATCGGCAAGGGCGCCGACGTGAACAAGGCCGACAAGGATGGCGCCACGCCGCTACTGCTTCTGCTCGGTGCGCACATGCGCCCGGGCAGCGCGGCCGACGCAACCCACCTCGGTGCGCTTGTCCCGGTGCTGCTCGACGCGGGCGCGAAGCTGGAGCATGCCGATCACCGTGGTGTGAGCGCACTCCATGCGAGCGCCATGCATGCCCTGCTTCCGCCGGCACGCGTGCTACTGCACCGTGGCGCCAGCCGCCAGGCTGCCGATGCCTTTGGACGCACCGCAGGCGATGTCGCGCGCCATCTCGGGTTCGTGGATATCGCGCATGAACTCGGCACGCGGGTCGGGGCGATTCCGAGCGTCCGGCAGACGCTTCGCCAGCCTGCTCAGCCCGACTGACCCCAAACTCAGTGGTCTTCCTCGCGCACTCGCTCCTCGACCGCATCGGCTTCGAACAACTGCTGCAGGTCGTGGAGCGCGTCTTTCGAGCTCTGTATGAGCGCCGCATCGTCGTCGTAGACGAGGTACTGCGAACGTAGCACCTGGCTGTCGTGCTTGCGGAAACGCGCGATGCGCGCCTCGACGACCTCCGGCGGCATATCGAGCGATTCCAGCACATGCCGGGTCATCTCGAGGCTGGAGTAGAACGTCTCGCGCACGGGATCTTCCACGCCGATATCCATCAACCGGAAGGCGTGCTGGCGATTGCGCGCACGGGCAACGATCTTCAGGTTCGGATACTGCCGGCGGACCAGGCGCGCCGTGCGGATGTTGGCCTCGGGGTCGTCGGTGGCAATGACGAAGACCTCAGCCTTGTCGGCCTGCGCCGCACGCAGCATTTCGGGCCGGCCCGGGTCACCGAAGAACAACGACGTACCGCCGAAGCGACGCGAGGTTTCGACCTGCTCCACCGAGCTTTCGAGCGCAACGAACTGAATGCCCTGCGCGCGCAGCACGCGAGCGACGATCTGCCCCATGCGTCCGAATCCCGCGATGATGACGCGGGGCGTATCGGCTTCGATCGTATCGAAAGCGCGATCAGGCTTGCGCACACGCTCATGCACCAGTCGAGACGCCGCCAGAACCAGCAAGGGGGTCAAAGCCATCGACAGCGAAATGGCCATGACCATCAGGTTGCGCTGGCTGTCGTCGATCAGGCTCTTCTGCTGGGCGAGGTTGAGAATGACGAAGGCGAATTCGCCGCCGCTGGCCAGTACCGCGGCAAGACGGACCGAATCGGCTGAGGTTAGCCCACCGACGACCTTGCCAAGGGGCACGATCAGGCCCGCCTTGACGACCAGCAGCAGGGCGACCATGCCGAGCACCACCAGCGGCTGGGCGACAAGCAGCGCAAGGTCGACCGACATGCCGACGCTGACGAAGAACAGACCGAGCAGCAAGCCCTTGAACGGCTCGATGTTGGATTCCAGTTCGTGGCGGTACTCGGAATCGGCGAGCAGCAGGCCGGCGAGGAAGGCGCCGAGCGTGGTCGAAATGCCGGCGAGCTCCATCAGCCACGCCGTACCCATGACCACGAGCAACGCCGTAGCGGTGAAGACCTCGGTGCTCTTCGCGCGCGCCACAAAACGAAACACGTGACGCAACAACAGGCGGCCACCGACGATGACGGCGAAGATCGTGCCGACCACGCGGATGACGCTCATGATGTCCGGTGCGTGTGCATCGCGCGCCAGCGCGCCGCCAAGCAGGGGCACGGCGGCAATCAGGGGGATCGCGGCCAGATCCTGGAAAAGCAGAATGGCGAAGGCCTGTCGACCGTAGACCGTGCCGGCTTCCTTGCGCTCGGCGAGGATCTGCAGGCCGAAGGCGGTCGAGGACAGCGCGAGACTGCCACCGACGATCACGGCGGCCTTCCAGGTCAGGCCGAACAGGAAGTACCCCATGACGCCAAGGGCCAGGCCGCAGGTAAGCACCTGCAGGCTGCCACTGCCGAAGACGGCACGGCGCATCACCCAAAGTCGCGAGGGTGAAAGCTCCAGTCCGATGACGAAGAGCATCAGGACCACGCCGAAGTCGGAGATCGTCGCGACACCAGCGGTATCGCTCACCAGGCCGAGCACCGAGGGCCCGATCACCACGCCCGCCAGCAGATAGCCAAGGACGGCGCCGAGACGGAATCGCTTGGTCAGCGGAACGGCGATAACCGTTGCCAGCAGGAAGACGACTGCCGTCTCGAGGAAATGATGTCCATCCATCCCGTGACTCCCGAAAGATCGTCTTCGATTATGTCACGGGGAGGGGTTGGCGATTTGGATGAAACGGCTTTGGAGGATGGCTGGGTACTGCTCTCACATCGTCTAGGCTTTTAGCCAGCGGGCCACATCGAGCGCGAAGTAGGTCAGGATCGCGTCCGCGCCGGCGCGCTTCATCGCCAGCAGCGACTCCATGACCACGGCCTTCTCGTCGAGCCAGCCGTTCTGCGCGGCGGCCTTGATCATCGCGTACTCGCCGCTGACCTGGTAAACGAAGGTCGGTGCACCAAAGGTGTCCTTCACACGACGTACGATGTCGAGATACGGGAGGCCCGGCTTGACCATCACCGCGTCGGCGCCTTCGGCCAGATCGAGCTCGACTTCGCGGATGGCCTCGTCACTGTTGCCGACATCCATCTGGTAGGTGTGCTTGTTGCCCTTGCCCAGGTTCGCCGAGGAGCCGACCGCGTCGCGGAACGGGCCGTAGAAGCTCGATGCGTACTTCGCCGAGTAAGCCAGGATGCGCGTATGGATGTAACCGGCGTCTTCGAGCGCTTCGCGGATGGCGCCGATGCGGCCATCCATCATGTCCGACGGCGCCACGAAGTCCATGCCGGCCTCCGCCTGGGCCAGCGACATCTTGATCAGGGCCTCGACGGTCGGCTCGTTCATCACGTAGCCGTCGTCGTCGATCAGGCCGTCCTGACCATGCGTGGTGTACGGATCGAGCGCCACGTCGCCGATCAGTCCAAGATCGGGAAACCGGCGCTTCAGTTCGCGCGTGGCTCGCTGGAACAGACCCTCCGGATTCCACGCCTCGCGCGCATCTTCCGTCTTCGCCGAGCCGTCCACCGAGGGGAACAGGGCGAGTGCCGGGATACCGAGGGTGACGCATTCCTCGCCGAGCTTCACCAGTTCGTCGATGGACAACCGTTCGACGCCCGGCATCGACGGTACGAGCTGGCGTACACCTTCGCCCTCGACGATGAAGGCGACCATGATCAGGTCGGACACGGTAAGCACGTTCTCGCGCATCAGTGCGCGGGAGAAGGCGTCGCGGCGCATGCGGCGCATGCGGACGGCGGGAAAGGTCATGGGACGGCTGCCTGCTCTGTGGCGATCCCTCCATTTTACTCCCTGCCATGGGCCGGCCGGGCGGCCAAAGCGTCGCAGGCCGTGATGGCACCCACCGGACGCCCTTAGAGCGCGTCGATGGCGCCTCCCGCGCGGCGCATCAGCGGGATGCCATAGATGGCCGACAGCAAGCTCGGGTCCAGCGCTTCCGTGGGCTCGCCGTGACGCAGCAGCGCCCCATCGGCAAGCACGGCGACCCGATCGGCGTAGCGGGCCGCCAGGTTCAGGTCATGCAATACCGCAATGACCCCGAAGCCCGCCGCCGCGCAGGCACGGGCCCGTCGCAGGATGAAGTGCTGGTGAGCGATATCCAGGCCCGCCTCGGGCTCATCGAGCAACAACCAGCCACCTGTCGACGCCGCCTCCCATATCTGGGCAAGCACGCGGGCAAGCTGCACGCGCTGCTTTTCGCCACCCGACAAGGCCGTATAGCGCCTTCCACGCAAGCCCCATGCATGCGCGGCTCTCAGCGCCGCATCGACAATGCGATCGTCGCGCAGGACGTCCGGCGCGTGTGGGCTCCGCCCCAGCCCGACGACTTCTTCGACACTGAAGCCGAACGCCAGGTCGACGCGCTGGGAGAGCATCGCGCGACGCCGGGCCAACTCCCGGTGCGGCCATGCGGCCAACGGCCTGCCATCGAGCGTCACCTGACCCTCATCGGCCCCGAGCAGGCCTGCCATCGTCGACAGCAGGGTGCTCTTGCCGGCGCCGTTCGGCCCGACGAGGACGAGCAGCTGACCCGGCACCGCGGTAAGCGATACGTCACGCAGGATCAACCGACCACCTCGCGAGACACGCAAGGCCCTGGCACAGAGTGCAGCTTCGTGGTTCATCGCACACCCTCGCCGATCCGGCGACGCAACAACTGCCAGAGGAAGAACGGACCGCCGACGAGGGCGGTGAGGACGCCGATCGGCAGCTCGCCGGGGGCGACGACCGTACGCGCCAGTGCATCGGCCGCCACCAACAGGATGGCACCGCCCAAGGCGGAGCCTGGCAGGAGGAAACGATGATCGGGACCAAAGATCATGCGCAACAAGTGGGGGACCACGAGGCCGACGAAGCCGATCACACCACTGAAGGCCACCGACGCACCCACGGCAAGCGCGACCAGCCCGACCAGCAGGGGCTGGAGGCGTTCGGGCCGGAAGCCGAGCAGGGTCGCCTCACCCTCCCCCAACAACAGCGCGTTGAGGGCCTGCGCCGCCCTCGGCAGGCAGGCCAGGGGCAGGAGGATCCACGGCGCGATCGTCGCGATGCTCTTCCAGCTGGCACCGCCGAGGCTGCCCAACGACCAGAATGTCAGGTCGCGCAGCTGGTTTTCGTTGGCCATGTACGTCAACAGGCCCACGCCAGCCATGGCGATCGCATTGACGGCGACGCCAGCGAGCAGCAGGTTGGCGACGCCGGCATGCCGCCGGCCCAGCGCATACACCAGCGAGGTTGCGGCGAGCCCGCCGACGAACGCGAGGGCCGCGACAAGCCATGAACCGGATGAACCTCCAAGCACGATGGCGGCGACCGCGCCCAGCGCCGCACCGGCCGACACGCCGATCAGGCCGGGGTCCGCCAACGGATTGCGGAACAGCCCCTGCATCGTCGCGCCTCCGCTTGCCAGCGCCGAACCAACCAGTATCGCGAGCAGAAGGCGGGGCACACGCAACATGAGCACGACGTTGTCGTCGCCGTGCGCGGCTGCCCCACCGAACCATCGACCGATCGCAGCGACCACCTCGCTCGCGGGAATATCGATCGCCCCGCGCGACAGGCTCCACAGCGCCGACGCCACGAGCAGCGTGACCAGTGCAGCCAGTGTGGCGCGACGACGCGAATGCGACCTGGGCAAGACGGCGGTCACCGCATTCATGGCGCCAGGTGAGCCCAACGTTGCTGCAGATCACTCGCAGCGGCGGCCGTGCGCGGTCCGAAACCCAGCAGGGCCTGGCCCTCAACGAAATAGATGCGCTTCGCCTTGCCCGCCGGTGTGTCGGCGATACCCGGCATGCCGAGGACACCGGCGATGCCACCGACCGCGTCTTCCCGTTCCTTCATCAACAGGATGACGTCGGGCTTCATCGCTGCCAGCGATTCGGGCGAGACGGCCTTGTAGCCGTCGATCCCTGTCGCCGCATTGAGACCACCAGCCAACGCGATCGCACGATCCGCCGCGGTCTCGCGACCCGCCGCCATCGGACTGCCCTGCCCGGTCGACATCAGGAACACCGTCCGCGGATGCGACGGCATCGCCGCGACCGCTGTCGCCAGGGAGGCGAACTGACGTGCGACCTCAGCGGCGAGCACCGCGGCCTCCCTGTCGTGTCCGGTCAGTCGGCCGATCGTGCGGATCTTACTTTCGATATCGGTGGCACTGCGCGAGGCCGGCAAGGTCTCGATCCGGACGCCCGCGTCGCGCAGCTGCGTCATCACCGTGGCGGGACCGGCATCATGCGTGGCGAGGATCAGGTCGGGCCGCAGGGCCAGCACGCCCTCGGCACTGAGCTGACGCACGTAGCCGACATCCGGCAGCTTGCGCGCCGCCTCGGGCCAGGTGCTGGTGCTATCGACGGCGGCTAGCCCGTCCTGGGCATGGATGGCATAAATCGTCTCCGTCACGTCGCCACCGAGCGAAACGATCCGCGTGGCGGCGGATGCACCCAGCGAGATGCCCAACCCGAGCAATGCAACAAGCAAGCCGGCTTTGTGTGGGAGCCGCTTCAGCGGTGATAGACGCAGGGGCAGCCCCGCTCTGTCGACAGGCTTCATGAGCGCACCTCCAGCTTTGCCAGCAGCGCCCGCCAGTCTTCACGCTCGGGTATGCCCGGCTTGCGCTTGCCGAACATCTGCACGATCTGCGTGCCGTCTTCCGCGTACAGCTCGAGCGAGGTCACCATGCCTTCTGGCACGGGCTTGCGCACGACCCAGCTGCTGGCGATGGCGTCGCTGCGCAGATGAAGATTGAATCCGTCGTCGAGCACGTTGAGCCACGGACCGGCCATCTTCACCGCGTGCACCGGACCGGTGTGTATCTGCACGACACCTGGCGAGCCGACGAAGATCATCAAGGGCTCGCCACCGTTCGCGGCAAGCTCGAGTACCTGACGCATGGCGCCGTCATCGACGCGCGTGGCGAACTCGTCACCTACCAGACGAAGCGCCTGCGTGCGCGTGACCTTGTGCTTCTTCAGCAAGGCGAAGAAGTCATGCGGATCGCGCAGGGCACGCCAGTGATCGCGCAGCGAATCGACATCCACCGCGGCATCGTCCAACCGCGACGGCAACGGATCGTCCACGGCAGCGCAATCGATCAGCGGTGACTGCACGGCGGCCGTGTGACGATGAACGAGCGCGCGCCACGCCGGCCGGTTTGTCGTATCGATAGCGTAGACCTTGTGCACGGCGCGTCCGTCGCCGTCGAAGAACTGCAGGCTTTCCAGCTCGCGACCGTGTGACGTCTCGCGCACCGCGAACCCGTAGCGCCAGTGGCGAAGGAAAAGACGCAGATCGATGTCCTCGTCCAGCACGATGCCCATGACACCGCCGATATCGACGTTGTCGTAGCGGCCCTTCTTTTCATGCACGCAGTAGGCATTACGCGTGAGCGCCATCACCCGGCCCAAACTGGGCAGCTCGCGGATGAGCTCGGGGAGCTCGCCCTCGAGACGAGTGACGCCGTCTCCCACACGGCTCGCCACGAGCGCGCCCTCGCTCACGCCGAGTCGTTCCGCCGCATCACGCGCGCGCAGGCCGGGCTCGGTTTCGCGCAGGCGACGCCAGTCGCTGATCAAGGCAGGGATATCGATACGAGGCGCGGATGGGGTGGGCATGTCTTGCATGGCGTCGACTCCTCAGAAGGTGTAGCGGGCCGAGACGGTCACGGCGCGACCCGGCATCGTCAGGCGTTCGATCTGGGCATTGCGGACCTGGGCATCGTCGATGCCGCCGCCGGTCGCGACATTGGTCAGCACGCCACCATGCAGCGAACCCCAGTCCCAGTACTTGCGATCGGCGAGGTTGGTGAAGCCGCCCATCAATTCCAGCGACTCGATAGGCTTCCAGTGCGCGTAGAGATCGAGGGTGGCGTAACCCGGCGCCCGGAAGATGGTGGACGTATCCAGGCGTGACTTGCGACGCACGCCCTTGCCGAGCAGCTCCAGGCCCCACGTCTTCGCGTCGTAGGAAATGCCCAGCACCGCGCTCAGCGGATCGACGCTGTTCAACGGCGACCAGCCGGATTGCCCGATGACTTGCTTGTCGCCCTTCGAGGCGGCGAGGTTGCCTTCGATACGCCAGCCTTGCAGCAGGTCGCTGAACGCGCCGAGGCGCAGGCCTCCCGACGCTTCCACGCCCTTGATCGTCGCCTTGGGGAAGTTAACCGACTGCATCACGATCAGTAGATTCTGCGTCAGCGCCCACTGCGGCCACTGGCTGCGATCGAGCGTGTAACCGCCGTAGATGAAGTTGCGGTAACGATTGTAGTACGCACTCGCGGAGAAGTAGCCGAGGTCGCCGTTGCCGCGAATGCCGATTTCAACACCCTTACTCGTCTCAGGCTTCAAGGACGGATTGGGCACGATGCCGTACAGGCGAGGTGTACCCCAGGCGACCGCCAGCTCGTTGTACAGCGGCGGACGGAAGCCCTGGGCGTATTGGCCGTAGACCTCGATCGTGTCGGTCACCGCATACGACACTCCGAGCTTGGGCGAGAAGCGGCTCTTCGTCACGCTGCCCAGGCCGCCCTGCACGAAGGAGCTGTCGTAGTACGGGTCGGACATGTCCGGCTTGAACGCGTAGTGGTCCCAACGCACCCCCGGCGTGATGCGCAGCTTGCCGTCAAGGAGGGCGATCTCGTCCTGCGCGAACAAGGCGTAACGATCGGTATCGTTGCGCGGGAAGAAGCGCAATGGATAGTTCTCCGGCATGTACGGCGTGTTGCTCGATACGATGCCCGTGCGAATGTCACGCCCTTCGCCGCCGAGGTCTCCCGTCGGCGTGGTTCGCGATGCCTCCATGCCGTACGCGATGCGCTGTTCCACGCTACCGCCGGTGATCGACTTGAAGAGCGTCACCTTGCCGCCGAAGAGTCGTTCGTCGAGGTTGCTGACGTAGAGCCGGTCGTAGGTCGCATTGCGTGACGGCACGTTCGCCAGCGTGCGCGTGGTCGATTCCGTTTCCGACTTCTGCCAATACACATCCCACTCGAGGCGATCGGCGATGCCCAGGTCGATGTTCGCGTACCGCTGCCCCACCGAGAAACGCGTGCGTGTCGCGCGATCGTTGGCCTGGTCGCTGAGCAGGCGTGTCGTTCCGGCCTGGCCCAGGGCACTGAGCACATCGGTATTGACGTTGTTGCGGTACATGTCGACCGTGACGCGGTCTTCGCGACCGGACGCTGCGACGTGCACATATTTGCCAAGCACGCTGGTGGTGTTCTGCGAGAGCGGATCGGGGCGCGTACGCAGGTAGTTCGCGCTATCGATGTCGCCCTTGTTGTTCAGGGCACTGGCTTCACGGTGATCGGCCACGAAGACGATACCGTTGGTCGGCGTGCCACCCGCGAGGGTGAGCGACGTGCCCAGCGAACGATCCGCGCTGCTGTAGCGCTCCTTCACGGACACGTCGACGTCCTTGCCGTCGCGCAGGTAGTCCGACGGATCCTTCGTGACATAACGAACGGTGCCGCCGAGGGCGTCGGACGGATCGAGTGCGGAGGCCGGCCCACGAACGATTTCGACGCTCTTCAAGGTATCGGGATCGACGAAGCTGCGACCGGCACGCATGCCTGTGGTCGAAAAGCCGAACGAGCTCGATGCCGAGACGCCGTCGGTGAGGATGGCGACGCGATTGCCGTCGAGTCCGCGGATATTGAAGCTGTCCAGGCCCCAGCGTCCGGCCGTTCCGACGGCGGAAACGCCCGGTTCGTACTTCACCAGATCGCGGATATCGGCAACCAGGTGCCGGTCCATCGTCTGCCGGTCGATCACCGAGACGGTGGCCGGCACGTCGAACTTGAAGGCCGATCCGATGGCGGTGACGGTGATACGCGGCAGGTCGTCGGTGGTCGTCGGAGCGACGGCGTCGGCGGCGATCGCGGCGATCGCGGCGAGCGGGCAGGCAAGCACCGCGCCGATGAGCGCAGCGAGGGCATTCTTTGGTAACACGTGATGCTTCCTTCGCAAGGTCGTGCCCGTGAGAGCACGGTTCGGGAGCTTGCGAAGGAGGCATCGTGCCTCCGGCTGGCGGCCGGTTCAGGGGAGTATTCCCACCACCTCAGGGGTGATGTCGCCGCATCTTAATAAGAATGGTTCTTATTCACAACAAGATCATGCGACGTCGATGCGCCCGGTGGATTCGGGATCGAAGAAATGCAGGCGCTCCGCGTGGAATCCCAATGCGATGTCGCTGCCCGGCTGCACCGTCGAAGACGGCGGAACCCGCGAAACCAACTCGTCGCCCGCGTGACGCATGTTAAGGAAGACCTCATTGCCCACTGGTTCGACCACATCCACATGGGCCCTGAGCCGCTCATCGACACCGGCATGATCCGCCACGGTGAGCAGATCTTCCGGACGAATACCGACCACCAGCGGCTTGTCGACATACGCCGCCAGCGCCGACGCGTCGCTGCCGAGCAGCACGGTGCCCTCCTTCATCTCGAGACGAAGCCCGTCCGCACGGCGCAATGTGCCGTGGAACAGATTCATCGCCGGGCTACCGAGAAAACCCGCCACGAACAGATTCGCCGGCTTGTTGTAGAGGTTCATCGGTGTATCGAGCTGCTGGATCACGCCGCCGTTAAGCACCACGATGCGCTGGCCCAGGGTCATCGCCTCGATCTGGTCGTGGGTGACATAGACCATGGTCGCGCCGACCCGGCGATGGATACGCGCGATCTCCACGCGGGTCGACAGACGCAGCTTGGCGTCGAGGTTCGACAGGGGCTCGTCGAGCAGGAACACCGACGGATCGCGGACCAGTGCACGCCCCAACGCGACGCGCTGCCGTTGTCCGCCCGAGAGCGCCGCCGGCCGATGGTCGAGCCGCTCATCGAGGCCGAGCATGTCGGACGCGGTGGCCACGCGACGGTCGATTTCCTCCTTCGACGCGCCCCGGAGGCGAAGCCCAAACCCGAGGTTCTCGCGGACCGTCATGTGCGGGTACAGCGCATAGTTCTGAAACACCATCGCGATGTCGCGATCTTTCGGCGGAACATCGTTGATCACCCGATCGCCGATCATCATCGTGCCGCCGGAGATCGACTCGAGGCCGGCGATCATGCGCAGGAGCGTCGTCTTGCCGCAGCCTGACGGACCGACCAGCACGAGGAGCTCACCGTCAGCGATGTCGAAGCTCGCCTCCTTCAGTGCCACGTGGCCGTTGGGATAAACCTTGCGCACCTTGTCCAGGCGGACCGCTGCCATCACTCACTCTCCCGTTGGGTCCCGGTCTGTCAGGCAACTGCCTGCCATTGACCCGGGCAATGCGGTATTCTGCCGACGTAATCGTTTACGTCAAAGTGTCGGTTAGCCTGTCACATCCAGGAAGCGCTGTGCGTGTGAACGTGATGCAGAGCAATCCCTCACTAGACGCCAGCCCCCTCGCGAGGCACCCTTGCGAGCTTCCGTGACATGACAGGTTTCTCAAACATGGCCAACGTGAGCGCGAAGGCGCCTACCCTGCTCGCCGATCTCGGCGGCACCAATGTGCGCTTCGGCATCGCGCATCCGGATGAAGATCAACCGCTTATCCAGGAAAGCGTACGCAAGTACCACGTCAAGGACTACGCCTCGCTGGGCGATGCCGCCAAGCAGTACTTCAAGGACGCCGGCCACGAGGCGCAGCGCGCCATCATAGCCGCCGCCGGCCGCATCGATAACGGCGAGACCGTCAAGGTCACCAACAACCCCTGGGCCATCTCGGCCAAGAGCCTCGCCAAGGAGCTCGACCTCGAGTGGGTCCATCTGGTGAACGATTTCGCCGCCCAGTCCATGGCGGTGATGCTGATGACCGACGAGAAGAACGCCGATGGCCATCAGGACCTTGTCCCGGTCGGCAAGCTGGCTGTGCCGAAGATCGGCGCCAAGGACGAGCAGACCTTTGTCGTCGTCGGCCCGGGTACCGGCCTTGGTGTGGGTGGCTTGCTCATCCGCGGTGACAAGGTCAGCGTGCTGCAGACCGAAGGCGGCCATGCCGGCTTCGCCGCGCACAGTGCCGAGGACATCGAGATTCTCAAGGTCCTCAACCTGCGCTACGGCCGTGTTTCCAATGAACGCCTGATCTGCGGCCAGGGCCTCGTGAATCTTTACGAAGCCATCTGCGAGATTTCCGGACAGAAGCCGCAGGAAGGCATCACGCCCGAAGAAATCACCAAGCGCGCGACCGACGAAACCTGCCCGATGTGTGGCCGCGCCGTCGAGACCTTCGCCGGCATCTTCGGCAGCGTCGCTGGCGACCTCGTACTCACGCTCGGTGCCTGGGACGGCGTCTACCTCACGGGCGGCATGACGCCGATCCTGCTGCCGTGGATCCAGAAGGGCAACTTCCGCGAGCGCTTCGAAGCCAAGGGTCGCTTCCGCGATTCGATGGAACAGGTGCCCACCCAGGCGATCATGAACCCGGAGCCGGGCCTGATCGGTGGTGCGGCGCTGGCGATCGTCGAAGCCGGCGGCACGCCGCTTCGTCGCTGAGTGGCGTTGTCATGTCGCGCGCAGATGCAAACCTGGCGCGCGACATGACAAGCATCAACCGGCGATTAAGCCGCCGCGCGCGACGCGGGCACGTGCAATGTCGTCGACGGCAGCAAGGATGAGACTACCGTCACCTGGGTCCTCCATGAAACTCGCTTTCAGGTACGCGACTTGATCGGCTGCCGTCGTTAGTCGCTCGACGGGATCCCACCGCGTGAATACTTCATCCGTGTGCCGCAAGCTGTTCATTGGCCTGACTCCGATGAGTAGCCGCTCTTGCCTGAAGCTGCGTCCAGCTCTCCCGGGTGAAAAGACACACTAGACAGACACTTAGGATTGTTGGACGGAAACGAGAACCACAGTCCACCCCAATCTCCGTAGGCGGTCCAGGAAATCCTTCCGCCTGGCGTACCCGGGTGCGAAGAGGCCGTTCCCACAACATCCGGATAGTGCGCCCGCACTTCATTCAGACCGATACACACCCCCGACAGGTCCAGGCTGGCAAGCGCGACGGCTCCTTTTTCGGATGAACGAAGCCGAATCTCGGAGTGATCGACAGTCACGCCGGCAGAGAACCACGCTTCATCGCCGACGAGTGAAACAGTCGCCCCATAGGTCTCGCGCCGAGCTGGACTAGACGACAGTGGCCAAACTCCTTCCAGTGCGTTCACCCCCTGGGAAGCGCGGCGAGCGAGCAGGTCGATCTTCCACCAGAAAGTGGCGTCACCCGATGCTGGAACCGAAGCGAGCGCTGATTTCCCGTAATTTTGCGTCCACCAGTCGCCGTAGTAGTCGAGGTAGTTCTGGTGCGTCACCGAATTGATGTTCTTCTCGCAGAAGAGATAGCCGAGGGTCTCGAAGTCGACCGGAAGCGTTTGCGCTAGCTCGTCGTATTTCGCCTGCATGAGCGCGGGCTCCGCCGTCACGATTCCCATCTCTCTGTCGATGCACATCTTGACTGCTTTGCGCAGGACGATGTTCTCGCTCAACGCGGCCCCCTCGTCACGACATCGGCTGCGAACGTACGCATCTCGGGACGAAAGGTCGACCCTTGCGGAATAGCGCGCGTGCCCCGTCTCGTGGGCGAACTGCGATGCCATATTCAAGTCCGATGCACCCTTGATTATGAAGATTTCGCGCTTCTCGCGATCGGTATACGCCGCCGTGCCGTAGAGAAATCTCCAGTCGTCGTCCAGGAGACCTTCGATATCTCCTCTATACCGCCGGCTGCTGTGGACAATGTCGTCAACACCCTCTCCAAGCAAGGTTTCCAGTTTCGGAAGCGGGTGTGGGAGATCGGCGGTGCAAAGCGACTGAGCGCCTGCGAGTGTAGGCCAAACCGAGGTCAACGCAAGGAAAGGCAGGCTATCTTTCAAGCAAGTTCTCGCCATCTGTGATTCTCCGTATCGATACATGTCGACAGCGCGAAGTACCCTACGCGCTATCCCTACGTCGTACGGCGAACCAAGCCTCTTTCGCCGTCGACGAAGCAAGGATTCCGGATGGCAAGACGTCAGACTTGAGAATCTGGACCAGTTTTAAATAATGTGACGCGTGCACGCGTACAGCGCGCCCTCAGGCGCTTAAACCCGAGCGACGTAAACAGTGAAAGGCTGCCGTCGCAACGGCATCAAGCCTTCTTACACCGAAGGTGCGAGCAACGCGTCCAGATCGCTCTCGTCGAAGCTCAGCCGCTCGCGACTGCCACCACCTTCCAGCACCGCATCGGCAAGCTCGGCTTTGCGGGCCTTCAGCTCTTCGATACGCTCTTCGACGGTGCCAACCGTGATCAGGCGATAGACGAACACTGGCTTGTCCTGCCCGATGCGATGTGCGCGATCGCTCGCCTGCGCTTCGGCAGCCGGATTCCACCACGGGTCGTAGTGGATCACGGTGTCGGCACTGGTCAGGTTGAGACCCACGCCACCCGCTTTCAACGACAGCAGGAAGAGCGGCACTTCGCCATCCTGGAATCGCTGCACGGGTTCAGCGCGATCGCGCGTCTCGCCGGTGAGCGTGACGTAGCTGAGTCGGCGACGATCGAGCTCGACCGCGATGAGCTTCAGCATTTCGGTGAACTGGCTGAACAACAGTACGCGACGCCCCTCGGCGAGCAACGCCGGGAGCATGTCCATCAGCAGTTCGAACTTCGCCGATTCACGCACCCCACGGGCGGCTTCGAGTTTCACCAGTCGTGGATCGCAACAGACCTGACGCAGCTTCAGAAGCGCGTCGAGCACGATGATGCCGCTGTGGGCGATGCCACGCTGGGCGATCACCTCGCGCAATTCTTCCGCGAGCGACAGGCGCAGGCTTTCGTACAGATCGCGCTGTTTCGGCTCCATGACGACGCGACGGGTTATCTCCGTCTTTGCCGGCAGCTCCGAGGCGACCTGCGCTTTCGTACGACGCAGGATGAACGGCGCGATGCGACGATTGAGCCGTTCCTGGCACTCGACGTCCTGATGCTTTTCGATCGGTCCGCGGTAGTGGCGGCGGAACGCGCCCTCGTCGCCCAGCAAGCCGGGGACGGCAAGATCGACCTGCGACCAAAGTTCACCGAGGTGATTCTCAAGCGGCGTACCGGTGAGGCACAGGCAACGCGGCACCTTCAGCGTAAGCAGCGCACGACGCGCCTGCGTACGGGGATTCTTAACCTGCTGTGCTTCATCGAGAACTACCAGGGAAAACGGCTGCTTCTTCAGCGTTTCCACGTCACGCGGCAGCAATGCGTACGTCGTGAGGATCACGTCGTACTCGCCCATATGAGCGAAGGTCTCCGCACGCTGGGGACCGTGCAGCGCAAGCAGGCGCAGGCTCGGCGCAAAGCGCGCGACTTCGGACACCCAGTTCGGCACCAGGCTGGTCGGGACGACGACGAGGGCGGGCGCGGTGAGCGACCCAGCCTCCTTCAGTGCGAGCAGATGCGTGATCAACTGCAGCGTCTTGCCCAGACCCATGTCGTCCGCGAGGACGCCACCCGTGCCGGCTTCGGCGAGCGCATTCATCCAGCGCAGGCCGTCGCGCTGGTAGCCGCGCAGTTCGGCGTTGAGACCGGCAGGCACGGCATCACTGGCGCGCTCGGCGGCTTCCCGCAGACGCTTGGTGAATCCACGCAGGCGCTCCGGAGCTTCGAACGAACCGCCGCTGGGCAAGGCCTGGACGAGTTCTTCGAGACGACCGGCCTGCACGCGCGGCAGGTGCAGTTGCTGACGTGGTTTTTCGAGGTATTCCGCGAGAGGCGCGAGCAAGCCACGCAATTCTTTCAGGCGCACCGGTACACGGCGGCGCTCGTCGACCGGCGCATACCAGACCGAATCTTCGGCCTCGCCCGGTGCGGGACTCAGGCTGAGCTGATGCTCGGCGAGCGCCTGCGCGACGGCAGGCAACAGGTTGACCCGTTTGCCTTCGACATCGATACCGATTTCCAGATCGAAGGCGCGATCGGCTTCATCTTCGTTCGCCTTGCCGTACCAACGCACGGGACCTTCGAGCACTTCGAAGGGGAAGCTGGGCGCGTATTCGAGCAGGAAGCCGTCGGCCTCGAGCTTCGGTCGCAGCGCCAGCCAGCGTGCAGGCGTATTCACTTCGAGAGCGCCGGCATAGCCCTTGCCGGGGAACAGCCAGGCGTCGTCGGGCAAGGTGTCGGCCATGTCCCAGGGCAGGCCCTCGGTGTCGACAGCGGGATTGAGGCCGGCCGTTTCGAGCGTCTCCATGGTCGACAGTTCTTCGGCGCGACGACGGCATATCTCGAGGAGTACGCCATTGCGCACACGACGCACGAGGGGCTCGCCACCGCGACCTGGCAGGCGCTCGCCGGCGTAGTCGAAGGCAAGCCTGCCGTAGGCCAGCGGCGGCGTACCCGCCGCCAGACGCGCGTGACGGGTTAGCGCATGCAGGACGAGGACCGGGCGCGGCGAGACCTCGGCACGGCGCATTTCGCCGAACACCTGGGGCGCGGGCACGCGCGGCCCCATGGGCGTCGAGGCGAGCTCGGCGCGGAACACCGCCGTGTTCTCCGGCGCCAGGGGCGGCAAGTCGAGCCATGCACTTTCCGCGGCGTCGGCTTCGAGTGGGCCGACTTCCGCATGCTCGGCATCGAGATACCAGAGCGCCCCGATGCGGAACAGTCGCTGGCTTGGCGGTACGGCCGGCACCAGCTTCTGGCCGCCGTCTTTTTCGAGATTCCAGCGCCAGGTCAGGGGGTGCAGCTTGCCGCGCGAGAGGTGGAGGCCGGCCACGCCACCGAAGAAGCACGGGGCGGCGTCGAGGATGTCGGCAAGAAGATGGTCGCCCAGGGAGCCGGCGAACCGCGCGTAGCTGCGACTCTTGCGCAGGGTCTGCGGCAGGCCGAGAAGCGTCGCTGCGAGGCGGCGTTCGGTGTCGGTAAGCGGCGCTTCGGGAAGGTGACGGCTGTCCAGCGGGATGGGCCGCGAGTAGCGGCCATCGGCGCCAAGCGTAAGCAGCACGGGAGCCACGTCGAGACGAGCCGCCGGCTCGTGGTCATCGTTGATGGCCTCGAGGAAAAAACCGAGCACGCTGCGTTCGCCGGCCACGGCCGGCTCGGCCTGGCCCAGCACGCGCTGCCACGCCAGCGGCAGCGGGGCTGCCACGTCGTTTCGTTTGCGCTTGTCGTCCGGTTGATGCATCCGTATCGATCCCGCCCGCACGATCAAAACAGGAAGCTTAGCAAAGGCAGCAGAACGTGCCCGTAAGACTTTTTTCCTGAGGACCGCCCCGGTTCAGCGAAGCGGGGGACAGCGGACCACGCACCGCGGCGTCAGCCGCGGCGATGACCGAACAGGTCGACCGGGTATTCGGGCTTCTGCTCGCGTCCCATCAAGGCGCGCAGGCCCTGGACGGGGGTGACCTCGCCGTGCAGCACGGACCGTACCGCCGCCGCGATGGGTAGATCGAGGCCGTGGAAACCCGCCAGGCGGGCCACTTCATCCGCGGTGACCACGCTCTCGACGACCTGTCCGATCTCGCGAATGGCCTCGTCGAGCGAAACGCCGCGCCCCAGGGCGAGGCCCAGACGGCGGTTGCGCGAGAGGTCGCCCGTGCACGTGAGCACGAGATCGCCCAGGCCAGCCAGGCCCATCAGGGTCTCGGCGCGGGCGCCCAGCGCCACACCCAGACGCAGCATCTCGTTCATGCCCCGGGTGATCAGGCCGGCACGGGCGTTGAGCCCGAGCTCCATGCCGTCGGCCACGCCGGTCGCCACGGCCAGCACGTTCTTCATCGCGCCGCCGAGCTCCGCACCCAGGATGTCGTTACCCGTATACGCGCGGAAATCCGGCGCGTGCAGCAACACGGCCAGTTCCTTGCCGAAGGCGTCGTCCGTGGCATGCACGGTGACGGCACTGGGCAGGCCGGCGGCCACTTCGCGCGCGAACGAGGGTCCGGTGATGACCGCTGCCGGTCGCCCGGGCAGCTTTTCATTCACCAGTTCATGCAGGAACCGACCGGTACCGGTCTCGAAGCCCTTGGTGGCCCACGAGATTTTCGTGCCCGGATCGAGCATCGGGACGATGTCGTCGAGCATCGAGGCGAAGGCGTGACTCGGCACAACGATAAGGACGATCTCCGCGCCACGCACGATCGTGGCCAGGTCGGCCTCGTAGGTGAGCTCGGTCGGCAGATCCAGATCGGGCAGGTAGCGCAGGTTGCGACGCGACGCGGCCATGGCCGCGAGCGCATCGGCATCGCGCCCCCACAACCTCGTGGGGACATCGTTGCGCGCCAGCAGCGCGGCCAGCGCGGTGCCCCAGGAACCGGCGCCGAGGACGGCGACGGTGGGTCGGGAGACGGAGGTCATCACTCAGCTGTTGAGCGTATGGGCCCCGGCGCCCTCGACCTGCTGACGCTGCTGTTCGGCGTAGAGGGCGTCGAAATTGATCGGCTGGAGCAGGAACGGCGGGAAACCACCTTCCTGGATCATGGCGGAGACCATCTGGCGGGCATACGGGAACAGCAGGTTCGGGCAGTACGAACCCAGGATGCCGTCACGGTCTTCGCTGGTGAAGCCACCGATGCCGAAGATGCCGGCCTGATGCACTTCGGCGAGATACGCCGTGCGCTCGCCCAGGTTGCAGGTCAGCGTCAGGCTGAGGACCACTTCGAACTGCTCGTTGCCGAGATCGACGGCCTTGTGGCCCAGGTTGAGCTGGACCTGCGGCTGGGCCTCGGTCTCGCCCATTTCCTGGAAGACCTGGGGCGCGTTCGGGGCTTCGAAGGAAGCGTCCTTGACGTAGATCTTCTGCAGGACGAGCTGCGGCTGGCCGGCCTGGCCGTTGGGGGTGATGTCTGCCATTGCGTGTTCCTCGGAAAGGCGTCTTGTAGGCGGCTTCGTGCGGAGGCACGAAAGCGGGGATTGTTTCACACAACCCCCGGCGCCGCACAGTCCGGCTTGCGTGAACACGTGAGATTCTGAGAGAATGCCCGGCTTCCCTATGCCGACCCGATTCGTCGGGCAGGTCCGTCACGCGATGCGGGCCTCAGCGGCGGGAATGCTCCACCCCCTCCAGCCATCGCGTGGCGCCCCGTATCCATGGGTCGCGGCTGGGCCGATGCCGTCCTGGCCAAAGGGCGGTCAAATTATCTAAAGGAGGTCGTCATGGCCCGTAGATGCCAAGTCACCAATAAGGGTGTGCAGACCGGTAACAACGTCTCGCACGCAAACAACCGCACCCGTCGCCGCTGGCTGCCGAACCTGCACGAGCGCCGCTTCTGGGTCGCCAGCGAGAACCGCTGGATCAAGCTGCGCATCTCGAACCACGCGCTGCGCACGATCGACAAGAACGGCATCGACGCCGTGCTCGCCGACCTCCGTTCCCGTGGCGAAAAGATCTAAGGAGATCGAACATGGCTGGTAAGCGTGATAAGCATCGCCTGATTTCCACCGCGGGAACCGGGCACTTCTATACGACGGACAAGAACAAGAAGAACACGCCGGAAAAGATGGTGTTCATGAAGTACGACCCCGTCATCCGGAAGCACGTCGAGTACAAGGAAGGCAAGATCAAATAAAAAGAAGCCGCCGAAAGGCGGCTTTTTTTATTTGATCACGCGCGGCGCCAGCGCCGCGCGCGTAGGAGCGGACTTGTCCGCGAACACTCAGCGCTTCCTATCGCGAATGAGGCTATGCACCGCAACAAGCCGGCTGTCACGGCAACGAAGCGGCTGTATCGCGAGCACCCATCGCCGATGAATCGGCTCCTACCAAGTGCGTCAGTGCGAGGCCGAAGGCGAGCCCCGCCGCGAGGCCGAAGGCGAGCCCACCCGCGAGGCCGAAGGCGAGCCAGCAACAAGCACCGCCCAACAAAAAGGCCCGCCATTGGCGGGCCTTTCCTTTACCGGGAGCGATGCGTTTACGCACCGACCGCCGAATACCCCTTCAACCGCTCGGCGAACTGCTGCAGCGAGCGAATCCCACTCTGCTCCGCTTCGACGATCCACTGCTGGAGGGACTTCAGCGCCTTGTCCGCGCCCCGCTCCTCCATCAGCGCCACCAGACGCGCGCGGAACTCGCACACCGTGGTCAACGCCGGGCGATTGGCCAGGGCAGCATGCATGCGCTCACGGGCATCGTTGTCGAGCCAGCGGCCGCCATCGGCGAGGGCACGGCGCACGCGGCGCGGCACAGCCTTCACGCTGTCGCCGGCCTGACTGACTTCTTCGCGCATGGTCGGCAGGATGACGTTGCGGTAGTAATCAGTCGTCGCCTGGAAACGCAACGCCAGCACGCCCTTGAGCGTTTCGGCATCCGGCAGGTGAACGTTCGGACGGATGTTCAGCGTCGGCGCGACGCGCAGCACCTTGGCCAGGCCGACGGTACGCAGGGTGCAGATGGCCGCCCAGCCGATATCGAACTCCCACTTGCGCAAGGCGAACTTCGCCGAGCTCGGGAAGGCATGGTGGTTGTTGTGCAGTTCTTCACCGCCGATCCAGAAGCCCCAAGGCGAGATGTTCGTGGCGGTGTCGGAGCTTTCGAAGTTGCGGTAGCCCCACCAGTGACCGATACCGTTCACGAAGCCGGCGGCCCAGAACGGGATCCAGACCATCTGGATGGCCCATAGCGCGATGCCGACGACACCGAACAAGGCGACATTGATGATCGCCATCAGCGTCGGACCCCAGTAGGGGTGCTTGCCGAACAAGGTGCGCTCGAACCAGTCGTCCGGGGTGCCGCGGCCGTACTTCTCCATGTCGGCCTTGTTGTAGCTGGCCTCACGGTAAAGGGCGACACCGTCGAAGAAGACCTTCTTGATGCCGAACACCTGCGGGCTATGCGGATCTTCCTCGGTCTCCACCTTCGCGTGGTGCTTGCGGTGGATCGCGACCCACTCACGCACGACCATGCCGGTGGTCAGCCAGCCCCAGAAACGGAAGAAACCGTTGAGGGCCCAGTGGAAATCCACGCCGCGGTGGGTCGCGCTCCGGTGGTAATACAGGGTCACCGTGAAAATGGTGAGCTGCGTGACCACGAGCATGTAGACCACCATTTCCCCCCAGCTTGCGCGGGAGAGACCGTTGGCCAGGAAATCGAGCAGGGTGTCGAGCATTTAGTCGGTACCGCGCAGGGAGTGAAGGGAAAGTACAAGTGTATATTGGTAGTCTAACCACCCGTTTCCATACCCACCAGCACGTTCTTCGCTGAAATGTGAAGCCGACGGTTGTGGGAACCGAAGCCCTTTGCGCACAATCGCCGCATGAGCTTTCTCCCCGTCGTTCAGACACACCCCGCCCCGTCCGCACGTTGGCCGCACGATCCTGCGAATAGCCGGCTGTTGGGCGACGTAGCCGTATGACCGACGCTCCGCTGCTGAACGTCACCGGGCTATCCCGGCGCCGGGCCGGGCGTGCGGCGGTCGCCGACGTCTCGTTTTCCCTGAACCGCGGTGAAGTCCTCGGCCTGCTCGGGGTCAATGGCGCCGGCAAATCGACCACCTTGTCCATGTTGGCGGGCGCCTTGCGGCCGGAATCGGGGAGCATCACCCTGGATGGTCAGGACTTTGTCGCGGATCCGGGCATCGCCCGGTCCCTGGTGGGCTGGCTGCCCGAGGCAGCGCCCCTCTGGCCGGAACTGTCCGTCGACGAGCACCTCCTCGCCTTCTGCAGGCTTCGCGGCGCGTCGCGGGCGGCCGCGCGCAAGGCCGCCGATACGATCATCGCCCGCCTCCAGCTGGGCGACCTGCGCCGCCGGCTCGCCGGCGTGCTGTCCCAAGGCCAGCGTCAGCGCCTCGGTGTGGCCTGCGCACTGGTTCATGAGCCGGCCCTGGTGATCCTCGACGAGCCGGCCAATGCGCTGGATCCGGTCCAGATCGGTGAATTGCGCAAGCTGATCCGCGAACGGGCGGCGGCTGGTGTCGCGGTGATCCTTTCCACCCATGTGCTCGGCGAAGTCGTGGCCGTGTGCGACCGGGTGGCGATCCTGCACGAGGGCCGGCTCCGCCACGATGCGCCCCTCCGGGACGACGCTGGCGGCAAGACCCTGGAAGCCACCTTCTTCGGCATCGCGACGGGAGCCGGCGCATGAGCCTGGGCGCTGTCACCCGTCTCGAACTGCGTCGGCTCGCCGTGCGCCCGCTTGCCTGGGCGATCGCCGCCCTGACCATCGCCTGGCTCGCCTGGAGCTTCGTCCTCGGCCTGGGCCAGTTCCTCGGTGCGCAGGTGAAACTTGCCGGCATGGCGGATGCGCCCGGATTCACCGACCTCGTCGCCATTCCCCTGCTCGCCGAACTGGCCAAGCTCGCTTTTCTGGTCGTCCCCTTGATGACCATGTCGCTGCTCGCCGGCGAACGGCGGACCGGCACCCTGGCGCTCCTGGCATCGACAGGGCTTGCCCCCTGGCGCATCGTCGTCGGCAAATACCTCGCTGTCCTCCTCTGGCTCGGCTTGTGGTTGCTGGCGACTTTGGCCATGCCGCTCCTGGTCGGTGCCGAGTCCACGGCCGACTGGGGCAAGCTCGCCGCCGCTACCCTCGGCACCGCCCTGCTGCTCGCCACACTGGCGGCCATCGGCGTGGCCTGTTCCGCCGCCACATCGTTCCCGGCGATCTCAGCCGCGATGGCGCTGATCGTCACTCTCGTGCTCTGGACGGTCGATCGCGGCGCGCAGGCCGCCGGCGTGAGCGGTGGCTTCCTCGAGTGGCTGACCATGGCCACCCACCTACAGAATCTGCTGCGCGGCCTGGTCGTCTCCAGCGACCTGATCTGGTTCGCGCTCGCCATCGCGCTGTCGCTGACACTTGCCACCCGCCGCCTTGGCGGCGACAGGGAGCGTCAGTAATGCGTCGCCTCGATCGCTGGCTCATCCTGCTGGCCCTGGTCGTTGCGACCGGATGCATCGGCTTCCTCAGTTCCCGTCACGTCTGGACCTCCGACTGGACGCGCGGCGCGCGTGCGAGCCTTGCGCCGGAGAGCGTCGCCGTCCTGAAGACGTTGAAGGGCCCCGTCGAGGTCGTCGGTTACCTCTCGCCGACCGGTCCGTTGCGCGAAGAAGTCGCCGCCGTCATGGAGCGATACACGCGCGAAAAGAGGGACCTCACCCTGTCCTTTGTCGATCCCGACCTGGATCCCGCCGCGTCGCGCCAGCTCGGTATCGCCGGTAACGGCGCCCTGCTCGTGCGCTATGCCGGTCGCGAGCAACGCGTCGAGAGCCCGATCAACGAACGCAACCTATCGAACGCCCTCGAGCGCCTCGCCCGTGGCGGCGAGCGCATCGTCGCCTTCGTCACCGGTGACGGCGAGCGACAGGCCGACGGTCACGCCAACGCCGATCTGGGCACCTTCATGGGCCAGGTCGAACGCCGTGGCATCCGCGCGGTGCCACTGAATTTCAGCCAGACACGAGGCGTACCCGAGAACACCGACCTGGTCGTGCTGGCGAGCCCCACGGCGTCGTTGCCGGCAGGCAGCATCGCCGCCCTGGTCGACTATGTCCGGTCTGGCGGCAACCTGCTTTGGCTGGCCGAGCCGGGCAATGCGGATCTCGGCACCGGCGCGCTCGCCGACGTGCTGGGCGTACGCATCCTTCCCGGCGTACTGGTCGACGGACAGGGCAGCACACTCAACGTCAACGATCCCCGGATCGTGGTGGTGGGCGACTATCCGTTCCACGCCATCACGCGGGGCTTCCGCGATACCAGCCTCTTCCCGCAGGTCGCCGCGCTCGCCCAGGTGTCCGATCACGACTGGGCCGTCGTCCCGTTCCTGCGTTCGGGCGAACGCAGCTGGACGGCCTTCGACGGCATCGATAACGACAAGCCCTCGACAATCGCCTTCCACCCGGAAAGCGGCGAGCTGAAGGGGCCGCTGGATTTCGGCTTCGCACTCAACCGACTCTCGCCGAGCCCGGCCAAGAGCGAGCAGCGGGCGGTGGTGATCGGCGATGGTGATTTCATCTCCAATACCTATGTCGGCAATGGCGGCAACCGCGCCCTCGGCGAGCGCATCGTCGACTGGCTGCTCGGCGACGACGTGCTGGTTGACCTGCCTACGCGCGGCGCACCGGACCGCGTCATCTCGCTCTCGCAGGACGAACTCAACGCGATCAGCTTCGGCTTCCTGATCGCCCTGCCCTTGCTCCTCATCGGCCTCGGCGCGGGCATCGCATGGCGGCGGCGGAGACGCTGACGTGATGCCGCGGATCGGCATCGTCGCCGTTGTCGTGCTGCTGCTTGCCGCCGTCGGCTGGCAATGGCATGCCGACGAGGCCGACGCGCGCGAACACACCCTCACCGCCCTCGATCCGGCGTCGGTGACGCGCATGGCCGTATCTCTGAAAGGCCTGCCCGACCAACGATTCGAGCGCAGGGACGGTCGCTGGGCGAACCTCGATACCGCCACGACGGATGAAGGCCGCGCGGAAGAACTGGCTTCCCTGGCGGCGACCCCCGTCGCCGAGTGGAAAGCCGCCGCCGACTTCGACCCCGCCAAGATCGGACTCGCACCGCCGATCGCCACATTG
The DNA here is from genome assembly GCF_056406135.1 of Luteibacter sp. P1_D3. Taxonomy (NCBI): domain Bacteria; kingdom Pseudomonadati; phylum Pseudomonadota; class Gammaproteobacteria; order Lysobacterales; family Rhodanobacteraceae; genus Luteibacter; species Luteibacter sp. P1_D3. The sequence goes on along the minus strand of NZ_JBFUAT010000003.1, from coordinate 106,984 downwards.
ACGATCGACGGGACCCGCATCGAATTCGGCGAGATGACCGCCCTCGGCAAGCAACGCTATGCCCGCGTGGGCCAGCGCATCGCCTTCGTCCCGGCGCAGGCCCTTCCCAGGGCACCGCGGACGCAGGCCCTGCCAACGACCATGAAGCCGGTCCCATAGGCGCATCCCGCGCTTGCCCGAGGCCCTCACGCGCCCCATCTTCCAGGCATGCCCGAACTTCCCGAAGTCGAAACCACCCGCCGCGGAATCGCCCCCTACCTGGAGGGACACCGGGTCACTGGCGTCGTGCTGCGACGCCCCGATCTACGCTGGCCAATCCCACCGGAAATTTCCACCCTGCTCCCCGGGCAGGTGATCGACGAGGTGGATCGCCGCGCGAAGTACCTGCTGCTGCGTACGCAGGCGGGCACGGCCCTGCTCCATCTGGGCATGTCGGGCATGCTGCGCGTGCTTCCGGCCGAGACGCCGATCGGCAAGCACGATCACGTCGACATCGCCATGGACACCGGCCGCGTGCTGCGCTTCACCGATCCGCGCCGTTTCGGTGCCCTGCTCTGGCAGATGCCAGGAGAGACGCACGAACTGCTCGACGGGATCGGACCGGAACCGCTCACCGACGACTTCCACGGCGATCTGATGTGGACGCTCTCGCGCGGCCGGACCGCGTCGGTGAAAACCTTCCTCATGGATAACGCGGTCGTTGTCGGCGTAGGTAACATCTATGCAAGCGAAGCGCTGTTCGCCGCGGGCATCGATCCCCGCCGCGCCGCGGGCAAGGTATCGCGAGCGCGCTACACAAAGCTCGCCGACGAAGTGAAACGCATCCTCGCGTATGCGATCACACGCGGTGGCACGACGCTGCGCGATTTCCTCGCACCGGATGGTGCACCCGGCTATTTCTTCCAGGAGCTGTTCGCTTACGGACGTGCAGGCCAGCCGTGCAAGGTATGCGCGACCCCGATCAAGGTGATCACGCTCGGCCAGCGTGCATCGTTCTACTGCCCGGTATGCCAGCGCTGAATCGACCCACGCCTACTCGGGCCATGCGCTGACAGCGGACCCGATACGAGGCTGACTATCGTCTGCGGCTCCCACAGCGCGGACAGCCTCACCCATGCCTCCATCCCGATACGCCGCACTCTGCCTGCTTCTCGCCATGGCGGCTCCGGTGCCTGCTCGCACACCCGACCATTGGGAGCGACCGTTCGACCAGTACAGCTGGGTAACGACGCACAACGCATTCACCAGCAACGGGTTGCTTCCCAACCAGAGCCAGACCATCGACGTCCAGCTCGCCGAAGGGGTTCGCGGGTTGATGCTGGACCTGCACTTTTCGCAGGGACGCGTGCGGCTTTGCCACAAGGTCTGCACCGGCGACGATTCGGCCACGTTCGCCGATCTGCTCAATGACACCATCCTGCCGTTCCTGGACAAAGAGGCCGACGCCATCGTCAGCCTTCATCTCGAGGACACAACGACCGTCGAGCAGTTGTCGGCCGAGCTCGCCCAGGCCCCGGGCCTCGCCGGCAGGACCTTCGATCCACGGACGTGGAACACGGCGTCGTGGCCCACGTACCGACAGTTGCGGGACAGCGGCCAGCGCCTGCTGATCTTCAGCCTCAACGAAGACAACACCGGCGACTTCCCCATGGGCAGCGGCGTTGCCCACATCCTGCCGAGCATCGACTACACCGTCGAGAACTACTGGAGCCTCGGCACGACCTTCCTGCAACACGACTACGAGTGCACCAGCCGCTGGACCGAGGAAGGTCGACGGCTCGACCGGTCCACGATTGAAGGGAAGCCCGGCTGGCGCCCCTTGTTCACGATGAATCACTTCCACGGCGTGCCCTTTCCTTCGCACGCCAGCGCCGATAACCGCTTTGAAAGCCTGTCCAGCCGATATCTGCATCACTGCCGCCCGGCGGCCCGACGCAAGCCCAACTTTGTCGCAGTCGACTTCCACGAAGTCGGCGATGTCGCAAAGTTCGCGGAATGGCTTACCTTGAGCGCACCTGACGAGCTGTGATCCGGCCCAACCGTCAGTCGGGCCAGCGCATCGCAGCGTGCGAGTTGTTGAACATCGGATCGGTCTCGTCACCGGACAGCTCAACCGTCAGGCCTTCGGACACGCCGTCCACCTCGACCGTCTGTTCCGGCTCGAAGTGGGCACCGAGCGCGCCGAGGTCGACGAAGCGCTCCGACAATGCACCGGCGCGATCGATGTCGCGGTCGGGAACGTTGGTCAGGCTGATATCGGGACGACCGAACTTGCGCATGCCCCGGGTGCGGATCCACGAGCGCCCCTTGGTTTCCTCGGGACTGCACAGGATCAGCACGTGGTGACGCGTCGGAGCACCGCCCTGCACCAGATAGTGATCGCGCCAGCCCTGCGCATCGAACAGGGAAAGGATCTGCGGATCGATGACGGCCTTGCCACCGATGTCGGTCAGCGCAGCGACGACGCCCAGCGTGTCGCGCAGGTAGTCGAGGTTGTCGCGGTCCGGGAAACGACCGCGGATCGCGATCACATGCGGCGCGGCCTTGGCGGCGGCGAACGCCTCGGGGCTGTCTTCCTTCAGCAACTCGCCCAGCGCGCCGGAAAGCGGATAACCCTCCCACCGTGCCAGAACAGCGTTCTGAAAGCGCTGCAATTCAACACCTTCGGGAAGGCCCGGGCTACCGTATCGCGCGGCGGGAATCACGAGGTCTTCGGGAAACGCGCCAAACACGAAGAAGAGCAGCACCGCTTCCTCGTCGCTGGGCTGCCAATGCGGACGCGGCCATGCGGCGGCGGTATTCGTCGTCTCGGTCACGTGCTTTTTCCTTCGTCTGGTTCGCTTTCGCCCAGCGGCAGCACGGATTGCTGCAGCTCGATGCGGCCGTCACCGGCAGTAATGCTTTTGAACTCGGCGCGACTCACGGAGACATAGCGGTCGTTGCCGCCGATCTCAACCTGCGGGCCCTGGGTCACGGCCCGGCCGTGTTCATCCACGCGCACCACCATGGTCGCCTTCTTGCCGGAGTGGCAGATGGTCTTGATCTCGTCGAGGTTGTCCGCCCAGGCCAGGAGGTACTTGCTGCCTTCGAACAACTCGCCCCGGAAGTCGGTGCGCAGGCCGTAGGCCAGCACCGGGATGCCCAGCTTGTCGACCACGTCGGAAAGCTGCCAGACCTGCCCCTTGCTGAGGAACTGCGCTTCGTCGACCAGCACGCAGTGAAGCGGTCCACGCCGGGCGATATCCCGCTCCGCGATGGTCAGCAGATTTTCGTCGCCGGCAAAGCGTACGGCCCGGGCCTGGAGGCCGATGCGGGAGGCGACGATGCCTTCCCCGTAGCGGTTGTCCAGCGCCGGCGTGAGGATCAGCGTGCGCATGCCGCGCTCATGGTAGTTGTGCGCGCTCTGCAGCAGCGTCGTGGTCTTTCCGGCGTTCATCGCCGAGTAGTAGAAGTAGAGCTTGGCCATGCGGTCGTTCCGGTGCGTGACCGCACATGTTACCGCCTGGGCCCGGCCGCTGGCGCTCGGCCGGGTCTCGCCGCCCGTGAGCCTGCGACAGGGCCCGCCGCGACCTCCCCACCTGCTACCATCCGTGACCTCGTCCGCTGCCCTGTCCGGCCGATCCCACATGCTCAATCCGCAACAACACGCGGCTGTCGAATACTGCGACGGCCCCCTCCTCGTGCTGGCCGGCGCCGGCTCCGGCAAGACCCGTGTCATCACGGAGAAGATCTCGCACCTGATCTCGCACCGGCACCTGGCGGCCGAGAAGATCGCGGCGATCACCTTCACCAACAAAGCCGCCAAGGAAATGCGCGAACGCGTGGGCCGGTTGATTTCCGACCAGTCGGCGAAGGCGCTCACGGTGTGCACCTTCCACGCGCTCGGGTTGAAATTCCTCCAGATCGAGCATGAGCGCGCGCAGTTGCGCCGCGGTTTCTCCGTGCTCGACGCCGACGACAGCGCCAACATGATCAAGGAGCTTTCGCCCAAGGGCGTGAAGCCCGAAGTGATCCAGGGCATCCGCAACCTGGTCGGCAAGGCCAAGAACGGCGGCCTCACGCCGGAGGAAGCCATGGCGGCGGCGCGCAGCCCGCGCGAGATCGAAGCCGCGACCATCTACGACCTGTACCAGCAGCGGCTGGCCGCCTTCAACGCGGTGGATTTCGACGACCTCATCCGTCTGCCCCTGCGCATCCTGGAAAGCGACGACGACGCGCGTGCGATCTGGCAGGAGCGCCTGCGCTACCTGCTGGTGGACGAGTACCAGGACACCAACGACGCGCAGTACCGTCTGCTCAAGGCGATCGCCGGACCGAAGGCGCGCTTCACCTGCGTGGGCGACGACGACCAGAGCATCTATGCCTGGCGTGGCGCCAATCCCGAAAACATCGACCAGCTCGGACGCGACTTCACCAACCTGCGCGTGATCAAGCTCGAGCAGAACTACCGTTGTGCCAAGCGCATCCTGCGTGCGGCCAACCAACTCATCGCGAACAACCCGCACGTCCATGACAAGAAGCTCTGGAGCGACCACGTCGAAGGTCCGCCGATTCGCGTGCTGGAGTGCAAGGACAACGACCACGAGGCCGAACGCATCGCCGCGATCGCGTCCAGCCTGCATGAGAAGTACAAGGAAAAAGGCGCGCGCTGGGACGACTTCTGCATCCTTTATCGCGGTAATTTCCAGGCACGCGTGCTGGAGAAAGCGCTGCGCCTGGCCAAGGTGCCCTACCACCTGAGCGGCGCGCTGTCCTTCCTCGACCGTGCGGAAGTGAAAGACATCCTGTGCTATCTGCGCCTGCTGACCAATCCGACGGACGATGCCGCCTTTCTTCGCGTGGTCAACGTGCCCAAGCGCGAGATCGGCTCGACCTCGCTAGAGAAACTCGGCCAGATGGCGCAGACGCGCAATGCATCGTTGCTGGAAGCGACACGCAGCGACGCCGTGCTGAAGACGATTTCATCGCGCCCTGCCTCGGCCCTCGCCGGCTTCTCGCGCCTCATGGACGAGTTGCGTAGCGACGCCAACCACCTCAGCGCCGCCGACCTGGTCCAGACGATCATCGAGAAGACCGGCTACGGGGCCCAGATCGCCGCCTCGACGCCCGATGAAGTGCTGCGCGAGCGCCGCCTCGGCAACCTGCGCGAACTGGCCGACTGGTTCCGCGCCATGAGCAAGGACGGCGGCCGCACCGGCGACATTGCCGCGCAGCTCGCACTGCTCAGTCACGCGGATCGTGATGATCCGGGCAATGCGTTGCGCATGATGACCCTGCATTCGGCCAAGGGCCTGGAATTCCGCTTCGTCTTCATCGTCGGTTGCGAGGACGGCACCTTGCCGCATGAAGGTGCTATCGACGAAGGCCGCCTCGACGAAGAGCGCCGGCTGATGTACGTCGGCATCACGCGCGCCAAGGAGATGCTGACGTTGTCGTTCTCGGCACGCTCACGAAAGTACGGCGAGGTGCTCTCCAACGATCCGAGTCGCTTCCTTGAAGAGCTCCCGCAGGACGATCTCCACTGGGACGGCAAGGATCCCGAAGCGGACGCCGAAGTGAAGATGGAGACCGCGGCGACCCACATGGCGCGTATCCGCGCGATGCTCGCCGGCGGCGGCTGAGGCGGCCCTTCAGATCAGCTCTTCGGCCTCGAGTTCGCTCTTGAGATAGGCGTAGTAGATCGGTGCGGCAACGAGCCCCGCCAGGCCGAAGGCCGCCTCGAACACGAGCATCGCGATCAGCAGTTCCCAGGTGCGTGCGCGGATCTGCCCACCGACGATCTTGGCGTTGAGGAAGTATTCCAGCTTGTGCACCACGATAAGGAAGCCGAGCGCAGCGACACCGACCCACAACGACACCGATAGTCCGGCAATCGTGATCAACACGTTGGAAATCAGGTTGCCGACGACGGGAAGAAGTCCCACGACGAAGGTGAGGATGACCAGCGTCTTGGCCAGGGGAATGTGGATGCCGAACATCGGCAGACCCACCAGCAGGAACAAAGCCGCCAACGTGGTGTTGATCGCCGAGATCTTCAGCTGGGCGAAGATGATGTTGTGAAAGGCGTCCGCGAGACGCATGGCGCGGGTCGATAGTTCGAACGATAACGGCCGCGCCGGCCGACCACCCGATCCGTGGGAAATGGCGACAATGGCGCCGAGGACCAGGCCGATCAGGATGTGCGCGAAGACACGCGCCGCCGTGGTGCCCATCAGCTTGAGGTCGCCCGCGTGCTCGTGAGCCCAGCCCATGCCGCGTTCGCGGAAGTCGCCAAAGCTGTCCGGCAGCCGTGAGGTGAGCCAGGCTGGCAGCTGCTCGTGAGCCTTGTCGACGAGGGGGAGCAATTTGCTGTCCCAGAGATCCTGGGGATCGCCGATGTCGCGGCGATAGAAGCCGAGTGCGGCGACGACGATCAGGGTGAGCGCGCCGACCACGACGATGGCGACACAGGCGACGGCGATCGGCCGCGCACGCTCGCCAGGGACCACGCGACGAATCAGCGGTGTGAGCGCTTCGACCACCTCATAGACCAGCAGGCCCGCCAACAGGGCCGAGATGAGGTGCAGCATGAGCACGCCCCACAGCGCGAGGGCCGCGAGGACGTAGGTGGCGATGCGGACGAGGCGCGAGTCGCCCGGTGTACTGACCATGCCGGCACTCCTTGAGGTTGGCGGGATTCCAGCAGGGCGGCGATGAACGCTAGATCAAGCGCTCGGCTTCCAGTTCAGATTTCAGGTAGGCGTAGAAGATCGGGGCCGCGACCACGCCCGGCAGGCCGAACGCCGCCTCGAACAGCAACATGGCCACGAGCAACTCCCAGGCGCGCGCGCGGATCTGGCTGCCCACGATGCGCGCGTTGAGGAAGTATTCGAACTTGTGGATGACGATGAGGAACACCAGGGCGCCGATGCCGACGTACAGCGACACCGAGAGGCCAACGATGGTGATCGCCGTGTTGGACAGCAGGTTGCCGATCACAGGCAGCAGGCCGACCAGGAAGGTGATCACGATCAGCGTTTTGGTCAGCGGCAGGTGCACGCCGAACAACGGCAGGATGCAGAGGAGGTACACCGCGGTGAGGGCCGTGTTGACCAGCGAGATCTTGATCTGGGCGAACACGATGTTGTGAAACGCATCGGCCAGGCGCGCACTGCGCAGGCTGAGCTCGGCGGCAAACGGCCCTACCTGATGCGACGGACGTGTGCGGCTGAGCGCCACGATCGCACCGAGCACCAGGCCGATAAGGATGTGCACAAGCACGCGGGCCGCTTCCTTGCCGGCGAGCTGCAGGGTCACGGCGTTGGAGCGTGCCCAGTCGAGGGCCGTGACGCGTAACGCATCCACGCTTTCCGGCAAGCGCCCGACGATGGACTGGGGCATCTGCTCGCGAGCCCGCTCGACCAGAGGCATCAGCTTGTTCTGCCAGAGGTCCTCCGGGTTGCCGATTTCGTTGCGGAAAAAGCTGATACCGCCAAGGATCAGCAGGGTCAGCAAGCCGACCACGACGATGGCGACCAGGGCCACGGCGAGGACGCGCGCACGGTCGCCCGAAAGACGGCGCCCCATCAGTGGTGCCACGGACACCACGACCTCGTAGACGAGCAAACCGGCGAGGAGAGCGGGCAGAAGCCGAAGATAGAGAATGAGAAAGAGGCCGAACCCCATCGCGATGTAGCTGGCGATGCGGATGACGTGAGTGCGCGAGCTGGCGACGTCCATGGAGACCTCGTCGTGAATGAGGCCGCAGTCTGTCAGGACGTGGGGGCTATGCGCCAGAGGCGTGCGTCCCGTCGTCACGCTGTCGTAAACTCACCGGACAATCGCCGGCCCACAGGCGACGTTGCCTGTGCCATAAGGGGTTTCCATGATGAAGTTCGTTCCGGCCGCGCTTGCCGCGGCCCTGGTGCTCACCGGCTGTGCCGCCACGCCCCACGCGAAGACCGCCACGGCACCTGCCGTCGCCGCGCCCGCGCCGGTCGCGGCTTCCGCAGTCGCCGGCCCCGCTGCCGATGACAACCTCAACGCAGTGGCCTGGTCGCAGAACGCCAGCGAGCACGACTTCATCTACCTGCAGACCTTCCGCGATGCACAGGAGAAACTTCTCAAGGCGAAGCAGGATGCCGCATGGGATGCCCTGCCCAAGGACGACCGCGCCGCCCATCCGTCGCTGAAGGGCCTGAAGCCGGCGGTCATCCTGGATATCGACGAAACCGTGCTCGACAACTCGCCTTACCAGGCACGCCTGATCCGCGCCGGCAGCGAATTCAACGAAGCCGACTGGGCAGCGTGGTGCAAGGAGGCCATCGCGCGCCCGCTGCCAGGGGCACTCGCCTTCACAACGTTCGCCGCGGATCACGGCATCGCCGTGATCTACATTTCCAACCGTGCCAAGGATCTGGATGACGCCACGCTGGCCAACCTCCGCTCGGCGGGTTTCCCCGTGGCAGGCAAGGAATCCTTCCTTGGCCTCGGGACCTTCGTCGAAGGATGCGAGCAGGCGGGCAGTGAAAAGGGCTGCCGCCGGCAGTTGGTGGCGAAGAACTACCGTGTCCTCATGCAGTTCGGCGACCAGATCGGCGATTTCGCCAACATCCTGGGCAACAACGCCGAAGGCCGCACCCGCGCGATGGCGCCGTATACGGCGTGGATCGGCGAGCGCTGGTTCGTCCTGCCGAACCCCACCTACGGCAGCTGGGAGCCGGCGCTGTTCGACAACGACTTCAGCCTGCCGCGCAACGAGCGTCGCCAGAAGAAGATCGACGCACTTCGCACTCAATAAAATCATATAGTTACGAGGTGAAAGTTAAGGCATTGCTTTAGCAATGTTATTTAACTATTATGGCCTCGCCGAAACCCGTCGCGCCAAAAGCTATGCGGGCAAGGCCATTTCCCTTACCGGCCTCGGGCTGGATAACCCCGTGAAGCGATGAGCCTCCGGGGTTTTTTCTTGTACGCTCCCCGTCCCCGCCTCCCGAAGACGTCGAAGCCCCCATGCGCCGCCTATCGCACCTGGCCTGGATCCTCCTGCTGGCAGTCGTCCTGCTATCCGCTTGCAACCACAAGCCGAAAGACGCGCCCGGCACGCCCGGCGGCGGCTCGCCCGAAGACGCCGTGCGCGATTCGCTGGACCTGGTCCGGGACGGCAAGTTCGACATGTTCTGGCGACACGCCCTGCCGCCTGCGGATTTCGCCGCGCTGCGTGCCGATTGGGTCAAGCGCAACGCACCCAGCGAACCCCTCGATGCCGACGACCGCGCCAAGTTCGAGGCCGGCGTAAAACGCCTGACCGAGCCCGATGCGGAGAGGAAGCTCTTCGCCGACCTGCGCCCGACCCTGGTTCACTTCGACCACGACTACAAGGACCAGATGCCGCTGCTGTCCGGTGTCGGCCAGTCCATGGCACTCACGGCGATCGACCAGGCCAAGGACCTCACGGCATCGCAGAAGCGACAGCTGCGCGAAGCGGCAAACGTGGTCGCGCCGTGGACGCAGACCGTGGCTTGGGGTGATCAGGCCAAGGCAAAGGAAGCCATCGGCATCCTCGTCGACACGGCACGCAAGGCCAACCTGTCCACGCCCGACGCGCTGCACGCGATGAACTTCGAGCAGTCCATGGCTACCTGGTCCACCGCATGGCTGGGCTTTAAACGCCTGCTTGCGGTTTACGGGCTATCGATCGACAAGAGCTTCGAATCGATCAGCATCGACACCATCGAGAACAGCGGTGGCTCGGCGCACGTCAAGATCACCTACACCTTGCTGGACAAGCCCATTCAGACCGACGCCACCCTGGTGCTGCTCGACGGTCGCTGGTACGACAGTGATCTGCTGCAGAGCGTGCGCGCCCAACACCTGCAGCTCAATCCGCCCGCGCAGCCCGCTCATGCGGGCAGCGCGCCAGCCCCGTCCGGTACCGCCCCACCGCCGCCCCGTAACGACGGCGCACCGGTGGCGGCCGCCCGGCCCCGCTGAAGCCGTACAATCCGACGATGCCCGAAATTCCGATGAGTGCGGATCCGCACGTCCATGTCGCCCGTTCACCCTGGTGGTTCAAGCTGCTGGGTCGGCTTCTCGAACCCTGGGTACGGATCAAGCGCGACCCCGCCGAACCCACGACCCTGCTCAAGAGCGGGGTCGCCGTGTGCTATGCGATCGAACGCGATGGCGCCTCCGATGCGCTGATTCTCGAACGCGCCTGCCGCGAGGCAGGCCTGCCCAGTCCGATGCAGCTGCTGGAATTGCCCGGTCGCCGCCGTCGTTCCGTGTTCTCGCTGAGCCGTCGCCATGGGTGGCTGTTTGGGCGAACCGATGCGCGCGGACCGAAGGAACCGATCGGCCAGCTCATCCGCGCGCTGGAGGATGATCCCCAGCGCGATATCCAGGTCGTTCCCGTTTCCATTTACGTGGGCCGCGCACCGAACCGCGAGAGCGGCTGGTTCAGCGTGCTGTTCGCCGAGAACTGGCTGGTGGTCGGCCGCTTCCGCCGCATGCTCGCCTTGCTGCTCAATGGTCGCGACACCGTCGTGCACTTCTCGACACCGGTATCGCTGCGCAGCGTGCTGGCCGATTCGAACGGGCTGTCGCCCGAACGGCTCACCCGCAAGATCGCCCGCGTGCTGCGCACGCACTTCCGGCGCATCCGTGCGGCCGTCATCGGCCCCGACCTGTCGCACCGCCGCACCGTGGTCGATGCGGTACTCAACACCGAGCCGGTACGCGACGCGATCGCCGCGACAGCGAGCAAGGAAAACATCACGCTGGCCAAGGCGCAGCGCCGCGCGCGCGATTTCGCGCTCGAGATTGCGGCGGACTATTCGCATCCGGTGGTTCGTTCGACCTCGTTCCTGCTCTCCAACTTCTGGAACAAGCTTTACGACGGCATCGCCATGCACCACTTCGACAAGGCGCGCGCCGCGGCGCCGGGCCATGAAGTAGTGTACGTGCCCTGCCATCGCAGCCATACCGACTACCTGCTGCTGTCTTACCAGCTGCATTACTCGGGCGTCGTGCCGCCGCACATTGCCGCCGGCGTGAACCTCAACCTGCCCGGCGTCGGACCGATTCTCCGTCGCGGCGGCGCGTTCTTCCTGCGCCGCAGCTTCAAGGGCAACGCGATGTATTCGGTGGTCTTCAACGAATACCTCGCCCAGCTTGTCGATCGCGGCGTGCCGCTGGAATACTTCATCGAAGGGGGACGTTCACGGACCGGCCGCCTTCTCGCGCCGCGCGCCGGCATGCTGGCGATGACCTTGCGCGCCTTCCTGCGCGCACCGCGCCGCCCGGTCCTGTTCCAGCCCGTGTACATCGGCTACGAGAAGCTGATGGAGGGCAAGTCGTACGCGGGTGAGCTTTCCGGCAAGCCGAAGGAAAAGGAATCCCTGCTTGGCCTGATTCGCGGACTGAAGGTGCTGCGCCAGCGCTATGGCCATGTCACGCTCAACTTCGGCGAACCCATCCTGCTCACGCCCATGCTGGACGCCGTCGCGCCCGACTGGCGCGTGACGACGGCCGAGCACGATGCCAAGCCGGAATGGATGAGTCACCTCGTCGACGATCTCGCCGAGCGTATCCAGGTCAACATCAACCGCGCGGCGGACGTCAATCCCATCAACTTGCTGGCGTTGGCGCTGCTGGCCACACCCAAGCATGCGATGGCCGAGAACGACCTGCTGGCCCAGCTCGAGCTGACCAAGTCGTTGTTCCAGGAACTGCCATACTCCGACCGCGTAACGATTACCCCGATGAATCCGCAGGGCATCGTCGCCTACGGTGAACAGATGGGCTGGATCCGTCGCGTGCGTCATCCGCTCGGCGACGTGCTCGTCACCGAAGGCGAACAGGCCGTCCTCCTTTCATACTTCCGCAACAACGTCCTGCACCTCAATGCAGCGGCGGCGTGGGTGGCCGCGTGCTTCCTCAACAACCGACGCATGTCACGCTCGTCCGTGCTGCGTCTGGGCAAGCTGATCTATCCCTTCATTCAGGGCGAACTGTTCCTGCCCTGGGACCAGGACGGATTTGCCAACGAAGTCCAGGAAACGATCGAATTCTTCGTCCGCCGCGGCATCCTCGAAGCCAGTAGCGAAGGCCGTGTGCTCGAACGCGGACCGGGTCAGGACGATGGCGCGTACCAGCTTCGCGTGATCGCGCGCAGCATGCTGCAGGCCTTCGAGCGCTATTACATCGCCATCGCCGCGCTGGTGAAGAACGGCCCGCACACGATGAGCTCGGGTGAGCTGGAAACCGCGTGCACGCTCACGGCACAGCGCCTGGGCCTGCTCAACGAGCTATCGGCGCCGGAGTTCTTCGACAAGGCGTTGTTCCGCGGCTTCATCCAGAAGCTGCGCGAAGTGAAGGTCGTCTGGACCGACGAGGCCGGCAAGCTCGATTTCAGCGACGCACTGGAAGACATGGTCCGCGACGCGCGCGTCATCCTCGCGCGGGAAGTCCGCCACTCGATCCTAAAGATCACGCCCGGCGGCGAGAACGAACGCGATCTGGACGCGCGTCCACCGGACGATCCGGGTGAAACCTCGGCCGAGTCGCTCCATGATCGCCACGTCGCCAATGAAGAAACACGGCATAAACATCCGCTTTGAGCTGACACCCCAGCTGTCGTCAGGATGACGCGTCGGCGTCGTCATCGGAGACAGATGTCTCCCTGACGACGGCTTACCCTTTGCGCTGGAGTTCCACGCAAGGGATGCAACATGGACGTGACGCCGCCGCAGGCGCCGCCTGCCGCCGTGAGCAGCACGCAACAGGAAGTCATCGACGGTCTCCGTCGCCTCGTCGGCGTGCAGACCTGGCTGACCGTTCAGCAGGAGGGCATGCCCGACCTGCCCTCGCACGTCACCGCCGACAGCCGTGATGCGTGGCTCACGTCCCTTGACGCGTTCTGGCAACAACCGCTGGTCGACTCCCCGGGTCAATGGCCCGTCTCGCGCATCGATGCGCTGGCGATGCGGATGGCGTCGGTCTTGCGGGACGACGCCATCGTGCGTCGTCTCGACGGGACGCTGGACATCGCCGCCGCCCACCTGGCCGAGCGTTTCGCACGTACTCCGGGCGGAGGGGTGCCCCAGGGACTGATCGCCCGATCCCTGCGCGTCGGCGAGACCGACTACGCGGGCGCCATTGTCGTGCACGAGCGCGATGATCCCACGATTGTCCTGCGTTTCTTGCCCGATCGCGGGTGGGATGTGTTCACCGACCTTCCCAGCCTGCATGCGCAAACCGAAGCTGCGTGGAGGCAGCGACTGGCACGCCGGCGTGAACTGCCGGGCGTACGCGTCGACGACATCGAGCGCGTCGTCGCCAACGAACACTTTGTCGATTCGCTTCCCCTGCAAGGAGACGTCTTCGGTGCGATGGCACGGAGAGTCGTCTCGCTGCAGCGGGAGAAAGTCGAGGACACATGGCCGGCGACCGGCGAGGCTGAACCATCCGCCTGGTTCCACGACCGTCTGCGCGCCGCCCTCGATCTCCACGACACACTCGATATCGCAGCACTGCTTGTATCGCGCGAGAACCACCTCACCACGTCAGCCGACGAACAACGACTCGCCCGGGTGCCAACGGACATCGCGTACGACTGGCGCGAAGCGGCCAAGGGTTATCACTCGGCGTTGCTGCTCACCGCGTCGTTGACGCGGCACGACGCCGACGACGCACCGCTGACACTGGCACGCTGGTGCCGGAAGGAACTCCTGACGGCACTCCCCCGGCGTGGCATCACGCTGGACCCAGACGATATTTATCTGGCGGTTCGCGACGACGAGGGGCTCAGCTTGCCGCTCATGGGCGCAAGACCCTCGCCTGCGGTGCCGATGAGTCTTGCCGAGTTCGCGTTGCACAACACGAGCCGGTACGACGGGCGAAGCATCCGCGTTGTTACCAGCGGCCTGCCTCCGGGCGCACCTGTGCCTGGCGTTCATACCTTGCGTCAGCTGGCCCGGGAACTCGATCTTGCCTCGCGCTTCGCCTCCTATCTTCGCGAACGGGTCAGCGATCCGCAGGGTCGGGATTTCCGCGGCGCGACGATGCAGATCCAGCAGGCGCGGATGCGCGCCGAAGCCGTCGCCGCACGCATGGCACCGTATTTTCCCGAGCAGGCCGCGGCGTTTCTGGACGATCGCGGCGAGCGTGGATACCGCATGGTCGAGACCGTCCTGAACAGCCCTGCCGCGGCGACCCGGAGGGCCGTCGACGGCCACCGGATCGCCGTGCGCCAGCTGGTCTACCGCGGCGCCGTGGTCAGTGACGTCCTGCTCATCGGCGTCCGCGACGTCCGAAGCTCGCCGCGCGTCGTGCTTTACACGCCGGGCGCTCCCGACGGACGTGCGTTCCGCGAGTTCAGTGACCGACCCACCTTGACCCGGGATTTTCTCTACGCACCCGCCTTCGAGGCATACCTGCTCGCGCGCCTGCCCGCCGAGTTTGGCGAGCCACTGGCCAATGGCAGCGGGCGGCGCTTCCGCGTCACCGATGGCACACGACAGGCAAACTGGGTATTGGCGGCCCCTGGCGCGGGGCGCGGCACCGTGACGGAGGAGGCATTCGAGGAACGCATTGTCGACGGCGATATCAGGACGGCCTTGTTCGATGCCGAGATCGTGCGTCAGATACGCGACGTCGCCTGGATAGGGCGTACGACCCTCCAGGCCGACACCGAGGCGGCCATCACCCTTCTCGGGAGCCTGCTGGGCGGCCTCCGTGGTCCGGAATCGCTGGTCGAAGACTTGCTGGGCGCGGTCGATCAGGCGCTGCGAGCGACATGGCGGTTCTACGACAGCGTCAAGGCTGGCAACAGCGCAGCAGCCTTCGTCGATTTCACGGAGGCCTATACCGCTGCGCTCGGCGTCATCGGCTGGCATGCCGGGGCACCGCGGGCCGCACGACGCATGTTGTCGATACGCAGCGGCGTTTCCGCGTCAGGTCTCGCGGCAGCGGGTTTCCGCATGCCGGATGCACGACGGCAGTTGGACCCGCGTTATGCCGCGCGTCACGTCGACCTGCATGGAACACGGCCAGACGCCTTGGGAGTGCACCGACGGGATGGCCGCCACTTTATTCGCCAGCACGAACGCGTCTTCGAACTTCGACGCGATCGCTCGTCCGGCATCTGGCGCCTCGTACGGCCCGAGGCACTGGACGCCGCCTTTCCGGGGCCCGCCGTGCAGCCGTCACCCTCAGGCGGCTGGCGCCTGCGCACCGACGTGGGATTGCCGGGTGGAGGCGTGGACGCCACGCTGTTTACGCAGCCAAGGTCACGCGCTGTCAGCGGTGAGGACCTTCTCGGCCTTAGCTCATTTCAGCAGTGGACGTTCCAGCAATCGTTCATCCGGCGTCTGCGCAGCGGCGGCGAAGCCAGCCTCATCTACTGGGAAGCGACGACGCAGGCGCGTCCGCGATTCGTCACTCTTCGCCAGCGAACGGCCTGGGGCGATGCCCTCCGCACGGCACGCTCGACGCCACGGGAGCCGATACCTGTCGGAACGCAACCCGCACCCGCCGCCCCCTGGCGCATCCTGCCGCCCGATCAATGGCCGCGCCAGCTCTGGCACTACCCGCGGGGCGTCGGCGTAACCGTCCCCGATCACGGGCCCCTGCTGCTTCCCCTCGAGGCACTGCCTGGCTCGGGTCTGATCGGCATACCCCTGAGTACGCGGCCTCCGCACACCGCCGGGCAAACCTGGATCCAACTCCGACTGGATCGGTATCGGGGTCGCCCGGATGGTTCGGGCTCACCCGCCTTCCGGATCGTCGAAGACCGGCGCGGTCCACAACCCCGTTACATCCTCCAGCCGTCCGAGCGGTCTTCGACCGGCGTCCTCGGACTGGATCCCGACGATTTCACGGCAAGTGGTCGGGCACGCACGGCGCCTTAGCAACACCTCATTCCAACGAAAAGGACATCACCCATGGACGCTCCACCGACCGCCCCGCACGGCCTCGTACAGGCCGAAAATCAGGACGCCATCGATGCGTTGCAACGGCTCGTCGGCGCACGCGAAGGCCTTGCCAGGCTCTACGATGGGCAACCCGTCCTGAGCCAACCCGACGCCGCCGGCGCCCGACAACTGCTCGATGCCCTTTCCGATTTCTGGGCGACACCCGCCTTAACGGGGGGCGAAACGCGTCGTACCCTGCTGGGCAACCACCTCGCCAGGATCATGCGAGAGGCCGCCACGCTGCGCAGACTCGACGGTACATTGACGGACGACGCCGCGTTGCTGGCAACGCGCATCACCACGTCAAGCGATGCCCCGCTTCCCGCCGGCATCCACGTACGCGAACTCATGCTGGGCGATGTATCGCATGCGGGATCCCTGATCGTGCTTGATGACGGATCGCCCAACCTCGCCCTGCTGTTTACCGCACGGGGTGGCTGGGAGGCCTTCGACTCGCTCGATCGCCTGCTCGAGACCACGCGCCGCCGATTGCTCGAATCGGTGGCTGTCGTCGATGGCGTCGGCATGGACGTCGATGCTTTTGCGGAAGCGAAAACTCGCAACACCGTCGGTTCCCGTCAGATCAGCGGCCTCATCTTCGATACGCTGGCCCATCGCATGATCGAGGTTCAGCAGGCCCGTATCGCGGCCGCCGCCGACGACCATGAACTCGACAGCGACACCCCGCATGCCGCGACGGATCTGGCCGATCGCATCCGCGATGAGCTGTCACCGACCGCCATGCTGGATGTCGACGCCATCGAACGGCTACGCGAAGCCCGGCTGCTCGAATCCTCCGTGGCCATGCGTCTCGCGACCGTACCGGCCCCTGTGCGCGACGGCTGGTACCAGGCACGCGATGCCTACAACGAAGCACTCGCTGCCGCGGCACTGGTGCGCATGGGAACAGGAATTCAAGCGCCCTTGAGCCTGCGCGCCTTCGCATCGCGGGAGATCTCGACCCGCCTGGCGGCCCTGGGCATCGACGAATCCCCGGAAACGATCACGATCGAGATCAGCCGACTCGGCGCGCTGCCGAAAGCTCTCGAGTCGATCGACCCCCTGCCCGGCCCGTCGGAGACGCGGCAGATGACGCTGGTCGATTTCGCCGCCCAGAACATCGGCCGGCTCTCCATCGAAACCCTGCGGGCCGTTGACGATCAGGGCCAGTCGATGCGGGCACGACTGGGCCAGGGCGCCATTCGCGACATGGTCCGGGAACTCGATCTGGCCAACCGCTACCAGACGCATCTCGAACAGCGTTTACGCCAGGGCCCGGTGGGCACGCTGGTACGCAAGCTGACGATCAGCGTGCAGGCAGCGCATATGCGCATGGAAGCCGCAGAGGCGAGACTCTCCTACTTCCTGCCCGGCCTGCCGCGATCGTTCATCGACGATCGTGAGGAACGCGGATTCCGCTGGGTCGAGGCGGCGCTCGACGCGCCGACTGCGCGACGCCGCGTGTCCGGCCATGAGATCGTGGCCTCCCAACTCACCTACCAGAAGGTCGCCCTCGACGGCATCGTCCTGTTCGCGGCCGCCTCGCCGGCCAGCGCCTCCCGTGTCGTCATGTACACCCCGGGCGCACCGGACGGCCTCACCTTCCGCGAATTCGAAAGCCGACAGGAGGCGGCAAGGACGTTCCTCTATCACCCCGCGTTTCGCGAATACCTGCTGGATCGCCTCCCGACCGAGTTCGCCGCCGTGTCGCCGAACGGACAGACCCGCCGCTTCGCAGGGGATCCATTAGCCCACTGGGTGTTCGGCGGTAGCAGGAGCGCGGCGTATACGCTCATGGCCGAACCTTTCGGGGAACGTGCCATCGTCGGCGATTTTCTCGCCGCCGATTATGATGCGACAGTTGAGAAGTCCCGGCGAAATGCAAGATTCCTGGCCCGTTCCACGGCGCATGCAGACGGCGACGCGCTGCTGGCTCTTTCGCAGAGCACGTTCAGCAACAAGCCCGTACATCTGCTGTCCACGATCGTAGCGGAAGCGCCCGCCAGCCTCTCGCGCATGATGCAGGCATCGTGGCGCTTCTACGATCACGTGAAAGCGGGTAACACTGGCGAAGCCGTCATCGCGCTCGCCGACGGTTACGTAAACGCACTCAACCTCGCCGTGCCGCCCCTTGTCGGTGGACGTCACATCGCGGGCGCGATCATTCGCTCGCGCGGCGCTGCATGGGGTGTAGCGAATGCACCGGTGAGACTGACACCGGTGCGCGTACGCTTCGAAGAGCGCTACGCAGCGCCGCGCCTCAAGAAGGCGGGCAAACCCGATGACGAAGGTATCTTCCGGCATCGCGGGGAATCGTTCGTCGAGCAGGATGGCACGTTCTTCTCCGTGCGATACGACAACGAATACCAGCACTGGCGCCTTGCTCCCGCCCGCGGTGCGACGGATACGCGCTTCACCGGACCGATGATTGAACGACAGGAGGGCCGCTGGATCCATGCTCACGGCGTCGGACTGTGCGGCGGCATGCGCCGCCTCTGCGAGCGGATGAATCGCGCCGTCCTGGGCGACGCGCCACCCGCGGCACCCGACGCGCCGCCCGCGGCGGGAGCCGCACCTCCGCGGAACGGCGCCGCCGCCCTGGTCGCACCGTATCGTGCCGAGATCGATGCCGTATTGGGCGACAACCCGTCTGCAACTGCCTTTCTCAGGACCGATGGAAGCCACCTGAAATTCATCGTCCGGCGCCGCAGCGCGTTGATTCACGACACCCGTATCCATCCTGACCTCGCGGAGCTCAGCGCGCACCAGCGCCGTGTTTTCCTGCATGAGCTGGATACGCGATTTCCGTTGCACGCCGAGCGCGCCGAGGTGCTCGATGTCGGCGGCTGGTCACATCAGGGCGGCCGTCGTGTTCCTTCGCGACCAGCCTCACCCGGCCCCATGGGGGATATCCAGTCTCCAGACATATCCTCCACCACGGGCGATGTGACGCCCGCGCTGCCGACGCTGTCCGCCAGCCAGCAGGCACGCTGGGATGAAGCGCTCACGGTGGCGCGAGCTGCCTCGCGCTCGCCGCAGCGTTCGCCGGTCGGGTCGGTCGCCGCGGCGCCCGTCGAGAACCTGCCCATGATGGAGATCGTTCCACCGGAACAGTGGCCGGAACGCATGTGGTACTTCAGCGAGCGTCCGTTCGCGGCCGAATGGTTGCCCGGCCCGGCGCGTCAGGGCGTCACATTGGAGGGCACGACAGGGTGGCTCGACGACGTCGCAGGCGTTCGCACTTATACCTACTCGTTGTCGGCCCTTCCACCTGAAATGCCGACACAGCGGCTGTCCGAGGTTCTTGGTACGTCTCCCGTCCATCAAGCCGGCCAGCGCGACCCACTCGGCTACGCGCTACAGATCGACACAGCACGCATCCGTGAAGCAAGGACGTGGGAAAACACGCCGCTGGGCCGCCATGGAGACCTCGATTTCGACATGCGTCGGCGCGTCCTGCCCAGCGGCGAGTACCAATACGTCCTGCATAGCCTCGTGCCACTTCGCCTGCCGTCCCGGTACCTCATCGACACCGGACGCCGTGGTGCCAGTCCGGCGCCGCTTCCGCCGATCCGTCGCTGACCTTCCACAACAAGGAGATCCCCATGGACATGAGTCCGCCACCGTCACCCCCCGTCCAGACACAGAGCCGCTTCCAGGAAAGCCTGGAGGCATTCCATCGCGCTGTCGGATTCCAGGCCTGGCTGGCCAACGAACAGGCAGCGATCCCGCCCTTCCCGCACGAGGCGGATCCGGACACCCAGGCGAGTTACCTGATCGCCCTGGAGGCCTATTGGAACGGCCCGACCGCCAGCACCGACGGGCGCGAAGCGCGACGTCACGCACTGGCCGGTCACTTCGCCGACGCTGCCCGTGCTCTTGCCGTGCTTGCCCATCAGGATGGTCGTCTCGACGCGATCGAACTGGCGTCGATTCGCTCGATAACATCCACCGGGGCCCCGTCACTTCCCCCCGGCGTAACGGTTCACGAACTGATGTTCAACGACACCGCTTACGCCGGCGTCCTGCTGTTGCCACACGAGCACGATGGCGGCCGCACCCTGGTGTTCTCCCCGGATCGCGGCTGGGAATCCTTTCCTCGCCTCGTCGACGCTTACGCCGAACTGGAACGACGCGCGCGCCTGGCACTCGTCCACACGGCCGAACTCGCCGGTATCGCCGGTATCGCCCGCCAGCATCTGGGCAGCATCGGCCCTGATCCGTTCGTGAGTTCCCGGGGGATAACCGGTGATCCCTTTACGACACTCGTCGACCGAACGATACGCATGCAGAAGGACAAGCTTCGCCAGGCCTGGTTCGAGTACACACTGGAGGACGATGCATCGGTGCGGGCAAGGGTTCTTGCGGACACGGTATTCGATGCCCTGCGCCTGGAGCGCACGTTCGACGTCGAGGCCATGCTTGCCTCCCGTCATGCCGCCCTCCTCACCGCGCTGAACGAACAACGGCTCGAACGCGTTCCCATGGGCGTCGCCACGGACTGGCGCGAGGCGAACGGAAGCTATCAGGAAACCCTGCGATCGATTGCGGAGCGCGAAGCCGCGGCCGGACTGCAGCCGGCGACAGACCTGCGGGCCTATGCGTCACAAACGCTCGCCGGGCGCCTGCGCGCGCTAGGTATCACCGAGGATCCGGCCGACATCCTGGTCCGCATGGACAGAAGCACCGACGCTGCCGCACGCCTGGCGTCGTTACAGTCCCTGTTCGAGGGCCCCGCTTCCGTGCAGGTCAGGTTGGTCGATCTCGCTTACCAGAACATCGCGGCCTTCGACCAGGTCCGCCTCAGTGCCAGCGCGAGCGACGGCAGTCCCGTCATCGTGCTGGACGATGCCCGAATCCGTAGCCTGATACGAGACCTCGATCTTCCGACACGCTATCGAGGCTACGTGGAGAACACGTATCGATCCGGCGATGATGCTGCCCTGCGTCGCATCCACTCAACCGAGCTACAGCAAGCGCACATGCGACTTCTCGCCACCGAGGCACGGCTGTCCTACTATCTGGACGACAACCCTCGTTCGTTCCGTCCCGACCATGCCGAGCGCGGATATCGCTGGGTCGAGGCAGCGCTCGCCCATCCGTCTCCCGAAGGCCGTGCACGCGTCGAAGGCCATGAGATCGTGGTGCGCCAGGTGACCTACCTTGACACGCCGCTGCGCGACATCCTCATGTTCGGAGCACGCCATGTCGAGAGCGTGCAAAGCATCGTTCTTTACACGCCGGATGCACCGGACGGCATCACCTTTCGCGAGTTCGACGACAAGGCCGAAGCCGGGCGCCGTTTCTTCTACCATCCCGCCTTCCGCGAGTATCTTCTGGATCGGCTGCCTGCCGACTACGCGCGCGTGCTCCCCAACGGACATTCCCGGGAATTTGCCGGCGACCACCTGGCCCATTGGGTGCTCGGCGCGAGCACGACCTCGGGCTATACGCGGACCGCGGCGCGCTTCGAGGAACGCGAGGTGGAGAGCGATTTCCTCATCGCCGGCTATGAGCTGGACGTGCAGTCGGGGCTGCGCAACATGCAGGTATTCGCGCGCAGCGCCGAGCAAGCTGACTGGGCATGGTTGCGCGGCCAACGACCCGGGACCCTGATCAACCAGATCGTCACGGACGTACTCAAAGGCGTCATTACCGCGCCTTCGAGAGCTGCCCAGGCCTCATGGCGCCTTTACGACAACGTCAAAGCCGGCGATTACCCCGAGGCGGTCGTCGACTTCGCCGATTTCTACAATGCCTCGCTTTCCACTGCTCTTCCGGTGTATGCCCTGAGCTCGGCCTCGGCGGCGCACGTGATCGCTGGCGCGCGCTTTCGCGCGGGCATGCGTCTCGTCGAAGCAAGCCCCGCGGTACAACCGACGGTGGTTTTCGAACCACGCTTCATGGCAAGAAACCTCCGCAAAATCGGCCAGGCCAACCGGGAAGGCATCTACACGATTGGCGGCAAGACTTACATCGAACATCACGACGCGCTTTACCGGGTCGTCCACGACAACGATATCGCCAGCTGGCGGCTCACGCGGCCCGAGATGGGCACTGCTTTCCGCGGGCCCGCGATCCAGCGGACGGCGACGGGAACCTGGTCTTATCACCGTGTGGGATTGCGCGGCGGTAGCGGGCGTGTCCAGCCCGATGGTACGGGACGATTGCCAGACCTGTACGACGAACTCCAGGCACAGGTTGAAATGGCCTTCCCCGACGCCTTCGAACGTGACTTCGTCGCCGCGCGAATGCGGTTCGAACGAACGCCTTATGCCGGCAGGGTGGAGGGTTACATGCCCCCCACGATCTCCGAAGCACAGCGTATGCGCTGGACCGGCGCCATGGAACGTGCGCGGGCGCAAATAGCGCGGCGCAGGGCGCTCCCGCGGGCAGGCACATCTGAAGTAGCTCTCCGCCTGACTCACACTCCCGACGCCGTCGGTGGCCTCCATCCGGTACTGCGAGCACAGGCCCCGGCTGATCTCTGGTACTACGGAAAATTGCCGTTCAAGGAGAGCGATCTGGTCCGCCACCGTGGCAACCTCGGATATAGCAAGGAAATGGCCGAGCTCTCAGTGCGTTACGTCGGCGACGGCAACTACGGTGTCCGCGTGACCACCGTGCCACCCACGGCACCGATTAGTGACATCCGACGGGCCATGGGTGCGCCGGATCTCACGCGGGCAACGACTTTCTCTGTGCGCATCGACCCGGCCAGCCTGTATGAGCCGATGTCGGGCATATGGCGGAACCGTTACTGGCTGGGGGGCGATCGCCCGCTCGCCGAGCTGCTCACGCCGGTCGCCGGACCGGGGAATGTGTTCTTCGCGCGCCCGGGAAGTGGAAGCCGGCTCGCCTTGGGCATGGGCCAGTTCCAGGTCGAGAACACGCTGCCGCCGGCCAGTCCCTGAGCGGCGTCGCGGCTGCCGGGGAGGAGCTAACCGGAGTACCATGCACAGCATGGATTCCCAGAAAACCACCCATTTCGGCTTCCGCGACGTTCCCCTGGCCGACAAGCAGAAACTTGTCGGCCAGGTGTTCACCTCCGTGGCGCGTAACTACGACCTGATGAACGACCTCATGTCGTTCGGCGTCCATCGACTGTGGAAGCGCCACTTCGTCGCCGTCAGCGGCGTTCGTCGTGGCGACCGCGTGCTCGATCTCGCCGGTGGCACGGGCGATATCGCCGCCCTGCTCAAACCGGTCGTCGGCGAGGAAGGCGAGGTGGTGGTCGGCGACATCAACGCCGCCATGCTCGGCGTCGGGCGCGACCGCCTCACCGATCGCGGCCTCGTTGCCGGCTTGCGCTGGGCGCAGATGAACGCGGAGATGCTGCCGTTCCCGGACAACAGCTTCGACGCCGTCACGATTGCCTTCGGCCTGCGCAACGTCACCGACAAGGACAAGGCACTGGCCGACATGCACCGCATCCTCAAGCCCGGTGGCCGTGCCCTGGTGCTGGAGTTCTCCAAGGTGCAGAGCCCGCTCCTGTCGAAACTCTACGACGTGCATTCGTTCAAGATCCTGCCGCGCCTGGGCAAGCTCTTTGCCGGTGACGCCGACAGCTATCAGTACCTGGCCGAGTCCATTCGCAAGCATCCGGACCAGGACACCCTGAAGGGCATGATGCTCAACGCCGGCTTCGGCCATGTGGAAGTCCGCAACCTGACCAGCGGGATCGTCGCGATCCACCGGGCCTACAAGCTCTGACAGGGGTGGCATACTTGGGGCTCTCCTTCCATCGGATGATCCCCTCGATGCGTCTGCTCCCCGTCCTTGCCCTCACCATGGCGTTCCCCGTCGTGGCCTTCGCCGCCGACCCCCATTCCTACGCCCAGCCTGCCGTCGTCAAGGTCACCCACCTCGACCTCGACCTGAAACTGGACTTCGGCAAGCGCGAGCTGGCCGGCAACGCCACGCTGAAGCTCGACTGGAAGGACGCCAAGGCGAAGGATCTCGTCCTCGACACGCGCGACCTGAAGATCGCCAGCGTCGACGCCGTGGACGGTTCGGGCAAGGCCACGCCGCTGAAGTTCGCACTCGCTCCACGCGACAAGGAACTCGGCTCGAAGCTGACCATCGAAGCGCCGGCCCATCCGGCCAGCGTGCGCATTGCGTATGCGACGGTGCCCGAGGCCTCCGGCCTGCAGTGGCTCACGCCGGATCAGACGGCCGACAAGAAGCAGCCCTTCATGTTCTCGCAGTCCGAGTCGATCCATGCGCGCTCGTGGGTGCCGCTGCAGGACTCGCCTGCCATCCGTTTCACCTACGACGCGCACGTCGCCGCGCCGAAGGATGTACGCGTGGTGATGAGCGCGATCAACGATGCGAAGCACCCGCTCAACGGGGACTTCACCTTCGACCAGCCGCATCCGATTCCGTCGTACCTGCTGGCGATTTCCGCCGGCGATATCGCCGTGAAGGAAACCGGGCCGCGTAGCGCCGTCTATGCCGAGCCCAGTGTCGTCGGCAAGGCCGCGCACGAATTCGAAGACACCGAAAAGCTGATCGCCACCACCGAGAAACTCTACGGCCCCTACGCCTGGGGTCGCTACGACATCCTCGTGCTGCCCCCGTCGTTCCCGTTCGGCGGTATGGAAAATCCAAACATGACCTTCGCCACGCCGACCGTGCTGGTGGGCGACAAGAGCCTGGTTTCGCTGGTGTCGCACGAGCTTGCGCACTCGTGGTCGGGCAACCTGGTGACCAGCGCCGCGTGGCGCGACATCTGGTTGAACGAAGGTTTCACCACCTACGTCCAGGGCCGCATCACCGAGGCCGTGTTCGGCAAGACGCTCGCCGATGAGGAAGCCCTTCTGTCCGCTCGCGAGCTGCAGAAGACGATCGGTGACATGCCGGTCAATTCACAGAAGCTCACGCCGGACGCGCGCGGCGTCGGCGCCGACGACTCGCTGTCCGCCGTCGCCTACGACAAGGGCTCGTGGTTCTTGCGCACGCTGGAACAGCGCTTCGGCCGCGAGACCTTCGATGCCTACCTGAAGGGCTATTTCGCGCACTTCGCTTTCCAGAGCATCGATACCGACACGATGTTCGCTTACCTCAAGACCAACCTGCTCGATAAGTACCCGGGCAAGATGAGTGAGGCCGAGGCACGCGCGTGGATCTGGCAGCCGGGCATCCCGAAGGACGCACCGCTGCCCACGTCCGCACGCTTCGACGGCATCGACAAGGAGCGCACCGACTTCCTCGCCGGCAAGCTGTCGGCGGACAAGCTCGATGCGAAGACGTGGAATACGCAGGAGTGGATGTATTTCCTCGACCGCATGCCGGATGTCATGCCGCTGCCGAAGGTCAAGGAACTCGATGCGGCCTGGCACCTCACCGGCACGCCGAACGCCGAGATCGGCATGCGCTGGTACGCGCACGCCATCGCCGCCGGCGACAAGGACGTCTGGACCGCCGCTGCCGAACACATGACCCGTATCGGTCGCCTGTACCTGACCACGCCGGTGTACCGCGCGTTTGCGCGCACGCCGGAAGGCCTGGCCTTTGCTAAAGAAACCTACGCCAAAGCGAAAGGCGGCTATCACCCGATGACCCAACAGGCCGTCGAAGCCATCCTCGCCGGCAAGTCGAAGAAGAAGTAAGCGCAGCATGGCCAAGATTCCGACTCCCGGTTCCACCGACAGCCGTCCGCTCTGGCAGCGGTTGCTGCTTCGCCGTCTCAAGTTCCTCGTCGTCGTCGCCCTGGTGCTCGGCGTCGGCGCGGGCGGCGTCTACCTGATCGCCCCGTCGCTCCTGCTCAAGGCCGATGCGGCGCGCCTGGCCATGTCCGCACACATGGAGAAGAAGTCGATCGTCGCCGGCGACACGACCTGGTCGTATTACGAAGGCGGCAGTGGTCCGACGATCGTCCTGCTGCATGGTTTCGCGGCCAACAAGGAAACCTGGCTGACCATGGCCAAGGGCCTGACCGACCACTTTCGCGTGATCGCGCCCGACCTCCCGGGCTGGGGCGAGTCGTCGCGCAATGAAGGTGGCGACTACGGCATCCCGGCACAGGCAGCTCGCCTGGAAGCATTCGCCTCGGCTATCGGTGCCCAACACTTCCTGCTCGTCGGGCACTCGATGGGCGGCGCGATCGCCGGCGTCTACGCCGATCAGCATCCCGAGCGCGTGGCGAGCCTCGTGCTGTCGAGCTCGCTCGGCCTGACCTTCAAGGAGAACGACTTCGTTCGTGACGTGAAGGCCGGCAAGGATCCGTTCCTGCTCAAGGACCGCGCCGACCTGGAAGCCCTGCTTGGCCGTATCTTCCTGGTCAAGCCGAACATCCCGGGTCGACTCGAAGACGCCCTGCTGGCACGCAATCAGCAGGACCACGACTTCATCGCGCACACGTTCGAGCAACTGAAAGAGCCCGCGCAGGCCTACGCGCTGGACCCGGTGATCGGCAAGCTGCCAATGCCCGTACTCGGCCTCTGGTGCCGCGAGGACAAGATCATCGATGTGTCCGCACTGGATACGCTGCGCAACGGCCTGAAGAGCTCACCCTCGATCGGCGCCACCATCATGAATGGCTGCAATCACATGCCGATGCTGGAGAAGCCGGAAGAGACGGCGAAAATCATCACCGGTTTCGCGCTGGCACACTGACGCTTCGTCGCGGCTGAGGTGGCCCGTGCGGTCGCCTCAGTCGGCGACGTCGGCTACCAGCCTGTCCAGCTGCATCTTCAATCCGCTGCCGTGCGTGCGTAGCCACGCACGCTGTTCCTTGTAGTCGGGGAACACGGTCTCGACCCAATGCCAGAAACGCGGCGAGTGGTTGC
This sequence comes from Luteibacter sp. P1_D3, assembly GCF_056406135.1. Classification (NCBI taxonomy): domain Bacteria; kingdom Pseudomonadati; phylum Pseudomonadota; class Gammaproteobacteria; order Lysobacterales; family Rhodanobacteraceae; genus Luteibacter; species Luteibacter sp. P1_D3. The sequence goes on along the minus strand of NZ_JBFUAT010000003.1, from coordinate 80,241 downwards.
GCACCTTCAGGTGGCACAGCTCATGGACAAGCACGTAGCGCAGGGCGGCCGGCGGTGCCAGCGCCAGCGCCAGATCGAGATTGATGCGATCGCGCGTATCCAGGCTGCCCCAGAGGCTTTTCAGCGGACGCACCTTGAGCGCGGTCGGCGCGGCGTTGATCACGGGGATGTACGCCGGCAGCCAGCGTGAGACGTCGCGGCGAATCTGCGCTTCGAAGGTCGTCGCGAGCAAACCGCGCGCCACCATCAGTGCGCGCGTATGCGGTTTCGGAATCACCAGCGTGAGGCCTCCCGCATGCTGGTCGACACGCGGATAGGCGCCTTCCGCCCAATCCAGCGCGACCTCTTCACCACGAAAGGGGAACGAGGTCGGCACGCCGACCTTGAGGGCGGGTAGTGGCGTAGCGTCCAGATGGAACTCGCCGAGCTTCTGTTCCAGCCAGTCGGCATGATGACGAAGAAAAGCGGCCATCTGGGCCGTATGCGTGCCGTTGGGATAGGTGAGGCGAGCACCTTTCGGCGTCACCGTCAGGCGCAGCCGCCGAGCGCGCGGATGCGCCGATTTGAGCACGCGAATGGTGCCGCCCGTCGGGGTCGACAGTTCCAGCCATTCGCTTTCTTCAGATGCCATGTCGCGAGTCTCTGGTCGATCCCGACGAACTTGCCACCAAGCCATATCGAATCCTGCGACGCGGCCGCTCCGGCGTTACTCCGGCCGCGGCAGCTTGAACCACTTTTCCAGCTTGCCCAGCAGGCGCTCGTACTCGAGTGCCATCAGGGCGAAGTTCGCATCCGCTTCCGCGGCGGCCGACTCGGGGCTGTCCGCCTGTCCATCGAGCACCACATCCGTGAACTTCATTTTACGCAGGATCAGGTCTTCCCCGAGTACGAACGAGATGCGGTCGTCGAAGACCAAACCCAACTGGAACACCTGCTTTCCGGTGCGCAGGTGCTCACGAATCTCATCGGTGTCGAGATCTTGGCGGCGGCAGCGAGCGATGGCGCCCGAGGCGGTGGCCGGGTCACGCAGTTCGCATTCGTCGCCCAGGACCAGGCCGGCCGGCAGTTCGCCCGTCGCCACCCAATGGGTCATGAGGATGCGCGGCGACTCTTCCGGCGCCAGGGGCACCGCCGGGAAGCTGCCCAGGGCCTCGCGAACCTGGCTCAGGGTGTTCTCGGCCGACTTGCGACTGGACGTGTCGAGCACCAGCCAGCCGTGCTTCTTGTCGACATAGCCGGACATGCGCGAGGTGCGGACGAAAGCCCGCGGCAGCAGCTCGTTCATGACGTCGTCCTTCATGCGCTTGCGCTCGCGACCGCTGACCTTGCGGCCCTCTTCGTCGACGATCTTCTGCACGCGATTGGCGATCTCGTCGTTCACCACGGCCGACGGCAGGAGCTTATCCTCGCTGCCGACCGTGACCATGGTGTTGCGGCCCACGTTGTGGACCAGCGCTTCCTCATTTCGGCCGAGCGGCGAAATGAAACCGCGCGTCGACATTTCCAGCGGGCCGACCGGGCGCAGGCGATGCTCGGGAAGCGCCTCTTCGAGGCGATCGAGATCGGTGGCGACAGGGGCGGAGAAGCGGAACAGCGTCAGGTTTCGAAAAAACATGTATCGGGATATCTCTTGCGAATGGAGGGCCGTGGCGAACGACAAGCGTCCGCCGGCGAAGGTGGCAATGGACGGCTAGATGACCTTGGCGATCGCCTCGGCGACGCGGTCGAGATTGCCGTCGTTGAGTGCGGCCACGCAGATGCGTCCCGTACCCACGGCGTAGATGCCGAACTCCGTGCGCAGGCGATCCACCTGGACGGACGAAAGGCCGGAATAGGAGAACATGCCGCGTTGTGCTTCGATGAAGCCGAAGTCGCCATGCGCGGCGAGGCGCTGCGTCAGGCCACGGCGCATCGTGCGAATGCGCTCGCGCATCTCGCCCAGCTCGGCTTCCCAGGTGGCGCGCAGGTCGTCGTGATTGAGCACGGCGGCGACCACGGCGGCGCCATGCGTCGGCGGGTTGGAGTAATTCGTGCGGATGACGCGCTTGAGCTGCGACTGCACGCGTACGGCTTCGTCGTGCGAGTCGGTGACGATCGACAGGGCACCGACGCGTTCGCCATACAGCGAGAACGACTTCGAGAACGAGCTGGCGACGAAGAACGGCACGCGCGCTTCGGCGAACAGGCGTACGGCGATCGCGTCGGCCTCGATGCCATCACCAAAGCCCTGGTAGGCGATATCGAGGAAGGGAACAAGACCGTGCTCGCGCACGCTCTCGATCACGCGCTTCCAGTCGTCGGTGCCGAGGTCGACACCCGTCGGGTTATGGCAGCACGCGTGAAGGACGACGATCGCGCCCTTCGGCAGCTTCGCCAGGCCCCCGAGCATGCCCTCGACGTCGACACCGTGCGTGGCGGCGTCGTAGTACGGGTATTCCACGACCTGGAAGCCCGCACCCTCGAACAGCGCGCGATGGTTCTCCCAGCTCGGGTTGCTGATGGCGACCGGCACCGAGGGATTCAGGCGGTGCAGGAAGTCCGCGCCGATCTTCAGCGCGCCCGTGCCGCCGAGGGCCTGTGCGGTGACGACGCGACGCTCGGCAAGCAGCGGCGAGCCGGCGCCGAAAAGCAGCCTCTGTACCGCGGCGTCGTAGAGTGCGATGCCATCGATGGGCAGGTAACCGCGCGGCAGCTGGGCTTCCAGACGCGCTTTCTCGGCTTCGCGCACGGCACGCAAAAGCGGTACATGGCCGTTGGCGTCGTAGTACACGCCGACGCCGAGATTGACTTTGTCCGGACGCGTATCGGCGCCGAAGGCTTCGTTGAGGCCAAGGATCGGGTCGCGCGGAGCGAGTTCGACAGCGGAGAAGAGGGTCATGGTCGGCAGGCCTTGAAGCGGAGTTTTAAATGATCAGTCGTTGTCGTCGCTGGCGTCGCCACCGGCAAGCCAGGCATGGGTGTCAGCGCGCGCCGCGCCTTCGCGTGCGCCCAGCGACGCGAAGTCGAACAGCTTGCGATCGGTGAGCTGTGACGGTGCGATATTGCCCATCGCGCGGAAGATGGTCTCGCTACGGCCCGGGTTGGATTTCTCCCAGTCCTCGAGCATGCGCTTGACCACCTTGCGCTGCATGTTCTCCTGCGAACCGCAGAGATTGCAGGGGATGATTGGAAAGGCGCGCGCATCCGCGTAGGCGGCGATGTCGTCCTCGCGGCAGTAGGCGAGCGGGCGGATCACCACGTGGCGGCCGTCGTCCGAGAGCAGCTTGGGCGGCATCGCCTTCAGGCTGCCCTGGTAAAACATGTTGAGGAAGAAGGTGCCGAGGATGTCATCGCGATGATGGCCCAGCGCGATCTTGGTGATCCCGTTATCCGACGCCCATTGGTAGAGCGCACCGCGGCGCATGCGTGAGCACAGGCTGCACATCGTCTTGCCCTGCGGGATGACGCGGGTGACGACGCTGTACGTGTCCTGCTCGATGATGTGGAACGGAATGTTCCGCTCTGCCAGGTATGCCGGCAGCACGTGCTCAGGGAAATCCGGCTGTTTCTGGTCGAGGTTCACCGCGATCAGCTCGAAACGGACCGGTGCCTTCGCCTGGAGCGAAAGCAGCATGTCCAGCATCGTGTAAGAGTCCTTGCCGCCGGAGAGGCAGACCATGATCCGGTCGCCGTCCTCGATCATGCCGTAGTCGGCGATCGCCTGGCCGACCTGACGGCGCAGGCGCTTGGCCAGCTTGCCGGCTTCGTAGCTCTGCTTGCGGGTGGCATCGGGGATGGCGGACATGCGTTGGCGGTGTTCGGGAGAGGCGGCCCCCTATTGTAGCCGCTGCGGGGGACCCCGCCGGGAGTTACACTTGCCCCCTCTCCTCCCGCCCGGCCATTGCCATGCAGGTCCCGGATCCCGCTGAACTGAACAAACGGCTGTCCGAGCTCAAGGTGGAGCACCGCGACCTCGACGCCGCCATCGACCACCTGGCGGCCTCCATCAGCCGGGACGAGCTCCAGCTCACGCGCCTGAAGAAGCGCAAGCTGCTGTTGAAAGACGCCATTTCGCGGATTGAAAGCCGCCTGATCCCCGACCTCGACGCCTGAGACCCGCTTCATGACGCCTGTCCGCCTCGAAAACGCCTACATCACCCTCGAGCCGATGACCCTGGCGCATATTCCCGCGCTGGAGCAGGCCGCCGCCGACGGCAACCTGTGGGATCTCTGGTTCACCTCGGTCCCCGGCCCCGGGCGGATGACGGACTATGTCGAATCGGCCCTGCGCGGCCAGGAAGAAGGCCGCATGTCACCCTGGGTGGTACGTGAAAACGAGACCGGCCAGGTGGTCGGATCGACGCGCTACTACGAGATCGAGGACGATCCCTCCCGCGTGGCCATCGGTTACACCTGGTACGCACGCCGCTGGCAGCGCAGCCACGTCAACACGGCCTGCAAGCATCTCCTGCTGGATAACGCTTTCCAGAACGTCGGCGTCGTCGCGGTCACGTTCCACACGGACGCCTACAACCAGGATTCCCAGCGCGCCATCGAAAAGCTCGGCGCAAAGCGTGAGGGCGTGCTCCGCGCCAACAAGCGGCGGTCCGACGGCTCGCTCCGCGACACCGTCTGCTACAGCATCCTGTCCACCGAGTGGCCCGACGTGGACAAGTGGCTGCAGTTGCGCCTCAGTCGGCTGGCTCCGCCGAAGGCCTAAGACGGCGCCCTCGTCACGATCGCCTCCTTAGCGAGCAGCGACCGCGTCCGGATGCGACGGATGGACGATCAAGGTCGCCGTCATGCCTGCGGAAAGAACGGTTCCAGCAGGCAGATGATCGGTGTCGATCTTCACACGCACCGGCACGCGCTGCGCCAGCCGCACCCAGTTGAAGGTGGGATTCACATCGGCGAGCAGGTCGCTACCGGTCGGGTTGTCGGCATCGGTAATGCCACGCGCGATGCTTTCCACCGAACCCTTGAACTGCACACCGCCGCTCATCAGGCGGATATCGACGGGATCGCCGATCCGCAGCCCCGGCAACTTGGTTTCTTCGAAGTAGCCGTAGATCCAGTAGGAATGGCTATCGATCAGCGCAAGACGCGGTGTACCGGCGTTGGCGTAGTCGCCGACGCGTACATCGAGGTTGGTCACGAACCCGTCCACCGGAGCGAGCACTTCCGTACGGTCAAGGTTGAGCTGCGCCGAAGCGAGCTCGACCTGCGCCTGGGCCACGGCTGCCAGTGACTGCTGCTGGGCCGCACTCGCCTGCTTCGTGCTGGCCAGCGTCTGCTGCCAGCCAGCCTTGGCCGCATTCGCGGCAGCAGCGGCGTTGGCCTTGTCTTCGGCTGAAATGACGTTGTTGATGAGCTTCTGCCGGCGTTCGGACTGCGCCTGGTACATCTCGTAGTTCGCCTTGCTTTGCTCCGCGCCTGCGGAAGCCGCATTGATGCTGGCACCGGCAGCACGGGCGGCCGCCTCGGCGGCATTGAGATTCGCCTTGGCCTGGGCCACGGCGTTCTCGTAGCGCGCACGGTCCACGACGAAGAGGATGTCGCCCTTCTTCACCGTCTGGTTGTCGATCACCTGAACATCGGTGACCAGCCCGGCCACATCGGGCGCGATGCGTACGATTTCCGCACGCACACGACCATCGCGCGTCCATGGCGAATACATGTAGTGCTTCCACATGGTGTGCCCGACGAGCGCCGCGACAAGCACGACGATCGCGGTGACGGCGAAACGGATGAGGGTCGAGAGTTTCATGACGGAATCACTCAGAGCAGGAAGAGCGCGCAAGCGCCAAAGACACAGACGAACACGGCGAGGCGGAACAAAGGCGGATGCCAAACCAGACGATAGAGGCCGAAGCGGCCTGCCACCCAGTCGAGCGCCCAGAGCAGGAGTAGCGCCAGGACAAAGAGGACGAGCAACCCCGGAACGAGGGCGTCGCCGAGTGCGATCTCACGAGGCATGGACGATCTCCTTGGCAAGCGGGGCGTTGGGCATGTAGGCGGCAAGGACGGATTCACCATCTAGCAACGCCATGCGAACGAGATGCAGGTGGTCGAGCAGGTGATGGACGCCCTCGTGCTCACCGACGCTCGCGATCGCCGTGGCGACGGCATCGCGCGCCAGCAGGTAACCGGCGGCGTCTGGCTTTTCGTAGAAGCGCGCCAGCGTACGCAGCGCCTCGACGAGGTAAGGACGCAGCGTGGACGGCAGGTCAGCACCCGCCATGTCGTGACGCAGTTCGATGAGCGCGCGACCGGTCTCGTGGACGGCAAGCGCCCAGGCGATCAGGGCACGTGAATCCGCGCTGCCGGGCTCCGTCTGTGCCACGACCTGGCTGACGAGATCGTGGTTCACACTCTCGAAGCGATGACGCAGTCCCGGCAACGGCGCTTCTGCGGCCAGCGCAACCTGCCCACGCAGCCGCGCGAGCTGGCGCCGGCGCAGCCACGCGCTACCAATCGCCGGCGGGATGACCACGAAGGACACGGCTGCCGCGCCAAGCCCGACGACCTGCGCAATCGCATCGTTGATGAAGTGCGCCGGGTCGTACACCTGCACGTTTTTCAGTGCGAGGATGTACGCCAGGCCCATCGCCCAGCCAAGGCCGTATGAGGCCAAGCGCTGGCTCATCATCATGACGAGCCCTACGGCGAGGAAGGGTGCGATGCCGATGACCAGCAAGGGGTAGCCGTCTACCTGCGTCAGTACGAAGAACTCACAGACAAAGGCCGCCGCCATGCCGGAGAGGTAGCCGAGCATGACCATCCAGGTGACGCGCGTCGGATTGGGAATGGTCGCGAACAAGCCGGCGAACACGGTGGCGAGCAGCATGGCGCTGGAGCCGAGCGGCCATGCGCTGCAGATCCAGAAGGCGCCGAGAGCGAGCATCGTCAGGGTGGCACGCAGGGTGGCGAGACCGGCACCGAGGAAATCGTTGCCGCGATCGAAGCGCACGCGCTCGCCCGAGGCGGCGATGACGCGCGGTGCCTGCAGCGACGCCGCAGCTTCTACATAGGCGTACAACTCGTCGACGAATCGGACCAGCAGCGATGCACCGGTATCGAAGTCGCGGATGTCCTGCGTGTCGGTCAGCGAGTCGCGCAACGGCGACCGCTGTGTCCGCAGGCTTTCGCGAGCCGCCGCGAGACGCGGCAACAACTCGCGTGCCACCACGCCGGCGTCGATCGGTGCGTCGAGCGCGATGCCGATGGGCGCATACAGCCGGATCAGTGTGTCGGCGGCGACGTCGCGGTGAGCGCGCTTCAGTCGGTTGATGAGGTGATGCAGCGATTGAAAGCTGGTCGATGCCGCCATGAAGCGCTGGTTGAACAGGCGCAGGTGACCGCTGCGGGCGCGCGCCTCGGCATCTTCGAAGATCACCGAGCTGCGCAGGTCTTCGAACGTCACCGCATCACGCACAAAGCGAAGGTGTGCGTTCTCCATGGTCTCGCGCGCCATGCGTCCCCGCGTGCTATCACGCACAAAGGCGACGAAATGAGCGAACTGCTCACGCGCGGCGCGGCGCAGGACGTCGCGCATACGACTGGGGAAGACCACGTCGTTGACGACGCCACTGACGGCGAGACCGAGCAGCACTTCGCTGATACGCGCCCACGAGGAATCGAAGACACCGGGCGGGTTGTCGATCACGGGGATGGCGACGATCGCCGCGGTATAGCCACCCAGGACGAAGGCGTACGATTTGAAGTTGCGGTACAGCGTGGCGCCGCCTGCGCACAGGCCAATCCAAAGGGACAGCGCGACAAGGAAGAGATCGCGTTGCTGGGGGAACGACGCGACGATGGCGATCGCAGCGGTAGCGCCGGCGAGCGTTCCGATGGCCCGGTAGAAGCTCTTCGCCAGCACCATGCCCGACTGCCGGTTGGCCACGATGACGGTGGTCAGCATGGCGGTCGACGGCGCCGGCAAAGCGAAACGCATCGCCAGCCACCCAGTCAGGAAGAACGCGATCAGCGTTTTCACGACGAACAGCCACACGGAAGCCTCCTCGCGCAGCGTCTCGACGACGACCTGGCGGGTGACGGGTGGTGTGATGGCGAGTTCGGAGACGGACATGACGGGTGCTGCTTACTCGCCGTACCCGGCCAGCATCTTCTTCAGCAAGACCTCGAGCTGGGCCTGTTCGGTGGCATCCAGCTTGCGGGTTTGCCTGAAGAGCAGGCTGACGATGTCGGGTAGGAAGCTTTCGATCAACGCGATGCCTTCAGGGGTCAGCGTCAGCGTGACCTTGCGACGATCGTCTTCGCTGGAAGCGCGCGCGATGTAGCCCTTCTCGCAGAGCTGCGTGGTCAGCCGGGTCACGTTGGCCGACTTTTCGCCAGCGGCATCGGCCAGTTGCGAAGGGTTGAGGGCGTTATCCGGCGAGCCGTACATCATCATCAGGATGTTGTATTCGGGGTGGTTGAGCCCGTAAGGCTTCATCACCGCGTTGGCTTCGTCGTGGATCTCCTTGTAGAGATGCTTGATAAGCCGGACGAGCGCCGCCGGGTCGCGCGGGAAGCCCGGATATTTCGAGCGCGTGACCTGGAGTCGTGCTTCGGTGGGGGCGAAATCACTCATGAGGGCGTCCTGTCGGCGGATTGCCTCATAAGTATATAGTTCAGTTATGAATAATCAATAGCTGATCTAAATGCAGGCTTTTGCGATTGCCAATGGCACCAGCGCGTGCGAGAAGGCGCGAGCCACATGGCCCGCGCCTTCTCGCATTCACAGCCTTGCTACAGCCATGCAGCTGCTAGCTTTCCTGCCGAGTGACAACCTCACGCGCTCCTGCAGGAGGCAATAGGCCCGACTTTCGCAACGAGAGCTTCCCAAGGGCGTCCTGCAATGCATCGCGCGCCGACGGTTGCAGGCATCTCGGGTTATTACACGACCAACACGTGCTCGAATTGCCGCCAGCGGCCATGCAAGTGTTGTAGTGGGACAGGCAGCTGTCACAGGTCTCCATGGCGCGGACGGGTGTCGATGTCGCGAAGGCGGCCATCATGAGTCCGCAGGCAATCGCAGGCGTCAGAAACTTCATGTTCAAAATCCTTCTTGTTAGGGAATGAGTACGCTAGCCGCACTTGCCGACGCTTCCCGGGCATCCACCCCTGGACCCTTATGCCCCTCGGACCGACTCCGCGGCTAACGGACGGTAGCGTCTTCGCCCTCGCTCGTCCGTGACGCCGCGCACCGTCCGCGTTAGTGCTGATTCTGAAACCGGAGACGGCGAGACCCCGCCTGTGTCAGGCCGTAGGAGACAATAGGTCGTCGATCCCGACCCGCCAGAACAGCTCCCGCCTCACCCGGTCGGCCACCCCGTTCACGATCTCGGCGCCGTCCTGGGAAGGGTCCACGTGAACCCGGAAAGGCCGCTCGCCGAACGGCAGATTCACCACCTCGACGATCTTCGTGGCGACCTCCCCCGCGTCCGCATCCGCCGGCTCGAGCGCGGCCAGACCGTGCAGAATGCGGTCGGGCATGCCGGCGTACGGACCGTCCATGTACTCGGCGGCTCGTGCTTCGTCCGCAGGTTTCCCGGCATGGGCGAAGTGGTTGGTGCCTTTGGTAAAGGCACCGGGGACCATGATCGAGGTCTCGATGCCCCAGCGCGCCAGCTCACTGGCATAACTCACGGCCAGCGAATCCATGGCCGCCTTTGCCGCGAAATACGGAGCAAGGAAGGGCGGCGTGCCGCCGCGGACGCTGCTGCTCGACACCCATAGCACCAGGCCTTTTTTCTGCCTGCGCATGACCGGCAAGGCAGCACGATTGACCCGCTGCGTGCCCAGCACGTTCACGTCGTAGAGCTGCGCATACTGCTCCGCCGTGAACGCCTCGGCAGGACCGAAAACCATGTGGCCGGCGTTGTGCACCAGCACGTCGAGGTGGCCGTCGCGCTCGACGATCGTCTTCACTGCGGCTTCCGCGGAAGCCTCCGAAGTGACATCGAGTTCGACCACGCGAAGATCGATGCGACGGTCCTTCGCTTCCTGGAGCACCGCATCGGCGTTGGCCGCGTTACGACCGGCTATATCGCGCATGCTGGCATAAACGGTATGCCCTGCCTCGGCCAGGGCGCGCGCCGTCAACAGGCCAAAGCCGCTCGATGCACCGGTAATCAAGATGATCTGTCTCATGAGAAGTCTCCTGGTACGGCCGGGGTCAGACAATGCCGCCATTGGCGCGGAGGATCTGGCCGTTGACCCAGCCACCATCGGCGCCAGCAAGAAAGGCCACGGCGGCGGCGATGTCGTCGGGCGTGCCCAGACGTTCGAGCGGCGCCAGCTTGGCGAGACGATCGACGAGCTCGGGCGACTTGCCGTCGAGGAACAGGTCGGTCGCGGTCGGGCCCGGGGCGATGGCATTCACCGTTACCTGGCGGCCGCGCAGTTCGCGGGCGAGCACCATGGTGGTCGCTTCGATGGCCGCCTTCGTCGCCGCATAGGCGGCATAGCCCGGCTGCAGCAGGCCGACCACGCTCGAGGAAAAGTTGACGATGCGACCACCTTCGCGAATGCGGGTGGCAGCCTCGCGCATCGTGTTGTAGCTGCCTTTCACGTTGATCGCGAAGAGACGGTCGAAGTCTTCGTCCTTCAGGTCGGCCACGTTGGCCAGGGCCATGACGCCCGCATTGTTTACGAGCACGTCCACCCCACCGTAGACCTCCTGCACCGTATCGAAGAGACGACGCACATCGGCGGACTTCGAGACATCGGCCTGGGCACTGATCGCCGTGCCGCCAGCCGCTTCGATGCCGGCAACGACCGCCTCGGCCGCCTTGGCGCTGCCGGCGTAATTGACGACGACGGTGAAGCCGTCATGAGCGAGGCGCTTGGCCACTGCCGCGCCGATACCACGCGAGGCGCCCGTCACGATGGCGACTTTCTGGGTGTTCTGGTTCATCTCGGTTCTCCGGTACCGGCGACATTGCCGGGCGAGAACAGGATGGACGTTGTCAGCCTCCGGATAATCCCGCAGGATATGACTTCACTATTCCACTGTACGGAACAATGTTGTGGACCGCTTCGACACCATGCGCCTCTTCGTTCGCATCGTTGAACGGCGCAGCTTCACCCTGGCGGCGTCCGACCTGGACCTGCCCCGATCGACCGTGACCCAGGCCATCAAGCGCCTGGAGACCCGGCTCGGCGTGCGGCTACTCCAGCGAACGACGCGTCATGTCAGTCCCACGCTGGACGGCGAGGCCTACCACCGGCGATGCATCACGATCCTGGGCGAGGTGGAGGATGCCGAGGGCGCCTTCCTCGACGCGCGACCGACCGGACTGCTGCGCGTGGACATGCACGGCACGCTCGCCCGCACCTTCGTCCTGCCCGACTTGCCCGACTTTCTTGCCCGCTACCCCGGTCTGCGCGTGCATCTGGGCGAGGGAGATCGTTGGGTGGATCTGGTGCGCGAAGGCGTGGACTGCGTCCTGCGCGTGGGCGACCTGGCGGACAGCAGCATGGTCGGCCGCCGTATTGCGATGCTGGAAGAGGTGACCTGCGCCAGCCCGGCGTATCTCGAACGCCACGGCGTACCGGAAACCCCGGACGACCTCGAAGGCCATATCGCGATCGGGTTTCTCTCGACCGCCACGGGAAATACGCTTCCGCTGGAATTCGTCCAGAACGGCGAAGTCCGCCTGATCAACCTGCCCTCCGTCGTGACAGTGACCGGCTCGGATACCAATATCGATCTCGCCCGCATGGGCCTGGGGTTGATCCAGGTGCCCCGCTACCACCTGGCGGACGACCTGGCCGCGGGGCGACTGGTGCCGGTGTTGCCCGACTACCCGCCCACGCCCTCGCCGGTATCGCTGCTGTATCCGCACAATCGGCAGTTGTCGCCGCGCGTACGTGTGTTCATCGACTGGGTGACGGCGACGTTTGCCGCGCGGGCGCGCGACGGCGTCACCTCGCTCTGAGCGAAGTGACGGTGACGTCGGATCAGTTGTTCTTCAGCGGAACCGTTTCGAAACCCGCCTTCGGGTTGCTGTCGCCCTGCGGGGGCGGCGGAGGCGCGCTGCTGCGGGACGGACCGACGTTGCGGCTGCCGCAGGTGTAGGCACCCCAAGGCTGCGAGCCTTCGCTCGGATCGGCCAACGGCTTCACCGTGTCGGCACCCATCTTGGCGGCCTCGTTACGCGCCAGCACTTCCAGTTCGTCACGAACCTTCAGGTCGTTGCGATCCACCGGGCCGACGCGGTTCATGACCGAGACGGTGACCTTGCCCTGCTCCTTGCAGCTGGAGACATCGCCGTTCCAGGCGGTGCGGACGTTACGCGCGCCTTCGTCGAGCTTGATGCCCCACGAACAGGCGGAAAGGGCGAGAGGAATGAGGAGGACGAGAGCCTTGCGCATGTGTAACTCCGTGGAATCGATCGCTGCTTATGCTAGCCGGACAACCGTGAGGGCGCGATCTTCTTCGATCACGCCCTCACGAGCACTCACTTCGCCTTGGTCGCTTTCGTCGCCTTGGCATGCGGCACGTCCTTAGCGGGGTTGCCGTCGGCATCGATCACATGCACCTCACCCAGGTTCAGCGCACGAACGGGGGCCTCGATCTTGCTCAGGTCGCCCACGATCACCCAGGTCAGCGCATCCGGACGAATGACGGCGGTCAAGGCATCCTCTGCGGCCTTGCGGTCGACGCCCTCGATGCGGCCCTTGAGGGTCTGCACGTAGTCGTCCGGACGGTCGTAGATGACGATGCCCGTCATCGCGCCGAGTACGGCCGATGTGGTTTCGAAGCTCCCCGGAAGCGCACGAACTTTCTGAGCGCGAATCTTCGCGATCTCGTCGTCGGTCAACGGCTTCGTACCGATGACGGCACGCGCTTCCTTGAGAATTTCCGCTGCGGAATCGGCCGTCTTGTCGGTCTGCACCGGCGCATAGAAAAGCATCGGACGCTGGTTCTGGGCGTCGGACAGCATGCTGCCCGCACCGTAGGCCCAACGCTTTTCTTCGCGCAGATTCATGTTGAGGCGAGAAGTGAACGTGCCACCAAACGCGCCGTTGGCGATGCCGAGGTCCAGCGCGTTCTTCGCCTTGGTCGACGGTGCGAGCAGACCGGCCAGAATCAGCGACTGCGACGCGTCCGTGCGATTGATCAGGAAGACGCGAGGCTTGGGCTGCTCGGCGACCTGGCCGACGTTCTTCGTCGGCATGGCGCTTGCGGGTGCCGCCCAGTCACCGAAGGCGGCATCGAGCTGCGGCAGGATCTGCGCCAGCGTGGTGTCACCGGCGACGAGGATGCGAACGTTGTCCGGACGCAGGTAGTCGCGCTGGAAGTTGGCCAGGTCCGCCGCGGTGAGCGACGCGATCGCCTTCTCGGTGCCGCTACCCGTGAACGGAATCCCGTACGCATGGTTCTTGCCGTAAAGCAGGGGCGGCAAGGTGCGCAGGGCCAGGCCGGTGGGCTCGGTTTTTTCCTGCGCGATACCGGCTACCCACTGGCCACGAACCCGCTCGATGTCGTCCGACTTGAAGGCCGGATTGCGGACGATATCGGCAAACAACGCCAGCGAAGGCGTGAGCTCGGAGTTCAGTGCGTTAAGACCGACCGAGCATGTGTCGAGCGAGCATCCCGAACCGATGATCGCGCCAAGCCGCTCCTTGCGACGGGCCACTTCGACCGAGTCCAGTGTCTTGGTGCTTTCGTCGAGCAGGGCCGAGGTGAAACTGGCGGTGCCGAGCTTGCGGCCCTGGTCCGCCGCGTAGCCGGCATTGAACAACAGGCTGATCTGGGTGACCGGCACGGTGTGACGTTCGGCAAGCACCACTTCGATGCCGTTCTTCAGCTTGCCGCGCTGCAGTTTCGGAAACGAAAGGTCGGGGAAGCTATCGACCGACGGCACGCCCTTGCTGCGATCCACGGTCGACTTGCCGACGGTGTAAGTCTTCGCGGCCGGCAACACGGCGGCGGGGCGGCCCGCAGCGTCCTTGAGGCCGGCCACGGCCTTGTCCTCGGCGGCGGGATCGAATCCCGGTGCGGCAGGGAGCACGGTGAGCGTGTAGTCGCCCTTGGACAGCCAGGTCTTCGACGACGCGAGCACGGAGGCGATCGTGGCGTCCTGTGCGCGCTGGAGATCCTTCTTGTACGCCTCGGGATCGTTACGGTAGACCTGGCCCTCGGCGAGGATCACCGCCTTGCCACCGGACCCGCCGACCTTCTCCAGGCCGCGCACGAAGCCGGCGCGGTTGCTGACCTTGGCACGTGCCAGCTCGTCCTCGGTGGGGCCCGTCGCCATGTAGTCCTTCCAGACATCGGCCACGGCCGCTTCGACCTTCGCCGGATCGACACCGTTCTTCACATCGACGGTGAGCTGCACCTGGCTGGCGAGCGCGAACGGCGCGATGCCCAGGCTCACGTCGTCGGCGAGTTTGTCCTGGTAGACCAGGCGCTGGTAGAGACGCGAGGTCTTGCCGCCACCGAGTACCGTGGTGGCGAGGTCGAGCTGGATCGAGTCGTCACTACCGAGCTGGGGCACGACCCAGGTGCGAACGATGCGGGTCTGGGCAACCTGGTCATGCTGCGTACCACGCGTGGACGTCGCGACGGGCGTGATCCAGGGCTGCTGGCGCGGCACCGGCGGGCCAGCAGGAATGTCGCCGAAGTAGGTCTCGGCCTTGGCCTTGGCCTGCGCCACGGTGATATCGCCGGCGAGCACGAGCGTGGTGTTGGCCGCACCGTAGTAGCTGTTGAACCAGTGCTTCACGTCGGCGAGCGAGGCCGCATCGAGATCGGTCATCGATCCGATGGTGTCGTGGTGGTACGGGTGGTTGGCCGGGTAGGTGTTGACCAGGATGTTTTCGTCGACGCGGCCGTAGGGACGGTTCTCGTCCTGGCGTTTCTCGTTCTGGACGACGCCGCGCTGCGTATCGAGTTCCTTCTGACCGATGGCCCCGAGCAGGTGGCCCATGCGGTCGGATTCCATCCACAGGGCCATGTCCAGCGCCGTGGTCGGCACCGTCTCGAAGTAGTTGGTGCGATCGAACCAGGTCGTGCCGTTCATATCGGTGGCACCGGCCAGCTCGAACGGCTGGAAATAGGTGCCCTTGCGGTTCTCCGAGCCCGAGAACATCAGGTGCTCGAAGAGGTGCGCGAAGCCGGTCTTGCCGGCCGGCTCGTCGGCCGAACCGACGTGATACCAGATGCTGACCGCGACCACGGGCGCCTTGTGATCTTCGTGGACGACGACGGTCAAGCCGTTGGACAACTGGAACCGCGTGAAGGGGATATCCGGGATGGCGTCGGGGGACGTAGTGGCCGCTCCGGCGACCCCGACGGACATCAGCCCGGCAACAAGCAGGGCGAATCGTTTCTTCATGGCAGCTCCAGTGAACCTCGATGGTTCGATTCCTCCGAGGCTAGCCCGCGCGGTCCATCGGACGCAATCAGCCTTCATGCATGGTCCGGACGGTGTCCGCTTACGTGTGGTCAGTGTCCGCGGACAGCGGCGTTCTACGAGGCCACCTGACAAACCTCATACGAATCAGCTGATTGCACACCCTTAAAAGCTGGCACGGCGTTTGCGTTACTAGTCCTGCCAAGCCGGGTGGCCTCCTTACCCGGCACCGATCCGGAGAACGCCATGAAGTACGAAATGCTGATGCTGCGCAGCCTGCTCGTCACCTCGATGCTGATCTGCGGCATGACCCTCGGCCAGATGTTCTGACCACCCGCCACGTATCTTCTTACGGAATCAAAACCATGAACCACGAACTCCTGATGCTCCGCAGTCTCCTGGTCGCCTCGCTCGTCGTCTGCGGCCTCATCCTGGGCAACATGCTTGCCTACACCGGCAACCCGGTCCAGCTCGCTACGGTCGGCACGACGGCCCACGCCGCGATCAACGGCTGCGGCGTACCGCCGGATGGCATCGTCTGCCCCCGCATCGCCTCATAATGGGGGTATGCCCCATGTCATCCTCTTCCGACCCGAAATCCCGCCCAACACGGGCAACGTCATCCGGCTTTGTGCCAATACAGGCGCGGCCCTGCACCTGGTGCGACCGCTCGGTTTCGAGCTGGACGACGCCCGTCTCCGCCGCGCCGGCCTGGATTACCACGAGTTCGCCAGCGTCGCCGTTCACGACGACCTGAACGCCTGCCTAGCTGCGCTAGGCCATCCACGGGTATTCGCCTTCTCGACCCGCGGCCAGCACCTGCACACCGACGTCTCATTCGCCGAGGGCGATGCGCTGCTTTTTGGCTGCGAGACCGCGGGGCTGCCCGACGATGTGCTCGACGCGATTCCCGAGGCACAGCGCGTGCGCCTGCCCATGCGGCCAGGCAACCGCAGCCTCAACCTGTCCAATGCCGTGGCCGTCGCCGTGTTCGAGGCGTGGCGGCAATCGGGGTTCGACGGGGCGTCCTGAGCGTGTGGATGCCGCCCCGCCCTGGTCGGCGGGCTACAATCGCGGCATGACTTCCGATCGTCCCTCGGCCGAGGCCGGCCCCAATCGATTCCTGCCCCGCCCGCTTCGCGTCCTTGCCGGACGCGCGATGGAAGCGGCACTCAACCGCGCCGTCGACCTGGACCCGGACACCCGCTCCCGCCTGGACGCGCTCGACGGCCGCAGCGTGCAGGTGCACCTGAGCGGTCCGGAGTTGGCACTGCGCATCTCGGTGCAGAAGAGTCGCCTTCGCGTCGGTCCGCCGGAAGAAGGTGGCAGCCTGCGCGTTACCGCATCGCCGGCCAGCCTGTTGGCCATGGCGATCCGCCGCGACGACGACGGCGTGGCACCGGGCAAGGTGGATATCGCGGGTGACGCCGAACTGGCTCGTCGCCTCGAGAAGCTGACGCGCCACTACGCACCCGACGTTGAAGAGGCGTTCGCGAAGACCTTCGGCGACACCATCGGGGTGCCCCTGGCGAAGGCGTTTCGCGACGCCTTCGCCCATGCCCGCGAGACCGTCTCGCACCTCACCGAAGACGGTGCCGACTGGCTTCGTGACGAGGGTCGCGTCGCGGTCGCTCCCGGTGAAGCCGATGCGTTCCTCGACGGTGTCGATGACGTGCGCGAACGCACCGAACGCGCCGAAGCCCGCCTGGCTCGCCTCGAGCGCGCGCTGAAGGGGCGTCACGCATGACGCCGCTGCGTCTGCTGCCGCGCCTGATGCGCGTTGCCGCCATCCTGCTCAAGTACGACCTCGACGACCTTGTCGATGGGGCGCATCTGTTCCGACCGCTGAAATTCGTCCGACCGCTGTTTCCCAGCGCTCCTGCGGATGTTCGCGCCCTGCCGCGCGGCGCACGCCTGCGACTGGCGCTGACCGACCTCGGCCCGATTTTCGTCAAGGCCGGCCAGGTGCTGTCGACGCGACGCGATCTCGTGCCCGCCGACATCGCCGACGAATTGGCCCTCCTGCAGGACCAGGTCCCGCCCTTCCCCGGTGCCGAGGCCCGCGCCATTGTCGAGCGGGAACTCAAGGCGTCGGTGACGACGCTGTATGCCAGCTTCGACGAAACCGCGCTTGCCTCCGCGTCCATCGCCCAGGTGCATGCCGCCACGCTGCATGACGGACGCGCCGTCGTGGTCAAGGTGCTGCGCCCCGGCATCGACAAGCGCATCGCGCGCGATGTCGATCTCCTGCACACGCTTGGGGAACTCGCCCAGCGCTGGCATCCGAACGCCGACAAGATCCGCCCGCTCGAAGTCGTCGCCGAAGTCGAGAAGATGCTCTCGAACGAGCTCGACCTGCAGCGCGAAGGTGCGAGTGCCAGCTTGCTCCGGCGCAACTTCGCTAGCGGCGTCGACCTTTACGTGCCGGAAGTGCATTGGGACTTCAGCACCGAAGGCGTGCTGACGCTGGAACGCGTGTACGGCGTGAGCGCCGACGACATTGCCGCCATCGATGCCGCCGGCCTCGATCGCAAGCACCTTGCCGAGAAAGGCGTGCGCCTGTTCTACGAGCAGGTGTTCCGCGACAACTTCTTCCACGCCGACGCGCATCCCGGCAACATCTGGGTCGACCTGTCGCGGGTCGACGAGCCGCGGTTCATCGCGCTCGATTTCGGCATCATGGGTTCCCTTCCGGAAGCCGATCAGTACTGGCTCGCCGAGAACTTCATCGCCCTGTTCGAACGAGATTATGCGCGCATCGCACAGCTGCATGTCGCGGCGGGCTGGATGCCATCGACCGTCCGCCTCGACGAACTCGAGGCTGCCGTACGCACGGTGTGCGAACCCTACTTCACGCGTCCTCTCGCGCAGATTTCCATCGCCGAGCTGGTGGTGAAGCTGTTCCAGACCGCGCGAAAGTACGAGCTCACGCTTCAGCCGCAATTGATCCTGCTACAGAAAACCCTGCTCAACATCGAAGGGGTCGGGCGCATGCTCGATCCCGAGATCGATATCTGGGCCGTTGCCCATCCCGTGCTGCGCCGCATTCTCCGCGAGCGCTACAGCGTGCGCGCTACGCTGCGCGACGTGCGCCGCCGGCTGCCGCAATGGATCCAGACGGCGCCACGCGTGCCCGAGCTCGTGCGGGATGCGTTGCGCCAGGTCGCCAGCGGCCAGCAGCACCAGGTCGCCGATCCGCTCGCGCTTGCCGTCGCCCGGGACGACGCGCGCCGCATGCGCCGACTCGTGGCATGCAGCCTGCTCGGTTCGTCACTGCTCGTCTGCGCCGCCCTGGTCGGCACGCTCGCCGCGCGCGGCATGTGGCCGGCGATCGCAGCGGGCGTCGCCGGCGTGATCGCCTTCGTCGCCGGCTGGCCGCGTCGCGTCGCCTGATCGCATGCTCGAGATCCTCTATCAGGACGACGACATCGTCGCCGTCAACAAGCCGGCCAATCTCGCCGTCCATCGCTCGAAGTTCGTCGGACCCGACGATGCCTTCCTGATCGACCTGCTCCGCGAGCAGGTCGAGGGCAAGCTGCACCTTGCCCATCGCCTGGATCGTGCCACCTCGGGCGTGTTGCTCGTCGCGCGTTCGCCGGAAGCCGCCAGTCAGCTCGGCGAGCAGTTCATGGGGCGCAGCGTGCGCAAGCGCTACCTCGCCGTGGTACGTGGCTGGCCCGATCCCGACGCCGGCACGATCGACTACCCGCTGCCGGGTTCGCGCGATACCGGCCCGCGACGCGATGCGACAACGGACTACAGGCAGCTCGGCACCACGGAAGTCGACATCGCGCTCGGTCGCTACGAAAAGCAGCGTTACGCCTTTGCCGTGGCCGAACCGCGCACCGGGCGCTTTCGCCAGATCCGCAAGCATTTCGCGCACATCCATCACCCGATCATCGGCGACAGCCAGCACGGGCGCGGCGACCACAATCGCCTGTTCAAGCAGTACTTCTCGTCGCACCGCTTGCTGCTGCACGCAGCGCGGCTGGAGTTCGAGCATCCGATGGATGGGCGCCCGATGGCGATCGACGCGGGGCTGGATGAGACATGGCTCAAGCTGCTTGAGCGGTTTGGCTGGGCGGACGCTTATGGCGCTCAGACGGAAGCGTGGAAGGCGCCGAGCTAGCAGGCAGCCGGCTTAGCCTCCCCCGGCGGAGTCCCGCGTCGCACCATGCATCGGTGAGCCGCGCTGCTAGAATCGCCCGGCCATGCTTATCGTCACCGCCAGCATCACGATCCCTGACTCCGAACTCATCGAGCGTTTCATGCGCGCCGATGGTCCGGGGGGCCAGCACGTCAATCGGACGGAAAGTGCCGTCGAGTTGCGTTTCGACGTCGCCTCGTCACCGTCACTGCCGGACGAAGTGCGCGAACGGCTCCTCGCACGCCGCGACCGCCGCATGACGGATGCGGGCGTGATGGTGATCCAGGCACGGCGGTTCCGTGACCAGGGTCGTAACCGAGACGACGCGCGCGACCGTCTGGTCGATGTGATCCGCGAAGCCACGGTCGTGGCGAAGAAACGTGTCGCGACCAAGCCCACGCGCGCTTCGAAAGAGCGACGCCTCGTAGGCAAGACTCAGCGTGGCCAGACCAAGCGCGGTCGCTCGCGCGACTGGAGCAACGATTGAGCCCCTACCCGGAACATCTCGCACCGAATATCCCATCGCTACCGGATTCCTGGTGGATGAGAATTAGCCGCTGGGCGATTCGTCGTAGCGGCTGGCGCCTCGTCGGTGAACTACCAAACCTGCCCAAGGTCGTCGTCATCGGCGCACCGCATTCGTCTTATTGGGACGGCGTGTGGGGCCTGCTGATGAAATCCGCCATGGGCCTGGATCTCGGTGTGATGATCAAGCGCGAAGTTCTCAACGGGCCCTTTGGCCCGGTCGTACGTCGCCTCGGCATGGTGCCGATCGATCGCAAAGCCGCGACCGACGTCGTCGGCCAGATGGTCGAGCGCTTCGCCACTCGCGAGAAGATGTGGCTGGGCATCGCCCCGGAAGGCACACGCAAACCGGTCAAGCAGTGGAAGTCGGGTTTCCTGCGCATTGCGCGCACGGCGAACGTTCCGATTGTTCCGATCTTCATCGACTACCCGACGAAAACGTTCACCGTGGGCTCTCTTATCGAGACGACAGGCGATACGGAAGCGGACATGACGCGCATCCGCGCCATGTTCGCCGGGTATCAGGGCAAGCACCGGGCTGCCTAGCGCGTCCGACAATCAGCCGAGCGCTTTGCGATAGGTGAACGAGTATAGGTTGGGCATGCCCACTTGATTGACCACGAGGACCCTGTATGTCCCCGGGCCGACGGTGGCGGACAATGACAGTCCACTATCGATCGTGCGCCAGTCGCCGTTCTCGAATCGTTGCAGGTATGCGGTCAGCGACGTGCTGCCGCTCGCTGTCGCGAAGAATGGGCTCGTGCAGTTAGTGATCCAGCTGAGCTGCAGGGATGTCTCGTTCGCGACAAGGCGCCCCTGCGATGTCGCAGCCTTGGGATAGGCAAAGCAGCGTTTTTGCACTGATTGTGACTTCGCGAAAGACGACCCCGGATGGAATGCGAGGCACATCGCGAACGATGCGAATGCACCGATCGTGATGATCTTCAATGCGGTCTTCATACTCACTCCCGAACTAGCGCGTCGTTGCGCATATGAACGTTACTTGCGACTAAATCGACCACGCACCAGGGATAGCCCGCGATCGGCGTAAGCGAATCGCAATGAGTTCGTGGCGCCATCGAAGACCCACAAAATTGGCGACATTCCCTCGCGAACGTCGCGCAACACACCGACTTTCGAACTTGATCGCGCGCAGGCACAGTCGTTGAACCGACGTGCATTAAAGGGCGAACAATGCAGGTGACAAGCGGTTTGGGCGGCTCCACGCCAGCGGGTAACCTGTGGCAAGTTCAGCATCGTCGCCGACCCGAGTGTGTCTATAAAGATGTGCCGATCAGAAACGGCGAGATCCGCGATGTCGCCCGAACGCTTCCGGATGGATTAAAGGAACGTCTTCGGACAACAGACATCCGCTCTATCGATCCTCTCGAACTATCTGACTTGGCCAACATGCTGCACAGTGAGGGCTATCTCTCGCATGACGCTACGATGCAGCTAGGCTTCTTTCAGCTCGATGTGAAGGGTGTCTTCGATCCGCTCGCGAAGACAAAGGATGCGTTCGAATCCCTACGTGCAATAGGTGCTTCCAGATACCCACTGTGTGTCGAACTTTATGAGGCCGCTATCGACGCCATAGAAGGCCTTGAGGCCCTGATCGACTGTCTTAACGGCAAGACGGTCGACGTCTACGCGTAATCACCGCTCGGAATGTCCCGACTCATCGTAATCACGATGGGTAAGCAGACCCGGCCTGATCAGGTCGATGAAGGCCCGCGCTTCCGGGCTGAGGAACTTACCCTTCCTCATCACCACGCCGTAGCTGCGCTGTGGAAAATACTGTCGCAAGTTGCGTACGACCAAGCGTTCACGGTCCGTCTCGGTGATGCAGATGCCGGTGACGATGGAAATGCCGAGGCCCATCGCCACGTACTGCTTGATCACATCCCAGCCGCCGACCTCGATCGCGACCGTGTATGGCACGTGTCGCTGCTGGAACACCATGTCGACGAGGCGGTACGTGGTGAGGCGCTTGGGCGGGAGGATCAAGCCATAGGGAGACAGGTCCTCCAGGCGGATATCCGTTTTCGACGCCAGCGGATGATCGGGCGGCATGATCAGCATCGGGTCGTAGTGGTAGACCGGCGCCCAGGCGATGTCGTGAGGCACGTCGATCATCGAGCCGACCGCGATGTCGACCTCGTCGCTGCGCAGGAGGGCGAGTCCATCGCGATTGGTCACGTTGGATAGCGCGAGGTGGACGTGGGGAAAGCGCTCCCGGTACGTCTTCACCAGCTCGGGCAGCAGGTATTGGATCGTCGACGAGCCGGCCGCCACCGTCAGCCGTCCCGCCTGGGCGCCCTTTGTCTTTGTCTGGAACTCGCGATCCAGGTTTTCGAACCCCTCGACCAGGGGACGGGCGAGTTCGTAGAGAGCCTCGCCGGCGTCGGTCAGGGTGACGCGGCGGCGGGTGCGCTCCAGCAAGGTCGTACCCAGCTCCCGTTCCAGCGCTTTCAGCTGAAGACTCACCGATGGCTGAGATAGGAACAGCGCCTCGGCCGCGCGGCTGAGGGTGCCCAGGCGCGTGGTGTAGACGAAGGCCCGCAGCTGCTTCAGGCGGTTGCCCTTGTAGTAGAACCGGCCACCTTCGTCGTCCGCGGGTCGGTCCGCCATACGCGGCTTCGCACGCTTCACTACAGCTTTTTTTGCGGGATTCAGCTTGCGCACCATGCGATTAATCCCTATAGATTAAGAAGTTATATATTTAATTAACATTGTTAATCTAAATCATTGAAACATTTGTTTTGTCAAAATCGTAGCTCCGGACCTAGGGTAAACGCCAGACCCGCACTCCGAGGCACGATCCCATGGCAGTTCCCAAGAGCGTGATCGACCCCCTGGCCGGCGTTCGCTTTGGCGACGGCAGCAGTTCTTACGCGGATGTGCTGAGCCCCGGGGCGATCGCCTTCGTTGCCGACCTCCACCGCCGATTCGACAGCCGCCGCCTGGCCCTGCTCGCCGAGCGCGCCGCCCGGCAACTTCGCTATGACGCCGGCGAGCTTCCCGACTTCCGCCCGGACACCGTGGCGATCCGCGAGGCCGACTGGTCGGTCGCGGCCATCCCCGACGCCCTGATGGACCGTCGCGTCGAGATCACCGGCCCGGTCGAGCGGAAGATGATCATCAACGCGCTCAATTCCGGCGCGAAGGTGTTCATGGCCGACTTCGAGGATTCGAGCGCACCGACCTGGGCGAACCAGATCGAAGGCCAGCGCAACCTGCGCGACGCCGTCGAAGGCACGATCGAATTCACCAACGCCGACGGCAAGGTCTACCGCGTTGGCAAAGACCCGGCGGTGCTGGTCGTCCGTCCGCGCGGCTGGCACCTCCCTGAGCGCCACGCCGAGGTCGACGGCGATGTCGTCGCCGGTGCGCTGGTGGACTTCGGGCTCTACGCCTTCCACAACGCGAAGACCCTTCATGCCCGCGATCGTGGCCCGTACTTCTACCTGCCCAAACTGCAGAGCATGGAAGAGGCGGCGCTGTGGGAATCGGTCATGGCCCACGCCGAGACCGTACTGGACCTGCCGCACGGGACGATGAAGGCCACGGTGCTGATCGAGACCCTGCCCGCCGTGTTCCAGATGGATGAGATCCTGCACGCCTTGCGCGATCGTGTCGTCGGCCTGAACTGTGGTCGCTGGGACTACATCTTTTCCTACCTGAAGACCTTCCGCGCCCATGGCGATCGCCTGTTGCCGGAACGTGGTCAGGTCGGCATGACCGCACCCTTCCTCAAGGCGTACTCGGAGCTGCTGATCCGCACCTGCCACCATCGCGGCGCCTTCGCGATGGGCGGCATGGCGGCACAGATCCCGATTCGCGGTGACGAAGCAGCGAACGACGAAGCCATGGCCAAGGTGAGGGCCGACAAGCTCCGCGAAGTGACTGCAGGACACGATGGCACATGGGTAGCGCATCCCGCGCTCGTGCCGATCGCGCAGGCGATCTTCGACGCACACATGCCCACGTCGAACCAGCTGCACATGCAGCGCGACGATGCGGTGACCTCGCGCGACGCCCTTATCGCCCCGGCGATCGGCACGATCACACGCGCCGGTTTCGACAACAACGTGGAAGTCTGCCTGCGCTATACGGCGGCCTGGCTGGACGGACTCGGCTGCGTCCCGATCCACCACCTGATGGAAGACGCCGCCACCGCCGAGATCGCGCGTGCGCAGCTCTGGCAATGGCTGCATCACGAGCCGCTGGAATTCAGCGACCACGCGGTGATTGACTTCGCGCTGTTCGATCACGCGCTGGCCACGCACACCCATCGCCT
Organism: Luteibacter sp. P1_D3; assembly: GCF_056406135.1. Classification (NCBI taxonomy): domain Bacteria; kingdom Pseudomonadati; phylum Pseudomonadota; class Gammaproteobacteria; order Lysobacterales; family Rhodanobacteraceae; genus Luteibacter; species Luteibacter sp. P1_D3. The sequence goes on along the minus strand of NZ_JBFUAT010000003.1, from coordinate 55,919 downwards.
GCGCGAGAGCTCGCATCCCGGCGCATCGCGCGCCGACCAGGCCGCCGCACTGATTTCCGCGCTGACACACGCCGACGAGCTACGCGACTTCCTCACCCTGCCCGCCTACGAACACCTGTCCTGATCATTCTCCAAGGAGCCCCATCATGAAGACGCATACCGCCGAACAGATCACGCTGGACTGGAAAAACAATGACCGTTGGAACGGCGTCGAGCGTCCGTACACCGCCGAAGACGTGATCCGTCTTCGTGGCACGGTGCAGATCGAATACACACTGGCCCGCCGCGGCGCCGAGCGCCTCTGGCGCTCGATCCACGACAAGCCGTACGTGAACGCGCTCGGTGCGCTCACGGGCAACCAAGCCATGCAGCAAGTGAAGGCCGGACTGCAGGCGATCTACCTCTCGGGCTGGCAGGTCGCCGCCGACGCGAACACGGCAGGCACGATGTATCCCGACCAGTCCCTGTATCCGGTCGACTCCGTGCCGAACGTGGTCCGCAAGATCAACAAGACCCTGCTTCGCGCCGACCAGATCCATCACGCTGAGGGCAAGGACAACATCGACTGGCTGGTCCCGATCGTGGCCGATGCCGAGGCCGGTTTCGGCGGCGTACTCAACGCGTACGAGCTGATGGCCCACATGATCGAATCGGGCGCCGCCGGCGTGCACTTCGAAGACCAGCTGGCCAGCGCCAAGAAGTGCGGGCACATGGGTGGCAAGGTGCTCGTGCCGACGCAGGAAGCCGTACAGAAGCTGATCGCTGCGCGCCTCGCTGCGGACGTCGCCGGCGTGCCGACCCTGATCGTCGCTCGCACGGACGCCATGGGCGCYGGCCTCGTCACGACGGACATCGATGACAACGACAAGCCCTTCCTCACCGGCAAGCGCACGGTCGAGGGCTTCTACGAATCGAAGCAGGGCATCGAACAGGCCATCAGCCGCGGCCTGTCCTACGCACCGTACGCCGACCTGATCTGGTGCGAAACGGCCACGCCCGACATGGAGCAGGCGCGCCGCTTCGCCGAGGCGATTCATGCGAAGTATCCGGGCAAGAAGCTGGCCTACAACTGTTCGCCGAGCTTCAACTGGAAGAAGAACCTCGACGAGAAGACCATCGCCACCTTCCAGAAACAGCTGGGCGAGATGGGCTACGCGTTCCAGTTCATCACGCTGGCCGGCTTCCATGCGCTGAACTACTCCATGTTCCAGCTGGCGCGTGGCTATCGCGATCGCCAGATGGCGGCTTACGTGGAACTGCAGGAGGCCGAGTTTGCCGCGGAGAAGGATGGCTACACCGCGGCGAAGCACCAGCGCGAGGTCGGCACGGGCTACTTCGACACGGTGAACCAGGTGATCTCGGGCTCGTTCAGTTCACTCTCGGCTTTGAGTGGCTCGACCGAAGAAGAACAGTTCCATCCTGCGTCGGCCGCCTGATTCAGACTCATCGCTGGCCGCGCCCGAGTCACCGGGCGCGGCCAACTCGATGCGTCGACGTACGGCGCCGCGCGACACTTCACGGCGCGCCACGTCGATGACGACGAAGTCCTCAGCGCGCCGCAGGTACCAGGGCAATGACGGTCCAACCCGGACGCGGCTCGAGCTCATGACGGCTCGAGGCGATACGCAGGTCGCCCTTCTCTTCCACGCCGAACAGCAGCACCGTGCGCGAGCCGTACTGCTCGATGAAGTGAGGCCAGTCGAAGGTTTCGGTCAGGCGCGTGGACTTGATCCGCCAGCCCTCGTGGAGCATCTCGACGAAACGGGCGTGGGTCATGTCATCGGCGAACAGCGCCGTCGCCAGCAGGCTGCCAGCAAGCGACGCGCGGCCATGACTCTCTTCCGGTGAAAGGTTGCGCAGGCGATACACCTTGTCGCGCCCGAACTCTTCGCGGTAATGCACGCAGGCCAGCGAATTGAGCTCGCGGTGCGTCGACATGGCCAGCAGGTTGCCGATACCCGCGAGGTCGAGGTTACGATCGGCGGCCTGTGAGTGCGGATTCCCGAAGAACGTTGTCAGACCCTCCATACGCGCGGTGCGGATGCCATTCCAGTCATCGTCGGCGACGACCACGCGCAGGCCATCGATCGCTGCGAGGGCACGGGCCACGTCGAGCGCCACCGTGTCGGAACCGTAGATCAGTACACCGCGTGGCTCCGGATCCGCGACCTTAAGCCAGCGTGCCAGCGGACGCGCCGTCRCACTCTGGAACACGACCGTACCGATGATCATCAGGAACACGAGCGGAACCATCCTGTCCGCGCCGGCCATGCCGATCTTCTCGAGCCGGATGGCAAAAAGCGCGGACACGGACGCTGCCACGATACCGCGCGGTGCGACCCAGGCGATCAGCGCACGCTCGCGCCAGGACAGTGCACTCCTGAAGCTCGACAACAGCACCGAAAGGGGCCGGATGAACAGCTGCGCGACGACGAAGATCAGGATGCCGGCAAGCAAGGCACCGTCGGGAAGCGGCCAGTCCAGTCGCGCCGCCAACAGGATGAACAAGGTTGACACCAGTAACGTCGTCAGGTGCTCCTTGAAGTCCATGATGTCGTCCATGTGCACGTCACGCATGTTGCCCAGCGCAATGCCCATCACGGTCACTGCCAGCAACCCGGACTCGTGGGCGACGGCGTTCGATGCACTGAAAGCGCCGAGCACGGCGGCCAGCGTGCCGTAGTTCTGCAGGTATTCCGGAATGATCTGCCGACGCAGCAGCCTGCCAAGCACGAAGGCGGCGATGCCGCCAACGATGACGCCACAGGCCACCGTGCCCAGGAATACCTGGATGGAATGCCCTTCGCGATGCGACACGATTCCTTCATAGACCAGCACCGCGAACAGCGCGCCGATCGGATCGATGACGATGCCTTCCCAGCGCAGCACGTTGGCGATGCGGGCGTTCGGCCGCACCGTGCGCAACATCGGCGCGATAACAGTGGGTCCCGTGACACACGTGAGCGCTCCAAAGAGAAAGGACAGGTCCCAGCTCAGCCCACCGATCCAGTGGGCGGCAGCGGCCAGCATCAACAAGGCCAGAACCGCGCCATAAGTCACCAAGCCGCGCACGGCCTGCCCGATGCCCTTCAGCTCGTGAAAGCGCAGCGTGAGGCTTCCCTCGAACAGGATCACCGCCACGGCCAGCGACACGATGGGAAAGAGAAGGTCACCCAGCACCTTGTCCGGGTGGAGCACCCCGGTCACCGGCCCGGCCACGATACCGGCCAGCAGGAGGAAAAGAATCGCCGGCAGCCGCACTCGCCAGGCGATCCATTGGCAGAGGAACCCGATGCCGAGCATCAGGGTCAGCAACATTCCAAGTTCGATACCCATGGTTTCCCTTGTCCCAAAAGAAAATCGGCCAACACCGTGAGGCGGGCCGAGAAAGGGACAGCTTAAGGATACTGAGGTGAAGAAAAGGCCGGGCCCCGGTGCTGGAGCGGGGGGAGGGAGGGGTATCCAGCACCGGAGCGGGGCGGGCAGCCCATTAGAGAACCGCCTGGTACAGAATTATCCGCTCGCCCCTGGTATTCGTCAACTACTCAGTACATGAAATAAGTATTAACTCTTTTGAGTCATCTTGGCCCGGGTATTGCTGTGTTCACCGGGTTGCGCAGGCAGGTCGATGTCAAAGGCGGGCGCACACGTCAGCGGCTCGATGCTCCCTTGACCATCGAACCGAAGCGGCTCCCAGTAGTGCGTCGCGTTGGTCTCGCTCGGATTGCCGTTGTCCCAGCGATCGGATTGATAGAGAAAGACCGGGCCACGCGGCCCCGGCAGCATCGCGACATCCGCTGGCTGGCCGCCGCAGGACGTATTGCTGATGGATACGCCGCGATGCTGTGTTTCGGATTCGCCCTGCGCCTGCTTGCCATGCCACGGCCCCAGTGGCGTCGTCGCGCGCAGGTAGGACGTCCCGGTGGTGCAATAGCCGCAGTTGGGATCGGAGAACGTCAGGTAATACGTCTCCCCGCGGCGAAACATCGAAGGGGCTTCGGTCGCCTTCAGGCCGACGCGTGCGTAGCGCCCGCTGCCGCTGAGATAGTCATCGTCAAGTTGTTCGATGACGATGTCGCCCTTCTGCCGCCAGTCCGTGTACGCGAGATACGCCTTGCCATCGCGATCGACGAAGACGTCGTGGTCGCCATGGTTGAGGCCAGGCGCCTGTCCGCGATTGATGGCGAGCTTCGGTAATGGGGCTTCCACGAACGGACCTGTTGGCGTCGCCGCGGTGAAGACGTGATAGCCGACCGCGACGTCGTAGCTGTTGATCCACAGAACGTATCGCTGCGTCCGCGTGTTGAAGACGACATGGGGACGGAAACACCCATACGTGGCTCCATTGCAACGCGCCTGCCAGACAGGTGTGGATGCGTCGAAGAGCGGTCCCTCCGCGTGCCAGTGTGCCAGGTCGGTAGATGAGTACGACACGAAACCGCAGAACGGTGACCTCTTGTCGTTCCACACGAAGCCACAACCGTAGCGCGTGCCGTAGAGAAAATAGCGATCGCCGAAGCGCTGGATCTGGCCATCATGCGCGTCGATGGGACGACCTTCGTCGTCTCTTCGCGCCACGCCCGACGAACCATTCTCGATGTGGATCGCCGACAGGCCGGCGCCACTGTCGCGCTGCCTCGCCATCGCAAGTCCCGGCATGGCCAGCAACAACGCAAGCGCGACGAGCAGGCATGAACGGAAGAAGGTGTGCGGCGTGTTCGCTGGCATGAGTCCGTGATGTTCCGACGGGAGAAGATCCGACCATAGCCCATCCGGTGACACCTGACCTTCTGCACATGTTCCGACCACCAGGCCGGCGCATGCTGGCCGCGCACCGCCTTGGGGGACTCATGGAATGATCGGATACTACGTCGAGCTGGCCTTTCACAGCCTAAGGCGCAACAAGGTACTTACCGCCTTGATGATCCTGGCGATCGCCGTCGGCATCGGCGCAAGCATGACGACGCTGACGATCATGCACCTGCTTTCGGGCGATCCCCTGCGTGGACGGAGCGGGCAGATCTTTTACCCGCAGCTCGACGCCAACCCCGATTCGAAGGGGCGACAGCCCTACGACATGCTGGACTATCAATCCGCAACCGACCTGTGGCATGCCCACCGTGCCGACCGCCAGGCCCTGGTCGTCAATAGCACCATCAAGCTTCAGGCTCCCGGAACACGCCTCCCTCCACTCATGCAGCCGATGCTGTCGACGACGGCGGATTTCTTTCCCATGTTCGCCGTGCCGTTCCGCTTCGGCCGGAGCTGGAGCGCCGAGGACGATGCAACGCACTCGCGTGTCGCCGTCATCTCCGCCGAGCTCAACGATCGCCTGTTCGCCGGTGAGAACAGTGTCGGCCGAACAGTGCGACTGAAGAACAGCGACGTACGCATCGTCGGCGTCCTTGCACCGTGGCGCCCTTCCCCGCTGTTCTACGACGTGCGTGGCGGTCGCTTTGCCAGCGGCGATACGGCGAGCTTCTATGGCAAGCCGGAAGGTGTCATCACCCCGTTCTCTACGGCGCTGGAAATCAACGACGGCAACTTCCAGCCGTTCACTTGCTGGACCGTTCCTAGTACACCGGGGCACCTGCAAAACGCGTCGTGCGTGTGGATCGCGCTCTGGGTGCAACTGGGCGACGCCGCCAAGGTCGCGGCGTACCGACACTTCCTCGATGGGTATGTCGCCCAGCAGCACGCACTCGGCCGGATCACGCGTACGGATAACACGCGGATGCGCAGCCTGACCGAATGGCTCGATTTCAACGGCGTCGTCCCCAGTGACGTAAAACTGCAGACGTCGCTTGCGTTCGCCTTCCTCGCCATCTGCCTGTGCAATGTCGTCGGCTTGCTGCTGGCGAAGTTTCTCCGTCGCGGCGGCGAGATCGGCTTGCGCCGTGCGATGGGCGCCACGCGGCGTGCGGTGTTCATGCAATGTCTGGTCGAAGCGGGCGTGATCGGCGTGCTTGGCGGGATAGGCGGTTTGCTCCTTACCGTGCTCGGGCTCTGGCTGGTGCGTCGACAGCCATTGCCGTACGCCGACTTCGTCCACCTCGACGTATCGATGTTCCTGGTGACGTTCCTGATTTCCGTGGGAGCGAGCCTGCTCGCGGGCCTTCTGCCCGCCGCGCGTGCAAGCCTCGTCGAACCCGCCCTGCAGCTGAAGGTGCTTTGACATGGGTAGCCTGCAGATCCAGCCCGTCCTCGCCGCGTTACGCCGGCACCGGATCGCGACGATCGTCATCGCACTGGAGATCGCACTCGCGTGCGCCGTGCTCTGCAACGCGTGCTTTCTGATCGCGGGGCGCGTGCAGGCCATGCACGTGCAGAGCGGCGTCGATGAACATGCGCTGGGCACGATCAAGATCGAAGGCTTCGAGGCGTCGCAAGCGAACGACCTCAACGCACGCGTGATGGCCGCCTTGCATGCGGTGCCAGGCGTGCAATCGGTCAGTTCGATTGGCGCGGTGCCTTTCGGCGAACCGGGTGTTATTGCCGGGGTGACGCTCGATGCGGCCGGACAGCGGTTTGGTGGCGTCGTCGACTTCTATCTTGCGGGGCCCGGTGCTGCCAAGGCGATGGGCGTCCGCCTGGTCGCCGGACGGCTACCGGCGCCGGACGACTTCATGCCGGTGACGCAGATCATGCCGAAGGAAGCGCCGATCCTGACCACGCGCGTCCTCGCCGAGCACTTCTGGCCGGGCGAGAACCCGCTCAACAAGACGCTATGGAGCATGGATACCCACTTCCGGGTGATCGGCATCGTCGATCATCTGTCGATCCCCCAGCCGGGTGCGGGTGAGGAAAAGGACGCCGACTGGTCCATCCTCGTGCCGGCCATGCCGGGCCCGCAGTTCGCCGGGAAGTATCTGCTGCGTGCCAGCCCAGAGGATCTTCCTCGCGTCATGCGCGACGCGCGAATGGCCGTCCTGAAGACGGCCCCGGATGCCGTCCTCGACCTAGAGCAGAGCCGGACCATCGACGAGTTGCGGGAGACGTTCTTCCTCAGCGACCGCGTGATGACGGGACTGCTGGTCGCGGTCATCGTCGCCTTGCTCGGGACCACGGCACTGGGCATCGTCGGTCTGGCCAGTTTCTGGGTGGCACAACGGCGTCGGCAGATTGGTGTGCGGCGTGCGTTGGGGGCAACGCGCGGGGACATCCTGCGTTACTTCCAGATCGAGAACTTTCTTATCGTCACGATCGGCATCGTCGCGGGGATGATCCTCGCGTATGCGATCAACCTGATGCTGATGACGATCTACGAGTTGCCGCGGCTGCCCGTCGGGTACCTGCCGATCGGTGCGGTCGTCCTGTGGGTACTTGGCCAGCTGGCCGTGTTGGCGCCGGCGTTGCGTGCGGCGGCGGTACCACCGGTGGCGGCGATCCGATCCTTGTAGCGATCAGAACCGCCGGTAGTGCAGCGCCTCGGCCAAGTGGTGCTGCTCGACACAGCCAGCCCCACCTTCGAGATCGGCGATGGTGCGCGCGACACGCAGGACACGATGGTAAGCACGCGCCGAGGCACCAAGCTTCTCGACCGCCGCTTCCAGCCACTCGCGCTCGGCCTGCGGTAGCGCACAGTCGCGCTCGAGGTTCACGACGCTCAGCTCGGCGTTCGGCTGGCCAGCGCGAAGCAAGGCCTTCTCGCGTGCGTTGATCACGCGACGGCGGACGGTGGCGCTGTCGTCGTCATGCGGACCGCGAGGCGCGGTGAGGTGGGTGATCGGCACGCGGGGAACGTCGACACAGAGGTCGATGCGATCCAGCAGCGGACCGGAAATACGTGCGCGGTAGCGCTGCACCTGGTCCGGCGTACATCGACAGTCGTGGGTGGGATCGCCGGCATAACCACACGGACAGGGATTCATCGCGGCAACCAGCTGGAACTCCGCCGGGAAGGTGGACTGCCTCGCGGCGCGGGAGATCACGATCTGGCCCGACTCGAGCGGCTCGCGCAGCACTTCCAGCACGTGACGGCTGAACTCGGGGAGCTCGTCGAGGAAGAGCACACCGTTATGCGCCAGCGAGATTTCGCCCGGACGCGGTGTCGACCCGCCGCCTACCAGGGCCACGCCCGACGCGGTGTGGTGCGGCGCTCGGAAAGGTCGGCGGCGCCAGCAAGCCGGATCGATAGCCTCACTGGAAAGCGAGCGGATAGCGCAGCTCTCCAGCGCCTCGGATTCGGTCATCGGCGGCAGGATGCCCGRCAGGCGCTCGGCGAGCATGGTCTTGCCGGTGCCGGGCGGACCGATCATCAGCAGGTGATGCCCGCCCGCTGCGGCGATTTCCAGAACACGGCGCGCCTGATACTGGCCGCGCACATCGCGCATGTCCGGGCCACAGGTGGGCAGGTCGTAGAAATCGGTCGCCGAGGCCGGCGCGCTGAGGCTGCCGTGACCACCCAACCAGGCGCATACCTCGGCCAGGCTGTCGGCAAGCAGGACATCGGCTTCGCCGACGAGGGCGGCTTCGGCCGCGTTGGCACGCGGCACGACGATGCGCCGACCGGCCCGGCGCGCGCGGATCAGGGCGGGAAGAATGCCGGGGACGGCCCGCAGTTCGCCCGACAGGGCCAGCTCGCCGAGGAATTCGCAGTCATCGAGTCGTTCGCGTGGCACCTGCGAGCCGGCGGCCAGGATGCCCAGGGCGATGGCGAGGTCGAACCGGCCACCGTCCTTCGGCAGCTCGGCGGGTGCCAGGTTCACGGTGACCCGGCGGTTCGGGTATTCGAAGGCAGTGTTCTGGATGGCGACGCGGACACGATCACGTGCTTCGCGTACCGCCGAATCAGGCAGCCCAACGATGGAGGTGGAAGGCAGTCCGCCGGACAGATGCACCTCGACGACGACCTGCGGCGCGGTGACACCTTCCTGCGCCCGCGAGAGAGTGACGGCGAGGCTCATGACAGTCGATATCGTAACCGGTTACGCATCCCAGTCGGTGGCGAACTACCGTGATCCTGTAGGGATCGGGCTCGCATACGCACTCCTTGCGTCGACTGGGAAAATAACCGCCCCCGACCGCTCTCGGGGTGAGGGTGACGGATCGGGGGCGGTCCCGGGACGGTCGGCCGTCCTTATTGGCCAGGAGCCGCAGCGCTGACTTCCAGGTCGGCGAGGCGCTTTTCCAAAACTTCGAGCCGTTCGCGCGTCCGCGCTAGAACCTGGCTCTGAACATCGAATTCTTCTCGAGTTACGAGATCGAGGCGGCGTAGTCCCTGCGCCAGAATATCTTTGAAGTTGGCGTGCATATCCTCACGCGCTTGCGCCAACCCTGGCGGAACCAACGATGCCAACCGCTGTGCGAGTTGATCGATACCCTGCACATCCATCTTGCGCACCCCGATGTCGTGAATGAAGTTTAGGTGATTGGTTTGTAAGCGCTATAGGCCTACGCCTACACGTAGTGTAGGGTTTTTCCTACAAACGCCCCAGAAGACGCCCCGGGACCCGGATGGCACAATGGCCGTCCGCGCGCCGGCAAGCGGCTGCGCCCTAGGAGTGATACATGAAGCTGGTGGTCGCCATCATCAAGCCTTTCAAGCTGGACGACGTCCGTGAGGCCCTCGCCGAGGTGGGCGTTCAGGGCGTCACGGTCACCGAAGTGAAGGGCTTTGGCCGGCAGAAGGGCCATACGGAGCTCTATCGGGGTGCCGAGTACGTGGTCGACTTCCTGCCGAAGATCAAGCTGGAAGTGGCTGTGGCCGACGATCAGATCGAGCGCGTCGTCGAGGCCATCCAGGCGGCGGCCCGCACGGGCAAGATCGGCGACGGCAAGATCTTCGTCAGCTCGCTCGAGCAAGTGGTGCGCATCCGCACCGGCGAACTGGACAACGACGCCCTCTGAGCGAGGGCGCCGTGGGGCTCAGGCCGCCTGGGCCAGCCGCTTGTGGCGGCGGTGATGAAACAGCACACCCGCGTAGTAGGCCATGTAATAGCCGAGGGTCAGGCCGATCACGAGCATGGTCAGCGGGCTGTTGCCCGGCGCCGGGGTATGGGCCGGTACGGCGGCGGCGCCGTCGTTGAACATCGGCGCCAGCACCAGGAAGCGCCAGGCCATGCGGCCTAGCAGCAACGCTGTCAGCGCGGCACCGATCCAGGGATTGGGCACGTAGAAGTCGGCGCCTTCGGCGTTCGACTCGAATCGGGTGAGGCGCAGACCGACCATGGCCAGCGCGGCGCCGACGATCAGGCCGCCCAGTGCGCCTTCAGCCAGACGAATGTCCTGCAGACCCGAGGTGAGCGTCAGGCAGGCGAAGAGCGCGAAGAGGCCGACGCGGATGCTCATCCGCTTCGTGCGGATCGGCTGGCGGCCGAAGCTGCCGCGGACACGGCGATAGACGGCGAAGGCCATCAGCGGAGCGACGATGAACGGGACGGCGGTTGGAGCCAGCATGGCGTAGGTCTCGGTGGGTTGCGGTGTGAGGCTAGGTTAGTTTCCGAGACGGGGCGGTTCGAGGGCGGGTTGTTAGGCGTTGGGGGTGACTGGTGTCACCCCCTGGGAGTCGGGCCTTCGGGCGCTTGGCTTCACCGCTTCGTTGGCTTTTCGCCGATGAATCGGCTCCCACATGTCCTTATCGCCGATGATCGGCTCCCACATTCCCCTGTTTACTTGGCTTTGCCCTGGTTGGCGACGGCGGCCATCTTGGCCTCGATCTCGGCCTGGTCGCCCAGGTAGTAATGCTTGACCGGCTTCATGTCGGCGTCGAATTCGTACACCAGCGGGATGCCGTTGGGGATGTTGAGCTCGGCGATGTCGTCGTCCGAGATGCCGTCGAAGTACTTCACCAGCGCGCGCATCGAATTGCCGTGGGCGGCCATGAGCACGTTATGGCCGGCGCGGATGGCCGGGGCCAGCACGTCGTGCCAGTAGGGCAACACGCGGGCGACGGTGTCCTTGAGGCATTCGGTCAGCGGGACGTCGATGCCCTTGTAACGGTCGTCCTCGGCGAACGAGGTCGTGCCCGCTTCGAGGGCCGGCGGCGGGGTATCGTAGCTGCGACGCCAGACATGCACCTGTTCGTTGCCGTACTTGGCGGCCGTCTCGGCCTTGTTGAGGCCGGTCAGGGCGCCGTAATGGCGCTCGTTGAGGCGCCAGTCGGTGACGACCGGGACCCACATCAGGTCCATTTCGTCCTGTACGTGCCACAGGGTGCGCACGGCACGCTTAAGGTAAGAGGTGTGGGCCAGGTTGAAGGTGAAGCCGGCCTCCTTGAGCAGGCGGCCGGCCTCGCGGGCTTCGGCCACGCCCTGCTCGCTGAGGTCGACATCGGCCCAGCCACTGAAGCGGTTTTCGAGGTTCCAGGCCGACTGGCCGTGGCGGATCATGACGAGCTTGTACATGGCGTCCAACGATGCGGAGGAAAAACCCATGGTGAAACCTGACCCCGGGGCAGTCAACTTGGCGATTCAGGTCGGCCGTGCCATCAGTCACGCTAAACCTTGCGGCTCGCGGGTGCATCCTAGGAGTCCTAGTCCATCCGTGGAGCAGCACACCATGCGTCGTACCCTGATCTCGCTTCTCATCGCCCTTTCCGTCTCCGGCGCCGCCCTGGCCGACGACGACATCAGCAAGGTCAACGGCACCGCCCAGGTCGAGGCCGGCCAGCATGCGGGCGACGTCCATTCGGTCAACGGCTCGGTCCGCATCGGCGACAACGCCGTGGTGCAGAAGGCCAGTACGGTCAACGGCGCCGTCGAACTCGGCAAGAGCGCCACCGCCACCGTCGTCAAGACCGTCAACGGCGGCGTCACCCTGCACGGCAACGCGCGCGTCGCGGACGAGGTGGAAACGGTGAACGGCCGTGTCGTGCTGGAGCGCGGTGCGGACGTTAAGGGCCAGCTCTCCAACGTCAATGGCGAGATCTCACTGGACGGCGCGCATGTCGGCGGTGGCATCGAGACGACCAACGCGGATGTCACCATCGGCGAAGGCTCGAAGGTCGAAGGCGGCTTGCTGGTGAAGAAGCCCAACAACTGGTTCCACGGCAACGACCGCAACCCGAAGATCGTGATCGGTCCTCATGCCGTGGTGCAGGGCAACCTCACCTTCGAGCGCGACGTGGATCTTTACGTGAGCGATTCGGCGACGGTCGGCAAGATCCAGGGCGCGACACCGAAGAAATTCTCGGGTAACGCTCCGTAAGTCGCCGCGCCCGGTAGGAGCCGATTCATCGGCGATCCCGCGCCAGCGGGCCAGGGTGCCGCTAGCACCCAATCGCCGATGAATCGGCTCCTACACGGTAGCGGCGGTCAGACCCAGTCGCGGGGTTTGAGGTATTCGGCGAGACGCGCCTCGGGGCTGTCCGCTTCGGGCGTGAAGCCGTATTCGAAGCGGACGCGTGGGGGCAGGCTCATCAGGATCGATTCGGTGCGTCCGCCCGATTGCAGGCCGAAAAGCGTGCCGCGGTCGTAGACGAGGTTGAACTCCACGTAGCGCCCGCGCCGATAGAGCTGGAACTCACGCTCCCGCTCGCCGTACGGCGTATCGCGACGGCGCTCGACGATCGGAAGATACGCGTCGAGGAAACCCTTGCCCACGTCGCGCATGAAGTTCATGCAGCGGTCGAAGCCGCCTTCGTTCTGGTCGTCGTAGAAGAGGCCGCCGACGCCGCGCGTTTCACCGCGGTGCTTGAGATAGAAATACTCGTCGCACCAGCGCTTGTAGCGATCGTAGACATCGTCGCCATACGGTTCGCACAGATCCCGGGCGACGGTGTGCCAGTGGCGCACGTCTTCGTCGAACGGATAGTAAGGCGTGAGATCGAAACCGCCGCCGAACCACCAGACCGGTTCGACACCGTCCTTCGATGCTTCGAAGTAACGCACGTTCGCGTGCGTGGTCGGGATATACGGGTTGCGAGGATGCAACACCAGCGACACGCCGGTGGCGACGAAGCTGCCGCCGACCAGGTCGGGACGGTGCGCCGTGGCGCTGGGCGGTAGCGGTGAACCCGATACCCGGGAGAAATTGACCCCCGCCTGTTCGAAGACGCCGCCCTCGCGCAGCACACGCGTACGACCACCGCCTCCCGCCGGCCGCGTCCAGGCGTCTTCCTCGAACGTCGCCTTGCCATCGATCGCTTCGACGGCGGCACAGATATGATCCTGCAGGCCGCGCAGGAACGACTCGGCAAGGTTGGCTTGTTCGGACATGCGGACGGGCATCCTTTCGGGGGCGATGGTGCAAAGCTTAGCAAGACGCCCCGGGCTGGCCGCTGCGGCACGCCGCCGCGCGCCGCTGACGCTCAGGAAATGCGGGATGCCATGCGGTGATTGCCGATCAAGGCGGCCCAGCGCATGCCCGTGTCGATCCACATCAGGTAGCCCGCCTCCATCAGCATGCGCGACACGTAACGGCGATCGAGCGACAAATGCGCTTCGGCGCCGATCGGTGAGGCATCGAAGCCCAGTCGGCGGGCCAGGTACATGCAACGGGCCAGGTGATAACGACTGGTGACCAGGCTGACGGCAGGAAGGTCGCTTCCCTCGCTCGGGCGCAACAGCTCGCGGGCATGGCGCAGGTTCTCGAGCGAGTCGATGGACAGCTGCTCGAGCAGCAGGGGCACCTCRTCCGGCCAGCCTTCGGCGACGAGCCAGCGGCGCCCCGCCTCCGCTTCGCTGACGGTCCCTCCGCTGAAACCCCCAAGAAGGAGCGCCCGGTCGGCACGGCCAGACCGGGCGTTGTCCCGGGCACAGGTAAGCCGGCTGATGAAGTCGCCTTCAGGGCGATCGGCGACAAGCCGCCTGCCGAAGACCAGCAGGGTGCCCCGACGGGGCGACATCGCCGGACTGTGCCGCGCCAGTCGCCACACGCGCACGGCATGCGCGACATAGACAAGGCCGAGGCTGCCGACGAACACGATCGCCGTCACCAGGGCGGCGAGCAGGATGTCGCGATCGCTGAGGTACCGCCAGACGCCTCGACGCAGGGGTTTGAGCAAGCCGGACATAAGAAAGGGGCCCCGGGAAGACCCGCAGTCTGTGCCATCCGCTCGCGGGCGCGCAATCGGCTGAACCGCCCCATGGCGTTCACGAGACGCTACCAGGCAAAAAGGATAGGCTCGCGCGTATGCCCCATCCCATGCCTCCGCTTTCCATTCGCGCGTATACCGCCACCTCCGCCCTCGGCCGCGGGCTCGATGCCCACGCCAACGCCTTGCTCGCCTCGCGTGGCGGTCTTGAACCCAACGACTTCAGTTCGGCGCCACTCGACTGCTGGATCGGCCGCGTTGGGGGTCTGGAAGAGGAACCCCTGCCGCCCGAACTGGCCGAATGGGAATGCCGCAACAACCGGCTGGCCTGGCTGGCCCTGCGCCAGGATGGATTCATCGACGCCGTTCGCGACGCGCGGGAACGGTATGGCGCATCGCGGGTGGCGGTGCTGCTGGGCACCTCCACCTCGAGCATCGGCGCCACCGAGGAAGGCTACCGGCGACTCGACCACGGTCGCATGCCGGCGGACCTCCATCGCCGTGTCCTGCATACGCCACACTCCCTGGCCGGCTTCGTCGCTACCGCGTTCGATCTCGAAGGCCCCTGCCTCACCGTCGCCACGGCCTGTTCGTCGAGCGCGAAAGTCTTCGGCAATGCCGAACGCATGATCCGCCTCGGCCTGATCGATGCTGCCGTGGTCGGTGGTACGGACACGCTGTGCGACAGCGTGTTGTTCGGCTTCAACTCGCTCGAACTGGTGTCCGGCGAACCCTGCCGCCCGTTCGACGCGAACCGTGGCGGCATCTCGATCGGTGAAGCCGCCGGCTTCGCCTTGCTCGAACGCGTGACGGAGGACACCACCGGACCGCTGCTGATCGGATACGGCGAAGCCAGCGACGCACACCACATGTCCACGCCGCATCCGGAGGGCCGGGGTGCGGAGATCGCGCTGCGCGATGCGCTCGCTCGCGCCGGCATCGACGCTGGCGATGTGGACTACATCAACCTGCATGGAACGGCGAGCCAGAAGAACGACGAGGTCGAAGCCGCCCTCGTCGCGCGCAGCTTCCCGGCAACGACACGCGCCAGTTCGACGAAGGGCTTTACCGGCCATACGCTCGGCGCTGCCGGCATCCTCGAAGCGGCGATCACCCTGCTCGCCATGCGCGACGGACGCATTCCAGGCAACCTCGGCGCGACCACACCGGACCCGTTGTGCGGACCACAGATGGCCTGGACCGCCGAGCAGCGTGAGGTGCGCATCGCCCTGAGCAACTCGTTCGGCTTCGGCGGCAACAACGCCTGTCTCGCGTTCGCCCAGGTAGGGGCGCCCGCATGAGCGCCGCACTCCGTGTCTGGATAAAGGGGATCGGTCTGTGGGCGCCCGGCGCGGCCAACTGGGACGCCTTCTGCGCCATCGTGGGCGGTCGCGAAGCTCCGGGCACCGAGGCCCGCCCCATGGCCGAGGTGCTTCCGCCGAACGAGCGACGGCGTGCGCCGGAGAGCGTGTTGCTGGCTGCCGCGGCCGCTGGCGAGGCCGTGCGGATGAGCGGACGCGATGCCGCCACCCTGCCCTGCGTCTTCGCCTCCGCGCATGGCGACCAGACCATCACCGATTACATGTGCGCCACGCTCGCTGGAACACCCACCGAGCTTTCCCCGACGAAATTCCATAACTCCGTGCATAACGCGCCCGTCGGTTACTGGACGATCGCGACGCACTGTCACGCTAGCTCGAGTGCCGTGTCCGGCGGCGAAACGAGCTTCGGTGCCGGTTTGCTCGAAGCGGCGACGCTCGCCGTCGCCGACGACCACGACGTGCTGCTCGCCAGCTACGACATCGCCGGTGCAGGCCCGTTGGGTGAGATGACCGCGACCACGGGGCCGTTCGCTGTCGCCCTCGTGCTCTCGCCTCACGCGGACGCCGGGGCCATACGCCTCGACATCACACCGTCGCCGGGCAACAGCGGCAACTCGCCTACCGGGAACGCCTGGCTGGATGGGGTTGCCACCAGCAATCCCTCTGCCCAGGCGATTCCCCTGGCTCACGCCCTCGCAATGGCGCGTTCCACGGCCCTGCGCGTGGCCGCTGCGCGCGAGCTCGACATCCACGTGGATGTAGAGGTCGCCTCATGAACGCGAGTACCGAACGCTGCTGCATCCTGATTCCCTGCCTCAACGAGGAAGGTGCCATCGGGCGCGTGGTCGGCGAAGCCCTCGCGCTCGGCCTTCCGGTCATCGTCGTCGATGATGGCTCGGACGACCGCACACCCGAGATCGTCGGCGCGCTGCCGGTCACCCTGCTTCGCCATGCGACGCGTCGGGGCAAGGGTGAAGCGCTGCGCACCGGCTTCCGCGAAGTGCTCCGCCAGGGCTTCGACGCGGTCGTGACGATGGACGGCGACGGCCAGCATCTGGCCTCCGACATTCCCGCCATCGTCTCCGCGAGCCGGCAGTATCCCGGAAGTATCGTCATCGGTGCACGCATCCTCGACCGCCACCAGCAACCGCCCGGTCGCCGCCGCGCCAACGCCGTCGCTGACTGGGGCATCTCGTGCGCCTGCGCGCAACCGATCGCCGACACACAGAGCGGCCAACGCCTTTATCCGCGCGCCGTGCTCGACCTGGTCGACATCCCCGCCGAGCACTTCGTTTTCGAGGCCGCCCTGCTGATCACCGCCTGCCGCGAACGCGGTACGCGCGTGGTCTCCGTGCCGATCGCATCGCGGTACGAAGGCGATTTCAGGGTGAGTCATTTCAACCCCGTACGCGATGTCACCCGGATCACGGTCTACACCGTCGGCCGGGTCTTCCATTACGGCAACTTCCTGGCGAGCTATCGACGCTCACGTTCGGCACCGACCATCGTCGGCGCCACCGAATCGAGTGAGCCACGCACCGCACACTGACACCGAGGTGGAACATGGATCGTAAACCGCACGACGCCATCATTCTGGGGGGAGGCCTTGCCGGACTCTCGCTCGCCATGCAACTGAAGGGCGAATACCCGGACATGGACATCCTGGTCCTCGAGCGGCAGGCGCGCCCGCTGCCCGAGGCCGCACACAAGGTCGGCGAATCGACCGTGGAAATCGCGGCGCATTACTTCGCCGACACGCTCGGCCTTCGCGACCATCTCGAGAGCTCGCACATCCGCAAGTTCGGCTTCCGGTTCTTCTTCTCCGAAGGGAAGGACGATCTCGCCGACGTGACCGAGCTCGGTGTCAGCGCCGTGTTACCGACGCCGAGCTACCAGATCGATCGCGGGATCCTCGAGAACTATCTTGGCGACGAAGCGCGTCGTCGCGGCATCGATTTTCGCGATGGCGTGACCGTCAAGGGTTTCGATATCGGCGCCGGCGAAGAGGTCCATACCGTCCGTGCCACCACGGCCGATGGCGACGCGAACGTTTTCCATGCGAGATGGTTGCTCGATGCCTCCGGTCGCGYCGGCATGATCCGACGCAAGTTCGACTTCACGCGGGACAACGGTCATCACGCCAACGCCGTCTGGTTCCGCATCGACGATCGGCTGGAGATCGACGGCTGGTGCGACGACGCGGAATGGAAGGAACGTTGCCATCCACCCGAACGCTGGCGGTCGACCAATCACCTCTGCGGCCCCGGCTACTGGGTGTGGCTGATACCCCTGTCGTCGGGCGCCCACTCGGTGGGTATCGTCGCCGACGCGGCGATGCACCCGATCGAAAAGATGAAGACCTTCGATCTTGCCGTACAGTGGCTGGAGGAGCATCAGCCCCTCGTCGCCCGCCAGGTGATCAAGCGTCGCGACAAGCTGCTGGATTTTGCCTTCTTCCGCCATTTCTCCTACAGCTGCTCGCGCATGTTCTCGTCCGATCGCTGGGCGCTGACTGGCGAAGCGGGCGCCTTCCTCGACCCCTTCTATTCTCCCGGCAGCGATTTCATCGCCATCGCCAACACCTACATCACGCTGCTGATCGGACACGATCGCCGTGGCGAGAATGTGGCCCCGCACGCGCGTCTTTACGAACGGCTGTTCTTCTCGTTCTACGAGGGGACGCTGAAGATGTACCGCGGCCAGTACAACCTCTTTGGCGACGCCGAAGTCCTGCCGATCAAGGTCATCTGGGACTACGCGTACTACTGGGGTGTGCTCTGCCAGATCGTGTTCCAGAAGCGGCTCGGCGATAGCGCGTTCATCTCACGGATGAGCGACGAACTCCTCGCCGCCACGGATCTGAATACGAAGGTGCAGGCCTTCTTCCAGCCCTGGCACGACGTGTCGGATGGACGTAACCGCAAAGTCATGCTCGACCAGCGCGACCTGGCCTGGTTTGCCGACATGAACAGCACGCTGCACGATGCACTGGACGACGAGACCCTGGCGGAAAGGCTGCGCGACAACGTCCGGATGATGCGCCTGCTGGCGGCGAGCATCGTTGAGCGCGCGGTGGACGATCATCCGTCGCTGCGCGAGGTGGCGGGCGATCTGCTCGACGTGGAAGGCGAACGCACCGAATTGTTCGCCCGGGTCGCCTGAGTCGCGGGTTCTGAGACGCCCCCCGGGCAGACTGCTCTGGTCGGCCCGGCGGGAGCGGTCAGGCTCCTCATCAGTCCCCTTTCGCAAGCCCCGCCGGGCCGGCGGCTTCTGTGCGACGCGTTACGTGCGAGGCATTACTGGCTGGCGGTAGCGCACACGGGGGCGTACTTATGATCGCCGTCGTAGCGATGCTTTCGGATCAACGTGTACCAACTGCGATCGGCTTCTGGAATGACGGCGTCAATTCTGGCCTCCGCCTCCTCAAGCTTCGCCGTGCCTGCCGACGCCGAGGGCCCGACGACCGCCGCGTCACGCTCCTTCAGGATGACCTTAATCTGTTCGATGGCAGCGACGGTCGCATCTTTGTGGCCCGCTTCGCTGTTTCGTTCCTTCTGCTCCATCGTGCCATAGAACTTGTCGCATACCGCCTGGGAGGAGGCCGGCACTTCGGCAGTCGCGGATACATCGGGAGCCAGCCCGTCAAGGCGACTACTGGCTGCGATGGCGCTACTGGATACGGTAGCGGCGACCATCCCGGTCGTGACCAGATACAAAACGATCCTGTTCATTGCATTTCTCCTGAAATGAAAGCGTTGCGTCCTTGTACCTGCCGGAGTATTCGTCGCACCTACGGTGTAAGCAATATATCTTTGGTTGTAGGCGAAGGATGGATGACCGCGGCGCGTCCAGACGCAATCTCTTTGTCGTTGTGCGCTACGCGAAACAGATATTGCGCTCCGTTAGCGTCCGCGATCAGGCACTCGGCGTAGACGTCGAGCACCCCATCCAGTTCATCGATGCGTTGCACGGCGAGCTTCACACCACGCAGGCTCACCAGCATGCCTGGCCGTGGCTCCGTCGCGCCCTGCTCACGCGCGCGCAGGGCGCCATGCACGGCCATGGCCTGGGCGCCATACTCGGCAAGATGCACGGCGTGCAATCCCTGCTCGCCGCGCAACGGATGCGTGGCGAGCACGTGACCGTGGCTCATCGCGTGAATCGTCGTGTCATCCCAGGCAATCACGCCGTCGAGCAGGCACATGTCGCCCGCGTGTGGAATGAGGTCGATGAAGTCAGTCTTGGCGAGCATGGGGTGCCATGAGGATCGAGAGACAGAAATGAAAGGCGACGCCGAGCGCAACGGTCAGGCCGATCGCGCGGAGCACGGGAATCGACGACCACGCGAGCATGCCGAACACCAGCAACGCGGAGATCACGCAGACCACCGTGGCATGCAGGGTACGCCGTTGTTCGGCCGGGTCGTCCGTGTCGCGCTCGAAGAACAGCGCGTAGTGCAGGCCGAGGCCAGCGGCAAGAATCAGCGCCACAAGATGAAAGAGGGACACCGGAATACCGGCCAGGCGCTCAACGGCGAGGACAAGGAAGGTCGCCAGTGTCATCGGCGCCAGGACGTGCCATGCGCGTCGCAGGCTGCGCAGGGCCAGCGTGATGGTAACGAGTAGCAGCACGGCGGCAGCCAGCACGGCGTGCAGGATCCGCGTGCGGTACTCGGCGACCAGGGACTCGGACGATGCCTTGAGATCGAGCAGGCGCGCCTCGACACCGACAGCGGCGACGGCGCGGTCGATGGCAGCGGCATCGTGTACTCCGCTCAGTGTCGACAAGCCGACCCAATGATCGCCGCGCCGAGCCAGCATCGCGGCGAGACGCTGGCCGAGCGGCGAGCGTGCGAAGACGTCCGGCGTGAGCAGGGGCGCCGTGCGTGCCGTCTCGACATCGTCAAGAAAAGGCACGAACAGGTCCTTGCGAAACGGCATGCCCTGCAACGCGCGATCGAGCGCAGCGTCCAACGCAGGACGGTCCGGCAGGCGCGCCTGCCTGGCGCGTTGTGTCGCCAGATCCGGCAGGTAAATCGAGGGCAGCTCGAAACCGTCGAGCGCTTTCTTCGCAACGAGATCACGCATCACCGGCTCGAGCCGTGTCGACGCACTGAGCACGCCGTCGGCAGTCGGCGCCTGCACGATGAGCAGGTAGCGTACATCCGGTGCGCCCAGCTCCCCACGTAGCCGCGCATCCGTCATGAGAAGATCGCGCGGCAGCGGTGTCAGTGCCGATAGATCGTTCTGCCAGAACGGGCCCGGCGCGAAGGCGAGCATGGCGACGATGGCCGCGACGACAGGCAGTGGCAACCAGCGCGGCCGGGGCAAGGCGTCAAGCCAGCGACGGAAATGCCCGAGGCCCGGCGTGTCGGCGACATCGCGCGCCTGCGTCGGCAGGAGATAGGGCAGCACATAACGCGTGCTGAAACCCGCGGCGAGCAGGCCGGCGATAGTGAACACGGCCAATTGCTTCAGGCCTCCGACGCCCGAGGCGTAGAACGCGAGATAGGCGATACAGGCCGAGGCGATCGCCGTGAGCAACAGCGGCCACAGGCCACGCACGCTCGCGACGGCGGACTCCCCCGCGCGACGATGACTCAGCAGACGAATCGGATATTCCTGCGCCACGCCGAGCAGGGTGAAGCCGAAGGCCAGCGTGATGCCATGCACCTGCGGAAAGAAAAGCAGCATCGCCGCTACGCCGGCGAGCGCACCGGTAGCGACCGGAAGTGCACCGAACAGCAGGCTGGCGACGCTTCGATACGCCGCGAGCATCAGGATGACGAAGCCGATCGTCGAGATGCCCCCGATCCAGTCGGCTTCATGGCGGGTCTGTGCATTCACGGTCACGGTGAAGTAACCGGGCCCGCTCAGCGTGAGGTGTGCACCCGCGCTATGCGGCAGGGCCGCGAACGCGGCGCGAAGCCGATCGATGGCCTCGCCCTGCGCGCCGGGATCGAAGCCGGCGCCGCGCGTTTGCGCCAGCAGCAAGGCTTCGCCTCGCGAGGAGAACCAGACGCCGTCGCGCACGTCCGGTGAGTGCGCCGGCGTCCAGCGGTCGGCGAGCTTCAGCACTTCGAGCGTGGGATCGCGTGGCAGCAGACCCTTGAGCAAGCCGGCCGCCGGTGAGCCAAGGTCGTCGAGGCGCTGCTGCAACTGATCGGCCAGGAAGGTCTCGTCCATGGCCGTGTCATCGAGCGTCGGGGAGAGCAGGTAGCGATAGGGTAGGAGGCGCGCATCGAGCATGCCCATGTCGAAGTCGCCGTTCACCACCTGGGTAAAGGCGACATCCTTGCGCAGGGCGGCAGCAAGGCCGCGACTCAGGGCGGCCTTGTCGGCTTCGTCGCCATCGTCGATAGCGACCAGGAGCAGACGCGAGCCGGGACCCTCGCCCACCTGATCCATCAGCAGCTGTTGATCCGGCGTGGTCGGCGCAGGCATGAAGCTGCGCAGGTCGGTGCTGATCCGTAGATGCGTGACCGCGAGCCAGCCCAGCAAGGCAAGGGCGCCCAGCCAGACGATGAGGATGCCGACGCGGGCTTTCGTCACATCGCGCCGCCGCACTGCGCGATGAGACCTTCGCGCGTGGGCGCATCGGGCATCGCCGCGGCGAGGTCGCCGAGCAGATCGAACGACGTGTCGCCGTCACCTTCATCCATGCGCAGGCAACGCGGTTGGTTGCCCCGGCCATAAACATGGATGGTCGCGATCTGTTTCGCGATGGCCGCATCGCGCGGAGTCAGCGTGAGCTGCCAGCGATCCGCGTCGCGACCGAGCACGACGTTGAACGAGTCACCCAGGCGCGTGGGATCGCCGGCCAGGAGGGCGACGAAGCTGTCCAGCAGGACCTTCAACTGCGGAGCGCGTTTGAGCGAAAAGCTGCGCGGCTTCTTCCCTTCCCGCTCCTGGGTCACCTCGCCATCGGCGATCGTCGAGGTCTCCCTGGTCGGCTTATCGACGCGACGCTGGAGGCGATCGCCACCGAGCCAGGCCAGTTCGCCGGAAACGATCAGGGGCTTGTCGAGTACTCGCATGAAACGCGCTTCGGCGAACGGTGTGCGCGCAGGAGCCGGACGATTGAGGCTGGCGATCAATGCCTTCGCGTCGTCGTGCTCAGGCGTCTGGGTGGCCAGACAGGTGAGCGGCAGCAGTGCCATCAGGCACGTCAGCATGGCCAGCTTCTTGCCAGAAGTCATAGAAATTGAACCAGTTGAAGGGATAGACGCGCGCGTAATGCTCCAGACGGGCGGCGTAACGCCCGATCACGGCGTCGAGTTCCGGTTTGCGGTTCGCACGCGGAATATCGATACCGTCGGAGAACGCTTCGAAGATCAGCTTGTAGCGGTTGCCACCGAGGTAGATGCCCATGCACAGCACGACGGGAATCTTCAGCGCCGACGCCAGCAGCCACGGGCCCGCGGGGAATGGGGCGGGCGTACCCAGGAACGAGACCATGCGCATGGCCTCGTTCTGGTGGCCGCGATCCGCCAGCAAGGCGACCATGGCGCCCTGCGCCGCGCTTTCGGCCATGGCCAGTGCCACCGAGGTTCCGCCATGGGCCGCATCGATCACAGCCGCACCGACATCAGGGGCCAAAGCCTCGAGCATGGCGGTCAGCGCGGGCGTTTTCTGTTTGTCGAGCACGACGCGCAAGGGCACGTCGGGACGCCGGCCACTGAGCGCGCGAAGCGCCTCGAAGCTGCCCTGGTGAGAACCGATCAGGAGGACACCCTGGCGTGCGTCGAGATGGCGATCGAGGATAGCCAGCCCTTCGACATCGACCACGAAGTCGCGTTCGCCACGCGCGAGGAAGAACAGGCGATCCAGCAGGGTCGCCGCGAACATGTGGATGAGATGGAACACATCCCACGACGTGACCGGACGATTCAGGACACGCGCCAGGTAGCGGCGCGACGAGGCCCGCTCCTCTGCACGGCGCAGGAAGAAATAAAAGGCGATTGGGTAAAGCAGCAGTCTCGCTACGGGCCGCCCGAGCCGCAGGGCGATCGTCCGGATCACCCAGATCGCGAACATGCCGCCGCCTTCGCGCTGCTTCCAGTGGCTCATTCGGCGGCTTCCAGTGTTCCGCGCAGCACGGTGTCGGCATGGCGGCGAACGGTGAAGCGGTAACGGCCTTCAGCGAACTCGACCAGTTCCAGCTCGGCATTCTCGTCGGGCAGCAGCGGCGCAAGAAATTTCGCGTCGATCACCTGCTGCACGCGTCTACCACGCCATTCACGCAATGCCTCGGCGGCCTGCTCGATCAGCAACACCCCGGCGACGATCGGCCGGCCGGGAAAGTGACCGGCAAAGCTCGGGTGCGCGGCATCGAAACGCAGCGGGCGGACGTAGCGAGCAAGGTCGTCGGTGTCGGTCAACGGCAGGCTCCGGGCCTCGGGCAGGAACGGCGGTGCGACAGGCGTGGCCCCGGCGTCTGCGCGAAGCAGAACACGCCGTGGGCAAGTGTCACCTGAACGAGGGTCAGGCGGCCGCGCGATGCTGTTCGATGTGCTCGGAGAGTGACCGAAGGTTGGTGAAAATGGTGCGGTTGTCCGGATTGTCGGACTTCAGCTGGAAGCCATAGCGCTTGGACACGGCCAGCGCGATCTCGAGGGCGTCGATCGAGTCCAGTCCCAGGTCGCTGCCGAACAGGGGCGCCTCGGGATCGATGTCAGCCGGCTTCACCGCCTCGAGATTAAGGCTCGTGACGATCAGCTCTGCCAGTTCTTTCTGTGCTTCGGTTTGCGTTGCCATGTAGTCGTTCCAGGTCCTGGATTTACCTGCCTCCCCCCGGATGGCAGCAGCCGCGGAGCTTATCACAGGGCCTTCTCACCACCCTTGCGCGCTATGGCTCTGCGTTCAGCGTCGTGAAGCCGTCGTCACCCACACGCCACGCAGACAACCGAACGATATGATGGCCATGACATTGGCTTTCGGAATGGCGATGCCCCCAGGCAGTGAATTGCGCGAGCGCTCGCCGCTCATCGCTCCCCCCGCACCGACCGTGACCTACCGGGTCAGCGCGGGCGCACCATCCACAGGCACCCTGGCCGCGTTCGGCTTCGGCCGCAACGCCGACTATCACGACGACCCGCGTTGGCTGCGTGTTGCCCTGGAGCCGCTGGGTCCGGGCTTCGACGAAGTCTGGGAAGTCGACGCCGAGGTGACGTTTGGACGCGACGGCGACCTACGCTGGTCGCGAGGCGGTGGCTGGCTGTTCGCCGCGGTGGAATGCCGGGAGGGCGATCACGGCGGCACGGAGGCAGCGGCGGATTACGCCTACGGCCTGCTTTCGCGCTTCGTTGCGGACAGCGAAGAACGGCATGTGCAGCGCATCTGGAATTATCTGGATGCCATCAACGACGGCAGCGGGGACGATGAACGCTACAAGCACTTCTGCACGGGACGCATCAGCGGCATGGGCGACGTCTTCGCCCAGGGGTTTCCGGCGGCCACGGCCATCGGGCATCACGGCGATCCCGGCCTGTTGCAAGTGTACCTACTCGCCACGGACCGGCCCGGAACGCGGGTAGAGAACCCACGCCAGATCAGCGCGTGGCGCTACCCGCGCCAGTACGGCCGTACGCCGCCGAGTTTTGCTCGTGCGACCCTGCTTCCCGCCGACGACGTCCTGGCGATTTCGGGGACGGCCGCGGTCGTTGGCCACGCCTCGGCCCATGCCGGGGATATCGCCGCGCAGCTCGGAGAAACCTTGCGCAACCTCGACACGTTGCTCGCGGCCGGCGGCCTGCCGCCGGGGTTCGATCGTCTGGCGCCGCTGAAGGTCTACGTGCGACACCCCCGGGACGAGCCTTTGATCCGCGCATTCGCCGCACGGCATCTGCGGGAGGCTCCCCTGCTCCTCGTGCACGGCGATATCTGCCGCGCGGAGCTGCTCGTGGAAATCGACGGCTGGCGTTACCGGACCTGATCGGGCCCAGCGTGCGTCGTCATCGAGAAGGCCTGATCAGGCCTTCTTCGTTGGCCGCTGCCAGCCGTCTATCACGGTCTGCCGAGCACGCGAGAGGGTCAACGCGTCCGCCGGCGCATCCTTGGTGATCACCGATCCGGCGCCGATCGTCGCGCCTTCGTGCAAGGTGACCGGCGCGACCAACGCACTGTTCGAACCGACGAACACGCCATCGCCGATGGTCGTGCGACTCTTGTTCACGCCGTCGTAGTTGCAGGTGATCGTGCCAGCGCCGATGTTCACCTTGCGGCCGATCACCGTGTCGCCGAGATAGCTGAGATGGTTGGCCTTCGAGCCTTCGGCGATCACCGCGTTCTTCGTCTCGACGAAGTTACCGATGTGCACACCGGCCGCGAGATCGGTGCCCGGACGCAGCCGCGCGAACGGTCCGATCGTGCAGGGGCCGTGCGTCACGACGCCATCGAGATCGCAATGCGCGAGGACAACGGTGCCGGCCGCGAGGGTCGCGTTGCGGATCCGCGTGAAAGGACCGACGCGCACGTCGTCGCCCAACACCACGTCGCCTTCGAGAATGACATTGACGTCGATCTCGACATCACGACCGGTGGTGATCTTGCCGCGCACGTCGAGTCGTGCGGGATCAGCGAGGCGTACACCTGCCAACGCGAGCTCCCGCGCCATACGCTCCCGGCAGAGGGCTTCGAGGCCGGCGAGCTGCCAGGGATCGTTCGCTCCCGACGCTTCCACCGGGTCGCAGTCGACGCAGGCCGCTGGCGTACCCTCGGTCGAGGCCATCTCGAAGACATCGGTGAGGTAGTACTCGCCCTGGGCGTTGCCGTTGCCCAGCCGCTGCGTCCACGCAAGCAGGCGTGTGGCATCGCCGGCAACAATGCCTGTATTGACGAGGTCGATCGCGCGTTGCGCGGCGCTCGCATCCTTCTCCTCGACGATGTGGCGGACATTCCCCGCCGCATCGAGAACGACCCGCCCGTAGCCGCGCGGATCCGCGAGCCGCGTGGCGAGCATGGCCAGGCCTGCGCCCGTCTGGGCGAGCGCCGCCAGCGTTTCGCCGCGAATCAGGGGCACGTCGCCGTAGAGGATGAGCACGCGCCCTTCCAGCTTGCCGGCCGACTGCAAGGCTTCAAGGGCGGTGCGCACGGCATGGCCCGTCCCGAGGCGCTCGCGTTGCTCGATCCAGCCCAACGAGGTGTCGGCGGCATAGGCGGCACGCACCTGTTCGCCGTTGTGGCCATAGACCACGTGAACGCCCGTGGGTCCCAGGGAACGCGCCGCGTCGATCACGTGGGAAAGCAGCGGCCGCCCGGCCAATGGCATGAGTACCTTGGCGGACGCGGACTTCATCCGCTTGCCTTCGCCCGCAGCGAGGATCAGGACATGGAGCGGCGTCGCGGTCATAGGCTCTTGCCTGACGTTAAGGAGAGGGCCGCACTTTCGCGCGTTTCGTCGCCCCTGCCAAGTCGGCTACTTGGTCTCGTCCGGCCGATGGGTCAGGTGTTCGAGGTTGGGCTTGTAGGCTTCGACAAAGGCGTTGTGCAGGATGCCGATGATGGCGTCGCCCGTGGACATGTTCTTCTCACCAATGGTGCCGGATATGGGCACGCGTGTCGCGAACTGGTCTTTCGACTGATTCTTAAAGACCTTGGCGACACCTTCGGCCAGCGCCTCGTACGCCAGCTTGACCGGTCCCTTGTGATCCTCCTCCACATCCTGCTTCCAGCTGAAGACCTGCAGGTCGTGGAAGAGCGGCTTCGCGTAGCCGTTGAGCTTGCGGTCTTTCGCCTGGAGCTCCATGACGAAATCGCCCTCGCCACCAGCGAAGTCCAGCCCCGAATACGCCCGGACGAGATCGTTCGCCTTCACCAGCTTGATGTTGCGAATGCGTAACTCGTAGTGGAAGTCGCCGAGGCGCTCCAGCGGATCGAATTCCGCCGTGGTCTCCAGGGGTGCGTCACCAAGCACCTTCGCCGTCGCATGCATGTGGGCGACGCGGGAGCCGCCTTCGCGCTGCACGTTCGTCAGGTTGGTGGCCGTTCCGTTGACGTCGGTCATCTTGAGGTCGACTTTCGGGCTCGACACGAAGTTGTGGAACGTCATGGTGCCGTTGGTGACGTTGACCTCTTCGAGGCGCGTCGGCACGAGTGCCTTCAGCGGTGTGCGCCAGGCGACGCCCTTACCTGTCTGCGTATCGCCCTCGCCTTTGCCGTCGACGAAGTTCACCACCGGATCGAAGAAGTCGATCTTGCCGCGCACGTAACCTTTGACCATCGCGGTGTAGCTCAGGGAGATCTCGGCACGCGCCGTCTCGAACAGCGGCACCGGAAGCTTGCCGTCGGTCTTGGTGATGGTCATGTGGTCGATCGAATACGCACCACGCCACAGATGAATGTCGATGTCGTCGATGTGGCCCGCGTAGTTGCCCATTTTCGCGAGGCGGCCGTTGAGGTAGTTGAGCACCACGTACGGCAGGGCAATCCGCGCGATGACCAGCACGACGACGATGGCGCCGATGATCCACAGGCTGCGGCGGTAGCGGGTGTGCATGGGAGCGGGTACCGGGAAGGACCGCGCCAGTGTGGCGCGTTTTCGGTCACGGGGGCATGAAGGGCGGACAAAAAAAAACCGGCGCTGTCGGGCGCCGGCTTTTCGTTGGAGAGCATCGCCGCTGAAGCGGCTCCCACAAGGGGAAGCTGTCCCTTCGGGCTGCTCTTAGTGCTTCAGGGTCTTGCGCATGCGCTCGAGGGCCTGGAGCTGGGCCAGGGCCTCGGCCAGCTTGGCCTGGGCTTCGGCGACGTCCAGCGTCTCGCCACGATTGGCCAGGGCGGCTTCGGCCTCACCCTTCGCTTTCAGGGCGGCGGCCTCGTCGAGGTCGGCCGCGCGGGCGGCCGTATCGGCGAGGATCGTCACGACCTGCGGCTGCACCTCGAGGATGCCGCCGGAGACGTAGAACTGCTGGCGCTCGCCGTTGGCGCCGACCACGTCCACGTGGCCGGGCTTGAGACGGGTGATCAGCGGCGCGTGACGCGGCGCGATACCCAGCTCGCCGAGCTCACCGGTGGCGACCACGAGCGTGGCTTCGCCGGAGTAGATCTCGGCTTCGGCGCTGACGATGTCGACGCGAATGGTGTGGGTCATGGGCTTGTCTTCCTAGGTAAGGAGTGGGGAAAGAAGGCGCTTACGCGGCCTTCTTCGCACCCATGTCCTCGCCCTTCTTGATGGCTTCGTCGATGCCGCCGACCATGTAGAAGGCCTGCTCCGGCAGATAGTCGAGCTCGCCGTCGAGGATCATCTTGAAGCCGCGGATCGTGTCCTTCAGTGCGACGTACTTGCCCGGCGAGCCGGTGAAGACTTCGGCCACGTGGAACGGCTGCGAGAAGAAGCGCTCGATCTTGCGGGCGCGCGACACCGAGGCCTTGTCTTCCGGCGACAGCTCGTCCATGCCGAGAATCGCGATGATGTCCTTCAGTTCCTTGTAGCGCTGCAGGGTGCCCTGCACGCGACGGGCGATGTCGTAGTGCTCCTGGCCGATCACCGCGGCATCGAGCTGACGGCTGCTGGAAGCCAGCGGATCGACGGCCGGGTAGATACCCAGCGAGGCGATATCGCGGCTCAGGGTGACCGTGGCATCGAGATGCGCGAAGGTCGTCGCCGGCGACGGATCGGTAAGGTCATCCGCGGGAACGTAGACGGCCTGGATCGAGGTGATCGAGCCGGTCTTGGTCGAGGTGATGCGCTCCTGCAGGACGCCCATTTCCTCGGCCAGCGTCGGCTGGTAGCCCACGGCCGACGGCATACGGCCGAGCAGCGCGGACACTTCGGTACCGGCCAGCGTGTAGCGGTAGATGTTGTCGACGAAGAGCAGGACGTCCTTGCCCTTGCCGGTCTCGTCCTTCTCGTCACGGAAGTACTCGGCCATGGTCAGGCCGGTCAGCGCGACGCGCAGACGGTTGCCCGGCGGCTCGTTCATCTGGCCGTAAACCATCGCGACCTTGTCGAGGACGTTGGAGTCCTTCATCTCGTGATAGAAGTCGTTACCTTCACGCGTACGCTCACCCACGCCGGCGAACACGGACAGACCCGAGTGCGCCTTGGCGATGTTGTTGATGAGCTCCATCATGTTGACCGTCTTGCCGACGCCGGCGCCGCCGAACAGGCCGACCTTGCCGCCCTTGGCGAACGGGCACATCAGGTCGATGACCTTGATGCCGGTTTCCAGCAGTTCGTTACCGGCAGCCTGCTCGTCGTAGGCCGGGGCTTCGCGGTGGATGACCCACTGCTCGTTCTCGCCGATCGGGCCGGCTTCGTCGATCGGCCGACCGAGCACGTCCATGATGCGACCGAGGGTGGCCTTGCCGACCGGCACCTTGATGCCTTCGCCGGTGTTGCGGGCGATCAGGTTGCGGCGCAGGCCGTCGGTCGAACCGAGCGCGATGCAGCGCACGATGCCGTCACCGAGCTGCTGCTGCACTTCGAGGGTGATCTCGGTGCCGTCGACCTTCAGTGCGTCGTAAATCTCCGGCACCTGGTCGCGCGCGAATTCGACGTCGACGACCGCGCCGATGATCTGAACAACTTTGCCCTGGCTCATGGAATGCTCCGGATGAATCTTCGTAAGGTTCTGTTTCGGCGCCGCATGATGCGTCGCCATCGCTTTGGGGTTTCGGTCAGACCGCGGCGGCGCCGCCGACGATTTCCGAGATTTCCTGGGTAATCGCCGCCTGACGTGCCTTGTTGTAGACCAGCGTCAGCTCGCCGATGACCTTGTTCGCGTTGTCCGATGCGGCCTTCATGGCGACCATGCGCGCAGCGTGTTCGCTGGCCAGGTTCTCCAGCGCGGCCTGGTACACCACGGACTCGATGTAGCGCGTCATCAGATGCTCGAGCACCGTGCGCGCGTCGGGTTCGTAGATGTAATCCCAGTCGTGGGTCTGCTCGACCTTCACGCCCTCGGAGGCCTTGCCTTCGGCGTTCTCGAGTTCCTGCGCAACCAGCGACACCGGCAGCAGCGCCTCGATGGTCGGCTTCTGCACGATGGTGTTCACGAAGTCGTTGTAGACCAGGAACACGCGGTCGAGCTTGTTATCGGAGTACGCGTCGAGGACGACCTTGATCACGCCGATGAGGTCTTCGAGCTTCGGCTTCTCACCCAGGTGCGTCGCCGTGCCGATCAGGTTCACGCCCTTGATGCGACGGAAGAAGCTGACGGCCTTCTGGCCGACGGCAACCACATCGATCTCGGCGCCCTTGCCCTGCCACTCGCGAATGGACGTGAGTGTGCGACGGAACAGGTTGGAGTTGAGGCCACCGGCAAGGCCGCGATCCGTCGACACCACGATGAAGCCGACGCGCGCGACGTTCTCGCGCTCGGTGAGGAACGGGTGCACGAAGTCCGTGCTGGCCTGGGCAACGTGAGCGATCACCTTGCGCATGAGGCGCGCATAGGGACGCGACGCCTTCATCAGGTCCTGCGCCTTGCGGATCTTCGATGCCGAGACCATTTCGAGCGCACGCGTCACCTTGCGCATGTTCTGCGTGCTCTTGATCTTGGTTTTGATTTCGCGGCCGCTTGCCATGGCTTACTCGTCTGTAAAGGGTGACGCCAGGTGTTCCACGAGGCGGGCTATGTCGCCCGCCCCGCGTGTCTCGCTCTTACCAGCTACCGGTCTTCTTGAACTCGTCGGTGGCCGACTTGAAGGTCGCCTCGATGTCCTTGTCCCAGTCACCCGTGGCGTCGATCTTGGTCATCAGATCGGCGTGGTTCTGGCGGAAGAAGGCATGCAGGCCCTTCTCGAACGGCAGCACCTTGTTGATCGGCAGGTCGTCGAGGTAGCCCTTTTCAGCGGCGAACACCGACACGCCCAACTCGGCGATCGACAGCGGCGAGTACTGCGGCTGCTTCATCAGTTCCGTCACGCGCTGACCGCGGTCCAGCTGCGCGCGCGTGGCGGCATCCAGGTCCGAAGCGAACTGCGCGAACGCAGCCAGCTCACGGTACTGCGCGAGGGCCAGCTTCACGCCGCCGGAGAGCTTCTTGATGATCTTGGTCTGGGCGGCACCACCGACACGCGAGACCGAGATACCGGCGTTGACGGGCGGACGGATACCGGCGTTGAACAGATCGGTCTCGAGGAAGATCTGGCCGTCGGTGATCGAAATCACGTTGGTCGGAACGAACGCGGAAACGTCGCCGGCCTGGGTCTCGATGATCGGCAGGGCGGTGAGCGAACCCGTCTTGCCGGTCACCTTGCCGTCGGTCATCTTCTCGACGTATTCGGCGCTGACGCGCGAGGCGCGCTCGAGCAGACGCGAGTGAAGATAGAAAACGTCGCCCGGATAGGCTTCGCGGCCCGGCGGACGCTTGAGCAGCAGCGAGATCTGGCGGTAGGCGACGGCCTGCTTGGAGAGATCGTCGTACACGATGAGCGCGTCTTCGCCGATGTCACGGRAGTACTCGCCCATGGCACAGCCGGAATACGGCGCGACATACTGCAGGGCGGCGGCTTCGGAGGCCGAAGCGACGACGACGATGGTGTTGGCCAGCGCGCCGTTCTCTTCGAGCTTGCGCACGACATTGGCGATCGAGCTGCGCTTCTGACCGATGGCGACGTAGATGCACTTAATGCCCGAGTGCTTCTGGTTGATGATCGCGTCGATCGCGACGGCGGTCTTGCCCGTCTGGCGGTCGCCGATGATCAGCTCGCGCTGGCCGCGGCCGATCGGGATCATCGAATCGATGGACTTGTAGCCCGTCTGCATCGGCTGGTCGACCGACTGGCGCCAGATGACGCCCGGCGCGACCTTCTCAACCGGGCTGGTGCCCACGGCGTCGATCGGGCCCTTGCCGTCGATCGGGTTACCCAGCGCGTCGACGACGCGACCGAGCAGGCCCGGGCCGACCGGCACTTCGAGAATGCGGCCGGTGGTCTTGGCGGCATCGCCTTCGCGCAGGTGCTGGTATTCACCGAGAACCACGGCGCCGACCGAGTCGCGCTCGAGGTTCAGCGCGAGGGCGAACGTGTTGTTCGGCAGTTCGATCATTTCGCCCTGCATCACATCGGCCAGGCCGTGGATGCGCACGATGCCGTCGGACACGCTGATGATCGTGCCTTCGTTGCGTGCCTCGGCGCCGAGCTTGAACTGCTCGATGCGGGTCTTGATCAGCTCGCTGATCTCGGACGGATTCAGTGTGGTGCTGGACATGGTCTGTTCCTTATCTCGTATCAGTGCGTCAGCGCGCTGGCGAGCCGCTGGAGGCGGCCGCGCGCGGAACCGTCGATGACCTGTTCGCCGGTGTCGATAACGACACCACCAAGCAAGGACGCATCGACATGCGTATCCAGTTCGATCTCGCGCTTGAAGCGGCGCTTCAGCGAGGCGCGCAGCAGGTCCGCCTGTGCCGTATCGAGATCCAGTGCGCTCGTGACCTTGACCTTGAGCGTCTGCTCCGACTCACGCTTGTAGTCGTCGTAGAGCGCCGCGATTTCCGGCAGGAGAACCAGGCGACCGTTGTCGGCCAGCTCCGCGAGGAAGCTCGCGAACGGCGTGTCGGTTGCCATGCCCTGCGGCAGATGCAGCGCGACCAGCTGGGCCGGCAACACACGCGGATCGTTGGTCAGGCCGGCAACACGCGAATCCGCCGCGACCACGGCCGCGAAGTTCAGCGCACGGGACCAGTCGGCGAGCGAACCCGACGCATGCGCCACTTCGAAAGCAGCGCGTGCGTAGGGACGAGCGAGGGTGAGCGCCTGGGCCATGATCAGATCTCGGCGGCGAGTTGGTCGAGCAGCGCCTTATGGGCCGCCGGATCGATTTCACGCTGCACGATCTTCTCCGCGCCACGCACGGCGAGGGCGCCGACCTGTTCGCGAAGCTGTTCACGGGCACGCTGGGCCATCGAGGCAATCTCGTCCTGGGCCTGGGCCTTCAGACGGTTGATCTCACCGGTGGCTTCGGCGCGGGCTTTCTCAAGAAGCTGGTTGGCCTGCTGCTGGGCCTTGTCGATGATCTCGGTCGCCTGGAGGCGAGCCTGCTTGATCTCGACAGCGACCTTGGCGTCGGCATCCTTCAGCTCGGCACGAGCACGCTCGGCCGCGGCGAGCCCTTCGGCCACCTTCTTCTGGCGTTCTTCGATGGCACCGTTGAGCTGGGGCCAGATGAACTTGGTGGTGAACCAGACCAGGATCGCAAAAGAGATCATCTGGCCCAGGAAGGTCATGTTAATTTCCATGATCTCTCCAAAGACTCCGAACGCTGGGGTACTGACGGTCGCCGTGGCGGGTTACGCCACGGCGACAAGACGAACACTCGCTTAGCCGCCGGCGGCGGTGCGCAGAACGCCGATCAGCGGGTTCGAGAAAGCGAGCAGCAGGGCGATCGCCAGGCCGATGATGAACGCCGCGTCGATCAGGCCGGCGAGCAGGAACATACGACCCTGGAGCAGCGGAACCAGTTCCGGCTGACGGGCGGCCGACTCGAGGAACTTCGAGCCCATGATGGCGATACCGAGACACGCACCGAGCGCGCCGAGGCCGATGATGACGCCGATGGCGATGGCGGTCATGCCCTGCACGTGTGCGAAGAGTGCGGTGAGTTCCATGGTGTTCTCCTGGGATTTCTTTGAAGTCGAAAGGGTGGTGTGAAACGAAACAGAATGGACTGGGTTTAACGTCGGTGCGGTGAGTTAGTGGTGTTCACGCGCCGTGGCGATATAGACGATCGTCAGCATCATGAAGATGAACGCCTGGAGGGCGATGATCAGGATGTGGAAGATCGCCCAGGCCGTGTTGAACACGACGCCAGGCACGAAGCCGATCCAGCTCACCATCAGGCCGGCGATCAGCATGAACACCAATTCGCCACCGTACATGTTGCCGAACAGTCGCATCGCGAGCGACACGGGTTTCGACAGTGTTTCGACGACGTTGAGAAGCAGGTTGGGAATCAGCAGGATGATCTTGGCCGGCATGCTTTCGGCATGGAATGGCGCCGTCAGCATTTCCTTGCCGTAACCGAAGCCACCCTTCGCCTTGATACCGTGGCCGATCACGATGAGGATCACCGCCAGCGACAGACCGATCGTGGTGTTGATGTCGGCGGTCGGCACCATGCGGAAGTACGTGTGGTGCGCAGTCTCCGCACCGGCGAACGTGTGCACCAGCCAGCCGGCGAGATCCACCGGGAGCAGGTCCATCGCGTTCATGAAGAACACCCACATGAAGATGGACAACGCCAGCGGCGTGACCGTGCGACGGTCGCCGTGGAAGGTGTCCTTCACCTGGGTGTCGACGAATTCGATCGCCAGTTCGACCAGTGCCTGACCCTTGGACGGAACGCCCGAAGTCGCCTTGCGGGCGAACAGCCAGAACCACAGGCAGAACACAGCACCCAGCACGAACGACACCGCAAGGGAGTCGACGCGCAGGTTCCAGAACGTCCCATGATCGGTGCTGAAATTCACCGTCATGTGGTTCAGGTGGTGCTGGATGTATTCGGTCAGACCGCCTTGCGGTTCGCTCGCCATGCCTTAACCCTTGAATCTGAATGCAAATACATTGACCGCGAAGGCTGCTACCAGGCCCGCCAGTGCGGGCAAGGGTGGCAGCTTCCACTGAACCAGAATGAGAGCCAGTCCGCCGATGAGGACGATCCAGCGAAGGATCATGCCCACGAGAAAGCGAACGAACGTTGCCCCCGCACCTCCCAGCGCACTGAACGCCCGCGCAGCGAGCAGCGCGGTGGCGATAGCGACGATCAGGGCACCCGCGAAGGCAGCCAGACCGGCCGGACGCCCCTGCAGGAGAAATGCCAGTCCGGCGAAAACGGCCACCACCAGCTGCGCGATAACGACGCGCATGGCGAGATGACGACCGGCTGCAAGACTGTTGAGCAACGCGAGGCTCCCGTGGTTTCGCTCGAAGGCGGCACCAGATGGTTCAACGGGCCACGGTTTAATCTGGAAAAGTATACCAGTGCCGTAAACAACGGGACAAGCGAAGAAAGGCCATAACCACCCGCCGGCGCGACATCCGTCGCGTCGTTGGCGAGGGAGCCGCGGTAGGTCAGGCCCGGGCGGGCTGACCTGCCAGTGCGCCGAGGGACGTTGCCGTCTCTACGGCCACGTCGAACATGTCGCCGGCGGCGGAGGCTGCGCGTTGCACGCCTTCACGTTGCAGATCCCCGCCACGCGCCATCAGCACGCGCACCGAAGCCTCATCCGTGGCCGACATGGCGTCCGCCATCAGGCCGCTCGCGGCGCGCGCGTGGCCCTCGAGCGCCTGGAGGTGCAGGTCGGCGAAACGCTCCATGCCACGCCAGGCCAGCGCCTGCGCGGCGGCAGCCTGTTCGACGAAACGGGCGAAATCGGCATAACCGCTTGCGTGTGACATCGATACGACCGTTGGGGAACGGGGAGGTGCCGGAGTGTAGACCCGTCTGCTGCAACGCGGCAACCGCGAAT
Source organism: Luteibacter sp. P1_D3 (assembly GCF_056406135.1). NCBI lineage: Bacteria > Pseudomonadati > Pseudomonadota > Gammaproteobacteria > Lysobacterales > Rhodanobacteraceae > Luteibacter > Luteibacter sp. P1_D3. Next base: position 20,215 of record NZ_JBFUAT010000003.1, on the reverse strand, counting down.
TCCTGCGTAGGCAGCTTTAGACCATGTCCGCTGAGAACTCGGCACCCGACGTACAGGTTTCATGGACGACGACACGGGCCAGACCGGGAACGTCGACGCGAAGACGCTCGAAGATCCAGCGCGCCAGGTTTTCGCTGGTGGGATTGTCCAGGCCGTCGATATCGTTGAGGTAATGATGGTCGAGACGATCGTAGAGCGGCTGGAAGCGCGCCTTGAGATCGCCGAAGTCCATGACCCATCCAAAGACGGGGTCGGTGGGGCCTTCGACATGCAATTCCACGCGGAACGAGTGCCCGTGCAACCGCGAACATTTATGCCCCTCGGGCACATTCGGCAGGCGATGGGCTGCCTCGATATTGAAGGTCTTGAAGATGCGCATCGGTTCGGGTCGCAAGTAGTGACCGTCTATTCTAACGTACAGCCATGCAAACGATTTCGGCCGGACCGCCTTCACGACCGGGTTCGCATTTTTACGGATGACACGGATGGTCCGGACCGATTTCATGGGATAACCGTTGCGTTCCAGACGACTTGCGCGGAGCCGGGGGGCTCCGCAGGCCACATTAACCGGGAGGCTTCATGGGCCTTGGACGTGGTTTGCCGGACAGTGCGCCCCTGTGCGGACTGGCCGAAGAAGTGCTCGCTGCCCTGCCCTGGCCCTGCGCGGTGTGGCAGCGTGACAACGGGCGCGTGGTCATGATCAACGGCGCCTTCCTGAGCGAGTTCGGCATTGGCCGAGGGCGCGCGGGGCCGACCTGGATCGACAACCATCTGGAGCCGCTCGGTGACACCGGCGATGTCATTTTCCGCGACAGGCAGGCCCCGGCGCGGCGCTTCCGGATGACCCGACAGGCCATCGACGCTAAGTCCGGTGCGTTCGAAGCCGTCTTCCTGATGCCCCTGCCTGACGACGATTTATCGGCCGATGAGCCGGCGGCGAGTCCACTGGCTTCGTTGCGGCCGGATGTCGGGCTGACCCGGCGCGAGTCCCAGGTGCTCGATGGGATCATGAACGGCAAGCTCAACAAGGTCATCGCCGGCGAGCTCAACATCAGCCCGAAGACTGTCGAACTGCACCGGGCCAACCTGATGACCAAGCTGCGGGTGCACAACGTGATCGAGCTGGCGCGGGCGGTGCTCGATAACCCGCCACGGGTCGAGGACATGACCGAGCCCGAGTCCTTGCGGGCGATCTGACACCCGCAAACGGGCAAGAAAAAAGCCGCGCCCATAGGGCGCGGCCTTCTTTTTTCTGGTGGCTAGAGGCGGGCTCGAACCGCCGACCTCAGCATTATGAGTGCCGCGCTCTGACCAGCTGAGCTACCTAGCCGTGGAACCTGGTCGTTCGTGAGACGGGCTCACGAAGGCCGGGCAGTTTAATCGGGGCGCGCCTTCCGTTCAAGTAGCGCCTTGTACACGCTTCTCGCGGTGTGGTTGAATCGGGCGTATCGCGGCACGTTCGCGGAGGGCGGATGATCGACGCTGATGGCTATCGACCGAATGTGGGGATTGTTCTCCTCAATGGGGACGGCCGCCTTTTCTGGGCGCGTCGGGTGAACCGTGACGGCTGGCAGTTTCCGCAGGGAGGCATGCGTAGCGACGAAACTCCCCTGGAGGCGATGTACCGCGAGCTGGAGGAAGAAACCGGCCTGCACGCCCACCACGTCGAAGTGCTGGCCGAGACCCGCGGCTGGCTGCGCTACCGCTTGCCCAGCCGCTTCGTCCGCCACCACCAGCGGCCCACCTGCATCGGCCAGAAGCAGGTCTGGTTCCTGCTCCGGCTGACCGGCAGCGAGGACGCCCTGAAGCTCGATGCCTGCGAAAAACCCGAGTTCGACTCCTGGCGCTGGGTGGATTTCTGGTACCCGGCCAACCACGTCGTGAACTTCAAGCGCCAGGTCTACGAGCGGGCCCTGCGCCAGTTCGCCCCGACGGTCGAGGTCACCTGCTCGGTCACCGTGGGCACCTGCCCCCAGCAGGCCGAGGCCTTGCGCCTGGCCCAGGGCGGCGAGTAGCCAACCCCGTCCTGGGCCGGCTTCACATTTGTGTAGTTGACAATCGTTCGCATTCGTATTCGAATGCGCACCCATGTACATCTGCATGTGCAACGCCGTCACCGACCACGCCATCCGCCGCGCCGCAGCCGAGGGTGTGGAGTCGTTCGCCCAGCTCCAGGCCCGCACGGGTTGCTCGGATTGCTGCGGCGCCTGTGAACCGGAAGCCCGCCAGTGCCTGCGTGACGCCGTCGAGCAGACCCGGTCGGTCCTGACCTTCCTGCCGACACCCGCCTGAGCGCATTCGTAGCGTTTTCGCGGACGCGAACCGTCTTCATTCTCGTTTCGTCATGCCCTTTCGCGGCGACGTATAGTCGTGCCCTGAACAGTCAGGGAGACCCCTCATGAAGGGCGACGCAAAGGTCATCGAATTCCTCAACAAGGTGCTCTACAACGAGCTCGCCGCGATCAACCAGTACTTCCTGCATTACAGGATGTTCAAGGACTGGGGCTACAACGAACTCGCCAAGCACGAGTACGAAGAGTCGATCGAGGAAATGAAGCACGCGGACAAGCTCATCGAGCGCATTCTCTTCCTCGACGGTCTGCCGAACCTTCAGCACCTGGGCAAGCTGCGCATCGGTGAGAACGTGGTCGAAGCCCTGCAGGGCGACCTCGACCTCGAGATGATCGCGACCAAGGACCTGCGCGAGGCCATCGCCTACAGCGAAGGCATCCACGATTTCGTCAGCCGTGACCTGTTCAAGTTCATCCTTGGCCAGGAAGAAGAGCACATCGACTGGCTCGAAACGCAGTTCAGCCTTATCTCGGACATCGGTCCGGAGCGGTACATGCTGAGCAAGGTGGGGAAGCTGTCGGATTGAGGTTCGCCTTTATCGCCTGAAGAAACAAGCCGCCGCGAGGCGGCTTTTTTTTGAGGTGGTCGCGAGATTCTTTCGCCGATGAATCGGCTCCCACATAGTGCGGCTGGTCCCAGTTTGGGGGGCTGTCGGTTGACCCTGGAGGGAGGGGCGGGCTATACCATCCGGCCTTCACGCCTCCTCCACGGAATCGCTCATGGCTTCCCGGCACCCGCCACGATTCGTCGTGCGCACCCTCGCCGACACGGCTCGCGAGGGCCGCAAGCGGGCGCTGTTGCTCGGCCTGTGGGCGGCCAGCCTGGTTGTTGTCGGGCTTTTTGTCTGGATGCTGGTCGGTCATGGGCCGGTCGCTGTCACGTCGCGGACGAGTGCTCGCGCGCTCGACGAGGAAAACGAGGACTTGCGCCAGCAGGTGGCTAACCTCCAGCGCGCCGATCAGGTCGCTGGCATCGCCGCAAAAGAACTCAAGCGAAACCTGGCTGAGCGCGACGAGGAAATCAGCGGCCTGCGCACCGACCTTGCGTTCTACTCGCGCCTTGTCGGCGGCAGTGGCCAGCGCGATGGCTTGAAAGTCCAGGGCGCCCGCACCGAGCCGGTCAAGGGATCGCCTAACGCCTGGAACGTCGTGATTACGCTCACCCAGAACGCGCGGCGCGGCGAGGTGCTGAAGGGCAACCTCACCCTGGCCGTCGAGGGTATCCAGGGCAGCAAGGTGACGACGCTCGAGGGGCCGGCGCTTGGCCAGCCTGCCGCCACCCAGGGGCCCGCCTTCGCGTTCAAATATTTCCAGCAGATCCAGGGAAGCTTCACTCTCCCCGCCGGGTTCAAACCGACGCGCCTGCGCGTCGCCGCCAACCCTGATGGCGATGAGCCCGTCACCCGTACGATTCCCTGGGAAGACGCCACCCGAAACGACGAGGTCAACGATGTTCAGCAGTAACCGGAAGAACCAGGCCCCCTCCGTCGGCGCCGCCGCCACCAGCCTGATCGCCCGCGGCGTCACCATCCGCGGTGACGTGCAGTTCAGCGGCACCCTGCATCTGGACGGCATCGTCGAGGGATCGGTACAGGCCGATCCGGGAAGCGATGGCGTACTCACGATCAGTGAGACCGGCCGGGTCATTGGTCGCATTGACGTGCCGCACGCGGTGATCAACGGTGGCGTCACCGGCGATATCGAGGTGTCGGAGCGGCTGGAACTGGCTCCACTGGCCCGCATCGAGGGTGATGTCCAGTATCAGGTGCTGGAAATGACGGCCGGCGCCCAGGTCAACGGCAAGATGATCCACCGCGCCCCGGCTACCGTCCGCCAGCTCGCCCAGGCCGCCATCGAGGCTGCCCCGGTGCCGGCCGAGGCTTGACCTGTCGCCGAACGGCGCCATTATGGGTGGCATGAACAACCCCTTTCCCATGGCGCCGTCCCCGGACTACCGTTCCGCTGGTGCGCCGCTGATCTTCACCGAAGCTGCTGCCCGCAAGGTGCACCAGCTGATCGAGGAAGAAGGCAACCCCGGCCTGAAGCTGCGCGTCTACATCAGCGGCGGCGGTTGCTCGGGCTTCCAGTACGGCTTCACGTTCGACGAGGACCAGGCCGAGGACGACCTCGCGGTCTCGCGCGAAGGTGTGACGCTGGTCGTCGATCCGCTCTCGTTGCAGTACCTCACCGGTGCCGAGATCGACTACGCGGAGTCCTTCAGTGGCTCCCAGTTCGTCATCCGCAATCCGAACGCGAAGACGACCTGCGGCTGCGGTTCGTCGTTCAGCGCATGAGCGGTCGCGCGGCGTGACGATCGACCAGGAGCGCGACCGGGCCGTCGCAGTGCGCGCCCGTGAGAATGTCTTCGCCGGCATCGATATCGATCGCATGGCCGAGCGCCGCGACGACCGCCTTTGGGTGGAAGACGTCGAGCGCGCTGCCAGCAGTCGCTTCCTGGTACTCGACAGTGACGGCCAGGCGTTCGCGCGGAGCGACGACGACGCGCCGGAGTGGATGTCGCCCACGATGCGTAACGAGCGCTTCGGTGACATTCCCGCCACTTTCCTCGGCCTCGCCGGGGACGCTGCCTGGTTCACGCTGGTCGTGGACGAAGCCCAGGCCGATATTTTCACCGCGCTGACCGGCTCACGCCGTGTGTCGCTGCGCGAAGCGGGCCTGGTCTTCACCGCGTTCGACGCCGGACTGTTCGCTTTCGCCAAGGGCATCACCCATTGGCAGCGCCAGACCCGGTTCTGCAGCCAGTGCGGCGCGCCGACACTCGTGGTCGCCGCAGGCCATCGCGTGCAATGCACCAACCCGGACGGCGCGCACATGCATTTCCCGCGCACGGATGCCGCGATCATCGTGATCGTGGAGGACGGTGACCGCTGCCTGCTCGGTCGCCAGCGAGGGTGGCCTGCTGGCCGCTACTCCACGCTCGCCGGATTCATCGAGCCGGGCGAATCGCTCGAAGACGCCGTGCGTCGCGAAGTACGCGAAGAGTCCGGCATCGAAGTGCTCCACGCGACGTATCACTCGTCCCAGCCCTGGCCGTTGCCTGCCTCGCTGATGGTCGGCTTCACCGCGACCGCGAAGACGCGCGAGATCCACCTGCGCGACGATGAGCTTGAAGATGCGCGCTGGTTCACGGTTGACGATATCGTCAACGGCATGGCCAGTGGCGAGCTTGGCGTGCCGCCGCCGCTTTCGGTGTCGTATCGACTGATCGAGCACTGGCTGGGCCTGCGCGGCGTCAGTCTCGACGAACTCATCGCGAGTGCGCCGCCCCGCGGCTGATCCCCTACAATCGGCGCATCGACCAGCGGATCGCGCTCGCCATGGCTCTACGTCTCCTCGCCGTTCTCATCGCCCTCGCCATCGTCTGGAGCGTGCCACAGCTCGCGCGGTGGCGTGACGACTGCTGGTTTCGCGGCTGGGTGAACCGACTGGGCGATACCTCGGGGCCCGGGCGCGTGGCCGTCGTCCTGCTCGTCCCAGTGATGGCCACGGCGATCTTCGCCACCTTGCTGGCCTCCCTCCCCTTCTTCGATCTGGCCTGGCTGATCTTCTCGATCGCCGTGCTGGTCTACGCCCTGGGTCCACGCGAAATCGAAACCGACATCGACGCCATCCTGCGCGCACCCGACACGCTCCGCCGTGACGAGGCGATGGTCGGCCTGCGTCACAACGAGGAGGCGCTGACGTGGTTCGCACCGGCGCTGGTCGAAGCCGCGTTCTACGGCGCGCTGCGTCGTCGCTTCGGCGTGCTGCTGTGGTTCCTGCTGCTGGGCCCTGCCGGAGGCCTCGGGTATCGCCTGGCGCAGATCCTCGGCCGCGATGCCTCACTGGCACTGGACAGCGCCACCCGCATCGCGGCGCAGCGCGTCGCCGATGCGCTGGACTGGATCCCCTCCCACCTCATGGTCTTCGCCATGGCCCTGGTCTCCGACTTCGACGCCGTCATCGGCGCCTGGAAGCACTGGCACCACACCTCGGGCAGCCCGCGTTCCCGCCTCGATCCGGACTTCCTCGGCGCGGTCGCCCGCGCAGGCGTCGATGCGGATGTCGAAGCCGGCGACGGCTATGTCCAGGACGTCAGCGATCCGGTGGCCGAACTCGAGGACGCGCGACGAGTGATCCGTCGCGTGCTCGTCGTCTGGCTTGCCGTCGTCGCGGTCATCGTCCTCGCCGCCTGGGTCGCCTGACTCGGGCGATCCACGCGACCTGGCTCAGGCCTTGTCGCCGCGCAGTTCGCTGACGCGCGCTTCCAGCACCGCCGCATTCGCATCGCTCGCCGCCAGCGGCGAGCCACCGACCAGCTCGATCTTCGACCAGAACCGGCGCGGCAGGCGCGACCGGTGCATGGCGCTGTCGCGTCGGCTGAAGATGCTGCCCCACATGCCGCGCAACGCCAGCGGCACGACCGGCACCGGACGCCGAGCGAGGATCTGGCCCACGCCCGGACGGAATGTCGCGATACCACCGTCCTTGGTGAGTCCACCTTCGGGAAAGATGCATACCACTTCGCCGGCGGCCAGTGCCGTGTCGATCAGCTCAAAGGCGCGGGCCAGCTGCGCAGGGTCTTCATTGCGCCCGGCGATAGGAATCGCTTTGGCGGTGCGGAAGACAAAGTTCAGCACCGGGATGTTGAAGATCTTGTAGTACATGACGAAGCGCATCGGCCGGCGCACGCTGGCCATCAGGATCAGCGGATCCATGAAACTCACATGATTGCAGACGACCAGCGCGGCGCCTTCGTCCGGCACGTTCTTCAGCCCATCCATGCGCACGCGGTAAAGCGAATGCACGAGGATCCAGGTGATGAACCGCATCATGAATTCGGGCACAAGCGTGAAGATGTACACCGCGACGGCGATGTTGATCAGCCCTGTGATGAGGAAGATCGTCGGAACGCTGAGCCCAAGGGCAGTCAGGCCGATGCCGAATCCCGATGCGATGCAGATCAACAACGCGTTGACGATGTTGTTGCCGGCGATAATGCGTGAGAGGCGCTCGCGTGGCGCGCGACTCTGCACGAAGGCGAACAGCGGCACGACGTAGAAGCCGGCGAACGCGCCGATCATCGTGAGGTCCAGGGCAACGCGCCATGCCCCCGGCACGGCCAGGAAAGCGGTCCAGCCTAGCGTTGTACCAGCCGTCACGGCCGGGTGCGCGAAGAACAGGTCGACCGCGAATACCGTCAGGCCAAAGGCACCGATCGGCACGAGACCGATTTCGACGCGCTTGCCGGAGAGACGCTCGCAAAGCAGGGAGCCCACACCGGTGCCAATCGAGAACAGCGTAAGCGCCAGCGTATTCACCGAGCCGTCGCCACCGAGCACGTGACGAGTGTAGTTCGGCAGCTGCGCGATCATCACCGTGCCGAAGAACCAGAACCACGAGATACCCAGCACCGCGTTGAAGATGGCGCGGTCTTCATGGGTGAGCTTGAGCACGCGCCAGGTTTCGCTCAGCGGATTCCAGTTGAATTTGAGTCCAGGCGCCGTGGCCGGCGCGGCGGGAATGGAGCGACTCACCAGGTAGCCGGTGACCGCGATCGCAATCGTCGTCAGCGACGCCGCGAGCGTGCCGTAACCGGCAATCAGCATCAGCGAGTTGCCGACGATCATGCCCACCAGCATGGCCAGCTGCGTGCCCATCTCGACCAGGGCGTTGCCGCCGACCAGCTCGTCGCGTTCGAGCGCCTGCGGGAGGATCGAATACTTGATGGGGCCGAACATCGTCGAGTGCATGCCCATCAGGAACAACACCACCAGCAACAAGGAAATGTGGTGGGTGAAGAAGCCGATCGCCGCGACGACCATCGCCGCGATCTCGAACAACTTCACGTAGCGGATGAGGCGGGTCTTCTCGAACTTCTCGGCAATCTGTCCGGCCGTTGCCGAGAACAGAAAATACGGAAGGATGAACAGCGCGGGCGCCAGGTTCGTGTAGAGCGAGACCTGGGCATCGGGCAAGGCCATCTGGAACGCGACGAGCATGACCATCGCGTTGCGGAAGGCATTGTCGTTGAACGCGCCAAGCGCCTGTGTCCAGAAGAAGGGTGCGAAGCGTCGCTTCGTCAACAGGGAGAACTGAGACATTCCATGTGCCACCGCCAGGAGATGGGTCGAGTGTATCCGACCCGCCTTCGTCAGCTGCGCTGCAGGGCCCGGTGGGCGATGTCGTGCCGGTAGAACGCGTCGCTCAGGTCGATCCGGCCGATGGCGGCATAGGCCCGGGAACGCGCCTGGACCAGATCCTCACCCAGGGCGCAAATGGTGAGCACGCGCCCGCCCGAACTCACGGCAGTGCCATTGGCATCCATCGTCGTCCCGGCGTGGAACACTTTCACGTCCGGCCCGAAATCCGCGTCCGCACCGATGATCTCGTCGCCCGTACGAATCTTGCCCGGATAGCCGCCTGCGGCAAGCACGATGCCGAGCGACGGCCGCGCATCCCACGACGCCTCCACACGGCGCACATCGCCATCGAGCGCCGCCTCGATCAGGTCGACCAGGTCCGAGCCCAGGCGCAGCATGATCGGCTGCGTCTCCGGATCGCCGAAGCGCACGTTGAACTCGATGACTTTGGCGGCGCCCGCTTTGTCGATCATCAGGCCAGCGTAGAGAAACCCGGTGAACGGTGCGCCGTCGGCGGTCATGCCATCGAGCGTGGGTTGAATGATCTCGCGCATGACCCGGGCGGAGACCTCGTCGGTCACCACCGGTGCGGGCGAGTAAGCGCCCATGCCGCCCGTATTCGGCCCGAGGTCGCCGTCATCGCGACGCTTGTGATCCTGGCTGGTCGCCATCGGCAGGGCGTGCTTGCCATCGGCGATGACGATGAAGCTGGCTTCCTCGCCGTCGAGGAATTCCTCGATAACCACGCGCGACGACGCGTCGCCAAAGGCTTGCTGGCCGAGCATGTCGTCCAGTGCCGCCTCGGCTTCCTCGAGCGTCATGGCCACGACGACGCCCTTGCCGGCGGCAAGGCCATCGGCCTTGATGACGATCGGCGCGCCGGTGACGCGCACGTGGGCCAGCGCGGGCGCCAGTTCGGTGAACACGGCGTAGTGCGCGGTGGGAATGTGGTGGCGGGCCAGGAAATCCTTTGCAAAGGCCTTGCTGCCTTCGAGCTGGGCAGCGCGGGCAGTGGGTCCGAAGCAGCGCAGGCCGGCGGCGGTGAAGCGATCCACGACGCCGGCGACCAGGGGCACCTCGGGGCCGACCACGGTGAGGCCGACGCCTTCGCTCTGCGCCAGTGCGAGGAGGCCGTCGATATCCGTCACCGCCACCAGCGCATTGCGCAGGCCGGGCTCGCGGGCTGTGCCCGCGTTACCCGGCGCCACGATGACCTCGTCGACGCGCCCGGACTGTGCAAGCTTCCAGGCGAGCGCGTGTTCGCGGCCACCGCCGCCGATAACGAGGACTTTCATGGGGTGTCTCCAGGCATTGAGCCCGGCATTCTACCCGGCGTCGGCTACCCGGGGGCGCAGGATCCGCTCAGCGCTGTCCGAGCAGTTCGATCAGTTGCGCGCGCGGCAGCTTGCCGGTTTCGTTGCGCGGCAACGCATCGACCAGGCGCAACGGCCGCGGCAGGAACACCGGATCCATCGCATGGCGGAGCGCGTTGAGAACGGCGTCGGTGGTGAGCGTGGGCGCAACCACGAGCCCGGCGATACGGCGGATGCCCGCGGCGTCCGCCTCGTCCAGCTGGAACAGCACGCCGTCGCTGACGCCATCGATGGCGAGCAGCCGGCGATTGAGGTCGCCCAGCGAGGCACGCTTGCCAGCGATCTCGAGCAGGTCGGTATTGCGTCCGCGAAGACGGAAGCGACGCCCCTCGTCATGCAGCGACACGATGTCGGCCAGTGCGATGGGCTCGGCCAACTGAGGCGCGTCGACCAGCGTGCCATCCGGCTGCGGATGCAGCACCACGCCGTCGTAGAGCGTCCAGTCGTCGTCCAACGCCGTGCGCCGGCTGGCGAACACGCAGGTCTCGGTGGAGCCAAACACTTCGTACAGCGGTGCGTCGAAGCGTGATTCCGCGGACCGTGCCACGTCAACCGGCATTGGCGCCGTGGCCGATACGAGCGCGGCCAGGGGTGGCAGGCTGACGCCGGATTCGATGAGGGCACGCAGATGCACCGGCGTCGTCACCAGCACGCGCGGCTCGGGCAGCGAGGCAAGTGCCGTGGCGACGTCCGCGGGGAAGAAGGGCCGGCCCGCATGCACGCTGACGTCGGAAAGCAGCGGCATGAGCACGGACATTTCCATGCCGTACATATGTTGGGGAGGAACGGTCGCGACGACATGGAACGCATGGCCGATCGCGCAGCCGAGCATGCTGGCGTTGCCTGCATTGCTGGCGACGAAGCTGCCCCACGTCTTCAGGTTGGGCTTCGGCTTGCCGGTCGATCCGGAGGTGTAGCCGATGGCGACCACCGCGTCAGCCGGGATCGAGGGCATGTCACCGTCAGTGGACAACCCATCGTCGAACACCGGCATGCGCAGGTAGCCCGGTGGGGCGGGCGACAGATCGAGCTCACCGATGGCGTAGGCGCCGGGATGATTCGCCATCACTTCGTCGACGGCATGGGCGGCCCGTGAAGGCGGCAGGAGATTCGTCTGGCCACGCAGGACCAACGCCGTAAACGCGACGAGGAAGGCGTAGCGATCTTCGCAGAGATTGACCGCGCTCTCGGCGTCGGGAAGCGATGCCGCAACCCGGCGCACGTGGGCGAGGAAGGTCGCCGCCGTCACGGCGTGGCCGTCGCGCCACGCAACGACGCGGGAGAGCGAGCCAACGAGCAGCGGCAGCGACGGTGCGCCTGGGCGCCCGGACATCTCGGAATGGACGATCGACAACGGCTGACTCCCCCTCTCAGGCGCGGATGATAGCGCCGCTAAGGGCGTCACGGATGGTGGTGGGTCGCTCCTGACCGCCCAGCGCAGCCTCGAGCGCGCCGTCCAGGCGGTCGCCGAAGTAGCGCTCGAGGGTGGCGACATCCCGGGCGGGCGGCTCGCCGTGGGGGTTGGCACTGGTCGAGACCAGCGGCGCGCCGAAGGCGCGGCACAGGGCCGCCGCCGGCACGTGCGCCGTCACGCGCAGGGCAATGCCCGCATGGGCGCCGGCGACCCATTCGGGGACCCGCTCACTGCGTGGAAAGATCCAGGTGTGCGGCCCGGGCCACGAGGCCCGAACGTCCGCGAGTACCGCGGGCGGGACGGCGGCAAGATCGATATAGGGCGCGATCTGGTCGAAGTCGGCGGCGATGAGCAGCACGCCTTGTGTCGCCGGACGCCCTTTCAGGGCGAACAGGCGATCGAAGGACGCGCGATCGTGCGGGTCGCAGCCGAGGCCATACACGGCCTCGGTGGGATAGGCGAGCACGCCGCCACCGCGCAGGAGCGCGGCGGCAGCGTCAACCGTAGCCGTGGTGAACCGACGCATGTCAGTCGACGGACGGGGATACCGCCTTGGCGGCTGCTGACTTGGCTGGCGCCTTCTTGGCAGCGGCTTTCTTCACGGCGGTCTTCTTCGCCGCCGTCTTCTTCGTCGCGGCTTTCTTCGTTGCCGTCTTCTTGACCGCGGTCTTCTTCACCGCCGTTTTCTTGGCCGTGGCGTCCTTCGGCGCGGCAGCCTTCTTGGTCGCCGCCTTCTTGGCCGCGGCCTTCTTGGTGGCCGTCTTCTTCGCCGCCTTGCCGCCACGCGGCTTCTTCACCGGCGCGGCCGCGAGGAGTTCGACGCACTCGGGCAGGGTCAGCGTCTTCGGCTCGCGATCCTTGGGGATGCGTGCGTTCTTCTCGCCGTCGGTGATGTACGGACCGTAGCGACCGTTGAGCACCTGAATGTCGTTGCCGAAGTCGGTGATGATGCGGTTGGCGATGGCCTCGAGCTTCTCCTGCACCAGCTGGAGCGCACGCGGCAGCTCGATGGTGTACGGATCGTCTTCGGGCTTGAGCGAGGCATACGTGCTGCCCTGCTTCACGAAGGGACCGAAACGACCGACGCCGACGGTGATGTCTTCGCCCGCTTCGGACTGACCGAGGTTGCGCGGCAGCTTGAACAGCTCCATCGCGTCCTCGAGCGTGATCGTGTGCATGCTCTGGCCGGGGCGCAGGCTGGCGTAGGTCGGCTTGGCCTCGTCATCCTTGCTGCCGATCTGCGCGTAGGCGCCGTAGCGACCCAGGCGTACCGAGACCGGCTTGCCGCTCTTCGGGTCTTCACCCAGTTCGCGCGCGCCAGTGGCCTCGTTGCGATCGACCGATTCGGTCTTGTCGTCCACCAGGGTCTTGAACGGCTGCCAGAAGCGCTCGAGCAGGGGAACCCAGGCTTCTTCGCCACGGCTGACAGCGTCCAGCTCGTCTTCGAGGCGGGCGGTGAAGTCGTAGTCCACGTACTGGGCGAAGTGGCCGGAAAGGAATTGGCTCACGGCCCGACCGACGTCGGTCGGCCGGAAGCGGCGGCTTTCCAGGAGCACGTACTCGCGGCTGAGCAGGACCTGGATGATGCTGGCGTAAGTCGACGGGCGGCCGATGCCGTATTCCTCGAGGGTCTTGACCAGGCTGGCTTCGGAGAAGCGCGGCGGCGGCTCGGTGAAGTGCTGGTCGGCCACGATGGCGGCGACGGGCACGACATCGCCCTGGGCCAGGCGCGGCAGGCGACGCTGCTCGTCGTCATCCTCGGTTTTCTGGTCCTTGCCTTCCTCGTAGACGGCGAGGAAGCCCGGATCGATCACCGTGGTACCGGTGGCGCGGAACGCCGAGTCGTCGACGGGGAATTCCACCGAAACGGTGTTGAGCGTGGCGTGGACCATCTGGCAGGCGACGGTGCGCTTCCAGATCAACTCGTAGAGCTTGCGCTGGTCGTCGTTGAGGAACGACGCCACGGTGCGCGGCATGTGCATGGCCGAGGTGGGGCGGATCGCCTCATGCGCTTCCTGGGCGTTCTTCGACTTGGACTTGTAGACCTGGACCGCGTCGGGCAAGGCGCCCTTGCCGTATTCGCGCGCGATCAGTTCTCGCAGCTCGGTCACGGCATCGTCAGACAGGGCCACCGAGTCGGTACGCATGTAGCTGATCAGGCCGACGTTGCCTTCGCTACCCAGCGACACGCCTTCGTAGAGGCCCTGGGCGACCCGCATGGTGCGGCTGGTCGAGAAGCCGAGCTTACGGGCGGCTTCCTGCTGCAGCGTGGACGTGGTGAACGGCGGTGCCGGACGGCGCTTGCGCTCGCGGCTGGTGACGTCGCCCACGGTGAACTTGCCGGCGGCGGCCTTCTCCAGCGCCGCCCGCGCGGCCGTCGCATCGGCCTCGTTGGTCAGGTCGAACTGTTCGAATTTCTTGCCGTCGAGCTTGACCAGGCGGGCATCGAAATCGCCCTGCGGGTGGGCCATGTTGGCCTGGATGGTCCAGTACTCGCGTGCCGTGAACGCTTCGATCTCGAGCTCGCGCTCGACGATCATGCGCAGGGCGGGCGACTGCACGCGGCCGGCGGACAGGCCGCGCTGCACCTTGCGCCAGAGCACCGGCGAGAGGTTGAAGCCAACGAGGTAGTCGAGGGCGCGGCGGGCCTGCTGGGCGTCCACGAGGTCGTGGGACAGCTTGCGCGGGTTGGCCACGGCTTCCTTGATGGCGCGCGGCGTGATCTCGCTGAAGACCACGCGCTGGACGTCCTTGCCCTCGAGCAGGCCGCGCTCACGGAGGATCTCGCTGATGTGCCAGGAGATCGCCTCACCTTCGCGATCCAAGTCGGTCGCGAGATAGATGCTGGACGCCGCTTTGGCGGCCTTGGCGATGGCGTCGACGTGTTTCTCGTTGCGGTCGATGACCTCGTAGGCCATGGCGAAACCGTTCTCGGGGTCGACCGCGCCCTCCTTCGGTCGCAGGTCGCGCACGTGGCCATACGACGCCAGTACCTGGAAGTCGGCTCCCAGGTACTTGTTGATCGTCTTGGCCTTGGCCGGCGATTCGACGATGAGGAGGTTCTTAGCCATGCGTTAGTCGGTTCCGAAGTCCGTCGGGGCGAGTGGACCCCAGCGTATGTATATATTTAGTTGGAAACATATCGCCGTGACGACTGTCAAGCGTCGGCGATCAGACCACACGCTGATAGCGGTTCCCGGGCAGGGAGGCAACCTCGCCCTCGAGCTCCAGCATCAGAAGCATCGAAGACAGCGCGCCGGCGGTGAAGCCCGTCGTACCGATCAGGGCGTCCAAAGAGGCGGGATCGTAACCCATGGCGTCGAGGAGGCGGCGATATTCCTCATCCTGGCGCCAGTCGAACGGGCCCGTCTTGCGCCGTCCGACTGCCGTGCCGGCCTCGGATCGCTCCAGGCGTGCCCGCAGTTCGGCACCCAGTTCGACCGCCGCAGGGGCCAGCACGCCTAGAATCTCATCGGCTCGCTGGACCAGGCGGGCGCCCTCGGCGATGAGAGCGTGACAGCCTTCGGCGAGCGCATTGTGAATGGATCCCGGCAGGGCGAAGACCTCACGCCCCTGCTCCCCAGCGACGCGGGCCGTGATCAGCGACCCCGATCGCAGCCCGGCTTCGATCACCAGGACGCCCAGGCTGAGACCGGCGATGATCCGGTTGCGTTGCGGGAAATGGGCCGCCCGCGAGCCCACACCGGGTGGATATTCGCTGACGAGGGCGCCATGGGCGGCGATACGCCGTGCCAGGGCATGATGCTTGCGTGGGTAGACCCGGTCGGGACCAGTACCGATGACGGCGATGGTCGGCTCGCCCGTATCCAGGGCCGCCTCGTGGGCCGCCCCATCGACGCCATCGGCCATCCCGCTGGTGACCAGCAGGCCACCCACGGCCAGGGCCTCGGCGAAGCGCCTGGCGTTGGCCAGGCCCGGCGCCTGGGCACGACGGGCACCGACGATGGCTATCTGGGGGCGCAGGAGCAGTGCCGCATCGCCTTTGACGAAGAGCGCGGCCGGCGGGTCGGGGATGGCCTCGAGCTGGGGCGGAAAGTCCTCGTCGGTACACCGCAGGAGTCGCTGGTCGTCGCCAGCCAGCCAGGCGAGATCGCCGGCCAGGACAGCTTCGTCCGGTGCGGCGATCCAGGTGCGTCCTTCCGCGCTGAGCGTGTCTTCGTGACGGCTCAGCCAGGCCAACAGGGGCACGGCACCGCCGCGGGTGATCAGGCCCTCGCGGAGGCGACGGGCATTCATGCCCGGGGTACGAAGGAGGATCAGCCACTCGCGGAGGTCGTCGGAATCGATCATCCGGCCAGTGTAGAGGCCTGACCGGCTGCCGGCGGAAGTGGAAACGGCCGCCCAGAGGGCGGCCGTTTCATCGTCATTGCCGGCAAGCGCGCTCCCACCGGAAGTAGGGGCGGGCCTAGGGCCTTACTCGGGAAGGGTGAGCTTGTCGCCCTTCTTGAGCGGACGCAGCGCGTCCATGACCAAGGCGTAGCTGACATGGTCGAAGGTGCGGAAGACCATGACATGACCGCCGTACTCGTCCGGCAGCTGAACCTTCGGCGAGGTATCGCGGCGCTCGTAGTTGCCGGACACTTCGTCGGGGACCTTGTCGCCCTGGCTCATGACCGTGAACGTCGTGCCGTTGTCGACGCCATCCGCCGTGCCGGCCGAAATGGAGACCACCTGGCGGCTGCCGACACCGTTGAGCGCATCGGTGAAGCCGATCAGACGGGCATCCGCCGGCATCGCCTTGGGTGCGTGCGGGTAGAAGTACGGATCGTACGGCTTGTCGTCGACCTGCATCAGGCGATCGCCCTTGCGGACTTCGAGTGTCGAGTCGACGAGGATCAGGCTGGCGACTTCGCCATTGGTAGCGATGACCTCGGCCGTACCAATGACGGAAACCTCGACGCCCTGGTCGGTGCCCCGGCCATTGTGGGTGTCGTGGCGAGCATCCTCGCGCCACGGGCCCGGCGCCATGGAGACGTCGCTGTCGAGTTCGTCGGCGACGAACGAGCCATGCTCACGGTTGTTGAGCATGTCGATGTTGCCGGGATCGCCGTCGTGGTCGCGGAACCGGTTGGTCGGACGAACGATGGCCCAGCGCTGGCCCGGCGTGGCCGAGTTCAGGTCCTTGGCGTAAATCTTGTTGCCCGGCGTGGCGCGCAGGCGGCTTTCTTCGAAGCCGACCAGGTACGGTGCCTGCTCGACCTCGTCCGCGTTCATCACGCGGAGTTCCTTGAGGAACATGCGCAGGTCCGCCAGCGGGATGGCCGTGACGGCATCGCCCTCGGTACGCACGCGCGGCTGCAGGCCGAGATGGGCGTTGCCGCCATTCATCGACAGGTTCAGTACGTCGCCCGGGTAGATCAGATGCGGGTTGCGCACCTGCGGGTTGGCCTGCCAGATCTCCGGCCAGAGCCACGGCTTGCTCAGAAAGCGCGCCGAAATGTCCCACAACGTGTCGCCCTTGCGCACCGTATAGGTGTCCGGGTGATCGGGACGGAGCTGGGCCGCCGCGGCATAAACAGCCACAGTGAAAAACATGCCGCCCAGCAGCATGGCGAACTTCTTGATCATGCGGGATTTCCCCCTTCCCCGGTGCTGTCGCGAGTGTAACTGAATCGTTAACGGGCACAATACGTCCGGACGCTCGCCCGGCCCCTGGTGCGCGCGTAGAATACGGGGCCATCCTACAGGGTCGCGCTGCTTGGATTTCGCCGACTTGCCCGCATTTTTCCAGGCACGACGCGCCACAGTGGCCCGTAAACGTTCAAGGTGACACCGTGTCCACCCTACCTATCCTGGAATTCCCCGACCCGCGCCTGCGCACCGTCGCCACGCCGGTCACCGTCTTCGACGACGAGCTGAAGCAGTTTGTCGCCGATATGTACGAAACCATGTACGCCGCCAATGGCGTCGGTCTGGCTGCCACCCAGGTGAACGTGCACAAGCGCGTCCTGGTGGCGGACATGAGTGATGACCGCAACGAGCCGATGGTGCTGATCAACCCCGAGATTCTCGAGAAGGACGGCCAGCAGGTCTATCAGGAAGGTTGCCTGTCGTTCCCGGGCATCTATGCCGATGTGACCCGCGCCTTGCACGTCAAGGTGCGCGCGCAGGACGCCTCGGGCGCCGAGATCATGGTGGACGTGGAAGGCCCTCTGGCCGTCTGCATCCAGCACGAGATGGATCACCTCGCCGGCAAGGTCTTCGTCGACTACCTCTCGCCGCTCAAGCGCGGGATGCTCCTGAAGCGCATGGACAAGCAGCGCAAGGCAAGCGCCTGAGCGCGCCGGTGCGTCCCTTGCGGGTGGTGTTCGCCGGAACGCCCGACTTCTCCGTTGCCTGCCTCGAGGCCTGCCGCGCCAGCGGCGCCGAGGTCGTGGCCGTGTATACCCAGCCCGATCGCCCGGCCGGACGGGGGCGCAAGCTCGCCGCCAGTCCGGTCAAGGCAGCGGCGCTTGCGGCCGGCATCCCCGTGGAGCAGCCGGCATCGTTCAAGGCGGAAGCCGACCGCGATCGCCTGGCGGCGTATGCACCCGACCTGATGGTCGTGGTGGCCTATGGCCTGATCCTGCCGCGCAAGGTGCTCGCCATTCCCCGGCTGGGCTGCTGGAACGTGCACGCCTCCCTGCTGCCGCGCTGGCGCGGAGCCGCGCCGATCCAGCGAGCCATCCTCGCCGGTGACGAGGAGTCCGGCGTCGAGCTCATGCAGATGGAGGCGGGCCTGGATACCGGCCCTGTCCTTATCGAACGACGCACCGCCATCACGGCCGACGAAACCGGCGGCAGCCTGCACGACCGCCTCTCCGCGTTGGGTGCGGACGCACTCGCGGAAGGGCTCCGTCGCACGATGGCCGGCGAGACGCTGGCTGTGTGCGCGCAGCCCGAAGCGGGCGTCGAATACGCCCACAAGCTCGACAAGGCCGAGGCGCGACTCGATTTCGAGCTTGCCGCCCTCGCCCTCGAGCGCAAGGTCCGGGCGTTCAATCCCTGGCCAGTGGCCGAGGCCGACGTCGCCGGCGAGCGCCTGCGCATCTGGTCCGCACGGGCGATCGACGTGTCGCATAACGTCGCCCCCGGGCAGGTCATCGCCGCCACGCGCGACGGCATCGACATCGCCTGCGCCGTCGGGGCGTTACGCCTCGCCACCGTGCAGCGCCCGGGCGGCCGCCCGATCGGTGCCGCCGACTACCTCAACGCCCGGCCGGAACTGAAGCAGGCCGTATCGTGAACAAGCCCATCTCGGTGCGCGCCCTGGCTGCCGAAGCGCTGGCCGATATCGCCCTGTCGGGCCACTCGCTGCGCGAGGTGGCCGACCGTGCCTTTCCTCGCCTTCCCGATTCCCGCGACCGCGCCCTGCTCACCGCCCTGCTCAACGAAGGCGCACGCTGGTGGCCGCGATACGACGCGGCGATCGACCGCCTTCTGGACAAGTCGATCCGGCGCAACGACCCGAAGATCCATGCGCTCCTCGTCATCGGCCTGATCCAGCTGGAAGTGCTCGAGTTGCCGGCCTACGCCGCGGTCGCGGCCACCGTCGAGGCCGTGCGCGAATTGCGCCGCCCGCGGCTCGCTGGCCTGGTCAATGCGGTATTGCGGCGCTGGCAGCGCGAGCGCGAGACGCTCAATGTCGCCCTGGACGCCACACCGGCGACGCGACATGCGCATCCCGCCTGGCTTGCCGCCGCGATCGCCCGCGACTGGCCCGGACAGGCGGAGGCGATCATGGCGGCGTCCAACGTGGAGCCACCGCTCATGCTTCGCGTCAATCGCAACCGTGCGACCCGCGAAGATGTCGTCGAGCGCCTGACGGGCGCTGACCAGGTCGTCGAGCTTCATCCCTGGCTCGCCGATGGCCTGGTGCTGCCACACAGTACCGATGTCACCCGGCTGCCCGGCTTTGCCCAGGGCGACTTTGCGGTTCAGGACGGCGCTGCCCAGGTGCCTGCCGATCTCCTCGGCCTGGCCAACGGCCAGCGTGTGCTCGATGCCTGCGCCGCGCCCGGCGGCAAGGCCTGCCATGCGCTGGAGCGGGCCAATGTCCACCTGGTCGCCGTGGAATCCGAAGCCAAGCGAGTACCGCGCATTCGCCAGAACCTCGAACGCCTCGGCCTGCGGGCGACGGTCATCACGGGCGACGCCGGCGACGCATCCGGTTGGTGGGATGGCAAACCGTTCGACCGGATCATGATCGACGCACCCTGCTCGGCGACGGGCGTGATCCGGCGTCGACCGGACGTTCGCCTGCACCGACGCGAGGCCGACATCCCTGCGCTGATCGCGCAGCAGGCACGCATCCTGGCCGCGTGCTGGGACCTGCTCGCTCCGGGCGGCAGCCTGCTGTATGTCACCTGCTCGATCCTCCGGGCCGAAAACGAAGGTGTGGTCGGTGCCTTTGTCGCCGAACGTGGCGATGTGGACCTCGTACCCCTTTCATTGCCCGTGGGTCAGGCGGCCGGCATCGGCTGGCAAATTCTTCCTGGCGAGGGCGACCTCGACGGCATGTACTACGCCTTGCTGCGCAAGCGGTGATGTAACATCTGAGCCAATTCGCATGGAAGTTATGCATGACCGCAGCCACCCCGGCCGCTGATCCCACACGTTCCTGGCGAGCGCTTCTGCTCAGTGCGCTCGTGGCGATCATCCCGATCGCCGTGTCCGTTCCCTGGAAGGCCAAGGCGCTGCCGATCCTGGCGCTGGTGATCACCGGCGCCGTCATGCTGTTCACGCGCGCAGAAACCCGTCTGCGTTACCGGATCGCCTGGGCGATCGTGACCATCTGCGTGCTGCGTTTCGCCTACGCAGTGTTCAATATCGCCTTCCATCGCCTGGGCTGGAACGAGCTCGATCTGCCCGCGCAGACGCTGGTCTTCCTCGTCACGGCGGCGGCATTCACCGGACGGCTGCACTGGCGTGCCA
>NZ_JBFUAT010000002.1:0-306146 GCF_056406135.1 Luteibacter sp. P1_D3 | reverse complement strand
CCTACCTGCAGGCCGAGATCAAGCAGCTCGACGACCGTATCGCCAGGATCAAGGATCTGGACCGGGTCCGTGCAGGCCTCCTGCAGCGCAAGCAGATCATCGAGCAGCTTCAGGCCAATCGCTCGCAGATGGTCCACCTGTTCGACGAACTGGTGAAGACCATTCCGGCGAGCGCGCGCCTGGGCGGCATGAAACAGTCGGGTGACTCCATGTCCCTTGACGGCGTATCGCAGTCCAACTCCAGCGTCGCCGAGTACATGCGGAACATCGAAGCCTCGCCCTGGATGGGGCATGCCGACCTGCGCAAGACGGAAAATACGCATGACGCCTCACGCATGCCCTATGCGTTCGGTCTCGACGTCCGCCTGAACCACCCCGGCGATGGCCCGGATGGCGCGCCTGCGGGTTCGTCCAGCAGTGCCGCTCCCGCATCGGCATCGAGCGTCGCTACGGTCCCCGCGGTGCTGGCCAATGGGGCTAATGCAGCGGTCGGCAAACCCGCCGCTGCTCCCGCTCCGACGCCCGCCGCCGCGGCTCCGGCTGCCGTTCCGGCCGCTCCGCGACCGGCTTCCGCCACCACGGCAGGAGCCAAGCCATGAAGTTTCTTGACGATCTGCGCAACCTCGATCGCCATAACGTCGGCGGCTGGCCGAAAGCGATCAAGCTGTTCTTCACCGGCCTGGTGTTCGTGGTCGTGGTGCTCGCCGGCTGGTACTTCGAAATCAGCTCGCAGCAGGACGACCTCACGACGGCTGAGAGCAAGGAGCTCACGCTCAAGACCGAGTTCTCGACGAAGCAGGCCAAGTCCGCCAACCTCGAAGCCCTCGAACAGCAGTTGACCGAAATGCAGGACATGCTGCGCACCCTGCTGCGCCAGCTGCCCAGCCGCACGGAAATGCCCGAGCTGCTCATCGACATCTCGCAGACCGCGCTAGCCGCGGGCATCGAGACGGAGTTGTTCCAGCCGGGTCCGGAAACGCCGAAGGACTTCTACGCGGAGAAGCCGATCACGCTACGCATGGTCGGCACCTACCACCAGTTCGGTACGTTTATCAGCGGTGTGGCCTCGCTGCCGCGCGTCGTCATCCTGACACTGCATGACGTCTCGTTGTCGCCGAAAACCGCCGACAAGAACGGCGTCGCTTCCGGTCAGCTGGTCCTTCAGGGCACGGTGAAAACCTATCGCTATCTGGAAGACGACGAGACCACGGCCCCGGCTGCTCCGGTCAAGGGGGGCAAATGATGAACGCTACGCACATCAAGTGGCGGCCCGCCGCGTCCCTGCTTTTTGTCGCCCTGGCCCTGGCCGGTTGCACCAAGGGGACCTCCGACCTGCGCGAGTGGGTCGATGCCGAAAAGCACAAGAAGGGAGAGCCGATCCCGGTGCTCCCGGTCATTCGCACGTTCGAGACGTTCGCTTACCAGGACCAGGGCGCCCGCGACCCGTTCAGCCCGAGCACGGCTGAAATGGATACGACCGCGTCTTCGGGCCCGCGACCGGATGAAAACCGTCCCAAGGAGCCGCTCGAGATGTTCTCGCTCGACACCCTCAAGATGGTTGGCACGGTCGGTGCAGGTTCCAGTCTCGAGGCACTCGTAAAAGATCCGGGTGGGGTGATCCATCGCATCCACCGCAATGAATACATGGGGCAGGCCTACGGTCGTGTAACGACCGTCGGGGAGGATCGGATCGATCTGRTCGAACTGGTGCCTAACGGCCAGGGCGGGTGGATGGAGCGTCCGGCAAGCATCGCGGTCGGCGAAAAATAAGAACTCGGGGATGACGCACATGACGACCAACTTCCATCATCTGCCGGGTAGCGCGCGCCATCGCGCGCGCCGCTGGGTGCTCGGCGCCACGCTCGCTTTCACCGGCGTGTTTGCTGGCACCGCATCGGCGGCGAACGCCCTGCAGAATGTCAGCTACGACGCACAGCCCGGGGGCCGCATCGAACTGACCCTCGCGTTCTCCGACGCCGCACCGGATCCGAAGGTCTTCACGACCAACAATCCGCCGCGCATCGCCATCGATCTGCCGGACACGACCAACGCGTTCAGTAGCCGCCACATCGACATCGCCAAGGGCTCCACAGCCGGCGTGTCGGTGGTCGCTGCGGGTGGGCGCACCCGCGTCACCATCGAGTTGTTCCGCGAATCGGCCTACCGCACCCGTGCTGAGGGTAAAAACCTCATCGTCACGGTGAACAATGGCCCGACTGGCGCGACGACGACCACGGCCATCGTGTCCGATCCGACCAAGGCGCTCCCCTCGAGCGCTGGCACACCGGTGTCGAACATCGATTTCCGCCGCGGCCCGAACGGCGAAGGCCGTGTGCTGGTCACCCTCGGCAGCTCGGCGACGACGCCCGAAATGCACCGCGAGGGCGATCACGTCATCGTCAGCCTGGCCGGGTCCAGCCTGCCGGCGAAGCTGGCCCAGCGCCTCGACGTGCTCGACTTCGCCACGCCGGTCCAGTCGATCGACTCGAAGGCCTCGCCGGGCGGCGCCCGCCTCGATATCCGTACCAAGGGTGAGATCGAGACCTCGGCCTACCAGAGCGGTAGCGAGTACGTGATCGAGGTGGCTGCCAAGAAGGCGGCTGCGCCGAACGGCAAGGCCGCGAAGGGTCAGGAACCGACGTATTCGGGTTCCCGCCTGACCTTCAACTTCCAGGACATCCCGGTTCGTTCGGCACTGCAGTTGATCGCCGACGAAGCCAAGCTGAACCTGGTCGCATCCGACAGCGTCGGCGGCAGCGTCACCCTCCGCCTTGTGAATACGCCGTGGGATCAGGCGCTCGACGTGATCCTGCGTGCCAAGGGTCTCGATAAGCGTCGCAGCGGCAACGTCATCTGGATCGCACCGCAGGCCGAACTCGCCAACTACGAGCAGAGCCTAGCCGACGCCCGACAGAAGGCCGAGGACTCGGCCGAGCTGATCTCCGACTACATCCCGATCAGCTACGGCAAGGCGGAAGACATCGCCAAGCTGCTGACCCAGGGCGCCATGCAGAGCACGGGCGGCAGCGCGACGAGCAACGCTTCGAGGGGCTTCCTCTCCAGCCGCGGCAGCGTCTCGTTCGACGACCGCACCAATACTCTTCTGGTCAACGACACGCCGGACAAGATCCGTGACCTGCGTGAGCTGATTGGGACGCTCGATCGCCCCGTGCAGCAGGTGTTGATCGAGTCGCGCATTGTCGTCGCCACCGACCAGTTTACCCGTCAGCTCGGTGTTCGCTGGGGTGCGCAGGCGTTCAACACGAACCCGAGCGGCCAGGTCATCGGCACGACGCCGGACTTCACCAGCGGTACCGGCACCCAGTTGGGTACGCAGGGCTTCGTGACAAATGTCGCGAACCTCAACAACGGTACGCAGGCCGACAAGACGCTCACCTACCCGGGTGGCTACAACGTCAACCTGCCGGTGGCGAACCCGGCCGGCAGCATCGGCCTGGCGATCCTCGGCGCCAACTACATGGTTGACCTCGAGCTCTCGGCCGCGCAGACCGAAGGCCGCAGCGAAGTCATCTCCAGCCCACGCGTGATTACCGCCAACCAGCAGGAAGCGGTGATCAAGCAGGGTACCCAGATCGGCTACGTGACCTACCAGGCCTCGAGCTCGGGCGGTGGTGCGCAGAACGCCACGGTGCAGTTCAAGGACGCCGTGCTCGAACTCCGCGTCACGCCGACGATCACGGCCGACAGCCGCGTGTACCTGAAGATCAACGTCAAGAAGGACGCGCTGGCCAGTCAGACGCCGTCGCCGGGTGGTGGCTTCGTGCCCTCGATCGACACCCGTGAGATCAACACCTCGGTGCTGGTCGACAACGGTCAGACGGTGGTCCTGGGCGGTATCTACGAGATCACCAAGTCCAATACGACGGACAAGGTGCCGGGTCTGGGCGATATCCCGGGTCTGGGCGTACTCTTCCGTCGCACGAACCGCCAGAACAACAAGGCCGAGCTGCTGATCTTCGTGACGCCGCGAATCCTCTCCGATTCCCTGCGATAACCCGGACTTGCAGTACATGAAAGGGGCGGCCTTCGGGCCGCCCTTTTTTTTGGCCCGCCGCCGGGGATGACTCATGGACCTAAACTTCTCCGGCCGGCTGTGGTCTCATCGTCCCTCTACCCGTACGAGAACCGCCGATGTCCGAGCTGCCGATTGCCACGACGCCCCTCCAGGAAGCGTTCGTCCGCCTGCGTGGGGAGCTGTCCCGCGGCATCATCGGTCAGCCGCACCTGGTCGAATGCCTGCTGATTGCCCTGCTGGCCGACGGTCACCTTCTCGTCGAGGGCGCACCGGGCCTGGCCAAGACCACGGCGATCAAGGCCCTCGCGACCCGTGTGGAGGCGGACTTCCACCGGATCCAGTTCACGCCCGACCTGCTTCCGGCCGATCTCACCGGTACCGACATCTTCCGTCCGCAGACCGGCACGTTCGAGTTCGAGCGGGGGCCGCTGTTCCACAACATCGTCCTCGCCGATGAGATCAATCGCGCGCCGGCCAAGGTCCAGTCGGCCCTGCTCGAGGCCATGGCCGAGCGTCAGATCACCATCGGCCGCCGCACCTGGCCGCTGCCGGACCTGTTCATGGTCATGGCGACGCAGAATCCCATCGAGCAGGAAGGGACCTTCGCCCTGCCGGAGGCCCAGCTCGATCGCTTCCTCATGCACGTCACCATCGGCTATCCCGACGCCGACGCCGAGCTGGCGATCCTGCGGCTCGCGCGCGAGCAGGCGCGCGAAGCCATGCACCCGGTCACCCCGCCGGCGCACGTGCTGCGTCCGGCGGATGTGTTCGCCGCACGCGACGCCGTCCTTGCCGTGCACATGGCCGCACCGCTGGAGCTCTATATCACCCAGCTTGTCGTCGCCACGCGTAACGCGGCGACGTACGGGCCGGAGCTTGCCCGCTGGATTGCCTGGGGTGCCAGTCCGCGTGCGACCATCGCACTGGATCGCTGCGCCCGCACGCACGCCTGGCTGGCCGGCCGCGATTACGTCATACCGGAAGACATCCATGTCATCGCGCACGAAGTACTGCGTCACCGCGTCTTGCCCAGCTACGAAGCCGAGGCCGAAGGCGTACGTATCGACTCGGTAATCGATCGCCTGCTGGATCTCGTACCGCTGCCGTGAGTGCCGCCGTCCCCATCCCGGATGGGCGCGTCCATGTGTCGCTGCCCGAACTGATCGCGCTGCGCGCGCGCGTGGCCCGCGCGCCGGCGCCACCGGTGGTGTCCCGCGTTCAGCGCAGCGGCCAACGGCCCGGCCGCCTGCACGGCCGTGGCATGGACTACGCCGAATCCCGCGTCTACCAGGCTGGCGACGACGTGCGCCGCATGGATTGGCGATTGACCGCGCGCAGTGGCGTCGCCCACACCAAGCTCTTCCAGGAAGAGCGCGAAGGACGTCTCCTGATCCTTCTCGACAGCAACGCGAGCATGCGCTTCGGCACGCGCACGCGGTTCAAGTCGGTCCAGGCCGCGCGCGCCGCGGCCATGGCCGCCTGGTATGCGGTGCGTGGTGGCGATCGTGTCGGCGTCCTCGCGTTCGGTGGTCAGCGGCAGCTGCTTCGCCCCGTGGGCGGCACGCGCGGTGCCCTGGCCGTAGCGGGCGCGATTGCCGCCTGGGATGCCTTGCCGCCTGGCGCGGACGAAACGCTTTCGTCGGCCCTGCAGCGCGCGGGGCGCCTCATGCATGGTGCATCGCGCGTGCTCATCGTCAGCGATGGCTTCGCCGTCGACGAGGCCGCCCGTGGTCGCATGCTCGGTCTCGTCGGCAAGGCAGAGGTGTCCGTGCTCATGGTGGCGGATGCGCTCGAACTCGCCCAGCCTCCGGCTGGACGCTATCCCTTCGCGCACGCTGGCGTGCACTACGACGTCGTGCTTCAGGGCGATCGCCAGCGCGCGGAGTTCGCCCGCACGCTGGGTGACGGTGTGCGGCGATTGTCCGCCCTGGCGACTGGCCTCAACCTGCGCGAGCGCACCATCGATACCACGTCCGATCCACTGGACGCGATCGTCGCCCTGCTCGGGGCGGGGAGGGCGCGCTGATGCCGACCGCCGGCCCCGAGTTGCGTGACATCCACGTTCCCCAGGTCTCGATGTGGTGGCCTCTGGCTCCCGGCTGGTGGCTGCTCATCGCGCTGCTGCTGGCGGCGGTGGTCGCCGGCGCGATCCTGCTTCGTCGGCGTACCGCGTGGAATCGTCGTGTCGACGCGACGCTGGCCGATCTGCATGACGCCACAGCCCGCTACGCGAAGGATGGCGATGTCGCCGCGTTCGCTTCCGTTGCGAGCCAGCTGCTGCGCCGGGTTGCGCGCACGCGCGATCCACGCAGCGTGGTCCTCAGGGATCTGGCATGGCGCGATGCCCTCGCGGCCATGGCGCCACGCCAGGACATCCACCGCCTGCTCGCGATCGACGATGCCATCTACCGTCCCGACGCGACCCTCGACGTGACGCCGACCGCGCGCGACGTCGAAGCGTGGGTGCGTGCGGCGCTACGCAGGAGGCCGTCGCATGTCGCTGCCTGAGTTCGCATGGCCCTGGCTTTTCGTCGCCTTGCCATTGCCGTGGCTGTTGCGTCACGTCTTGCGTCCGTTGAAGCCCGCACAGGCGATGAACCTGCCGCAGCCAGGCCTTGCGCTGGTGGCCGCGTCCGTGACGCGCGCACCGTTCGCGGCGACGCTGCTTCTGGCCTTGGCATGGCTCTGCCTGGTCACCGCCGCGGCCCGGCCGCAGCGGCTCGGACCACCCGAGCCGCAACAGCGCAGCGGGCGCGCGACGATGCTCGCGGTCGACCTTTCCGGAAGCATGTCGCTCGACGACATGGAACTGGCGGGTCGTAACGTGACCCGCTTCGCCGCTGTGGAAGCGATCGCTGGCGACTTCATCGATCGGCGCGCAGGCGATGAACTTGGACTCATCCTGTTTGGTTCGCAGGCCTACCTCGTCACACCGCTGACCTACGATCTGGACGCCGTGCGCGCGCAGTTGCATGGCGCCGTCGTCGGCTTGCCCGGACGTGAAACCGCGATCGGGGATGCACTCGCGGTCGCGGTCAAGCGCCTGGCCGACCTGCCCGAGCAGGCGCGTGTCGTCGTCCTGCTCACCGACGGTGTGAACAACGCCGGCTCCATCGCGCCGCGCGAAGCGGCTCGTGCGGCCAAGGCCGCTGGCGTTCGCGTCTACACCATCGGTATCGGCGCGAACGCCATGCGCGTTCCGGATTTCTTCGGAAGTCGCGTGGTCAATCCGTCCGCCGATCTCGATGTCGCGATGCTTACCGATATCGCCAACCAGACCGGTGGCCGGTTCTTCCGTGCGACCGACAGCAATGAACTCGCGCGGGCTTATCGGGCGATCGACGCGCTCGAGCCCGTGCCCCAGCAGGGTGCCGCGCTCAGGCCGCGCTTCGAACTGTTCCGCTGGCCGCTGCTGGCCTCGCTCGCCCTGTTCGCCATCGCCGCACTGCCGCGCTATCTCGGCCGGAGGGCGTTCGCATGATGGCGTGGGCTGGTAACTTCCATTTCATCGAGCCACGCTGGCTCTGGCTACTCGTGCTCGTCCCGCTGCTTGCGTGGCTCGTCGGCAGGCGTTCGGCCGAAGTGCGCGTGCTGACGAAGCTGGCGGACCCCTTGCTCCTTCCGCATCTGCTCGACGGCAAACCAGGCGCGTCGCGCGCGCCCGTCGTCGCCTTCATCGTCGCCGCGGCACTCGCCGTGATGGCCCTCGCCGGCCCCACGTGGGATCGGCAGTCGCAGCAGCTGTTCGCCGAGCGCGCCGCGCAAGTCGTGGTCGTCTCGATGTCGCCGCACATGCTGGCCCATGACGTCGTTCCGGACCGACTCAGTCGTGCGCGTTACAAGGTGCGCGAGCTCTATGCCGCGAATCGCGACGGCATGAATGCCTTGATCGCATACACCGGCGAGGCATTCACCGTGGCGCCGCTGACGACGGATGCGCACAGTGTCGACGACCTTCTGACCGCGCTCTCACCGGACACCATGCCGGTCGCCGGGGATGACCCGGGCAAAGCCATCGACATGGCTGCCGACCTGATTCGTCATGCCGACGTGCGAGGCGGTTCGATCGTCCTCGTCACCGACCACGCGGACGCCGCGGCCGCCGCCGCGGCGGGACGCGCGCGCGCGGCGGGAGATACCGTGTCGGTGCTCGGCCTGGGCACGACGCGTGGCGGCCCGGTCCCCAGTGACGACGGCGGTTTCCTCAAGGACGAGCAAGGTGCGATCGTCATGGCGCCGCGCAATGATGCGTCGCTCACGGCGGTAGCATCCGCCGGTGGCGGACGCTACGTCACCACCTCTGACGACCAGTCCGACGTGACCTCGCTGGCTTCGGCACTGCATGGCGATGGCGAAGGCAAGGCAGTCGCTGGCGCCGCCTCCGGCCAATGGCAGGATCGCGGCCCATGGCTGTTGCTTCCGCTTCTGCCGATCGTGGCGCTGGCCTTCCGGCGTGGGTGGTTGCTCGTGCTTGCCTTGGCCCTCCTGCCACTGTCACCCGCGCGCGCCGACGGCATCGCGGACTTCTTTCACACGCGCGATCAGCAGGCCGCGAAGGCGCTGTCCGAAGGCGATGCGCAGCGCGCTCAGTCCTTGGCTGCGAGCAATGCATTGCGTGGCGCCGCGGCGTATCGCGCCGGCGATTACGCGGCATCCGCCACCGCACTCGCGCATGGCACGGACAGCGATTCTCAATACAATCTCGGTAACGCGCTGGCGAAACAACAACGCTACGACGACGCGATCGCCGCTTACGATCGCGCGCTGAAAACGAATCCGGCCAACGCGGACGCCGCTGCCAATCGCAAGGCAGTCGCCGACTTCCTGCAAAAGCAGAAGCAGCAGGACAAGGACAAGAAGGACGACAAGAAGGACGGCAAGGGGCAGCAGGATAAGAAGCAGGGCCAGCCCGGCGACCAGGGCAAGGACCAGCAGGGTCAGCAAGGGCAGCAAGGGCAGCAGGGCGACGATCAAAAGAAGGGCGACAGTGGCCAGCAGCCCGGCGCCGATGGGAAGGATGGGCAGCAGGGCCAGCAAGGCTCGCAGGACAAGGAGCCAGGCAAGTCGCAGGCGCCGCAAGGCGATGCCGACGCCAAGTCGGCCGCCGAACGCCAGCAGGCGGAACAGGCGCAGGCCGCATTGAAGCAACAGATGGACGCGGCACTCGCCGGTAAGCAAGCCAAGCCGGCGGACGATAAAGGGCACGACCTCGGTGCCATCTCGGCGGATGATGCATCGTCCAAGTTGCCGCCCGATGTGCGGCGGGCACTGATGCGCGTTCCCGATGATCCCGGTGGTCTGCTGCGGAGAAAATTCATGCTCGAATACCAGCGTCGTCACGGCGCCGAGCCGGAGGAGTGACGATGCGTTACCTGCTGCTGGTCCTCGCGCTGGCGATTCCCTCCCTGGCCCTGGCGCAAGCGACGGGACCGGTCGCCACGCTCGACCGCAGCACGGTCGGCGTGGGCGAGACGGTGACGCTGAGCATCGAGGTCGGCGACGAGTCCACGGATGAGCCGGACCTGTCTCCTTTGCAGAACGACTTCACCATTCTGGGGACCTCGACCAACCACTCCCTGAGTATCGTCAACGGGCGACGTGAGGCGCACACCATTCTCGGCGTGGCCTTGCGCCCCCGACGAGAGGGGCACCTGACCATTCCCGGCATCGCGGTGGGCGCCCAGCGCACGCAGCCCGTATCGCTCGAGGTGGCTGCTTCGTCCGACACCAGCGCCACCGCAGGTGACCGGCCGGTGGTCTTGGAAGGCAAGGCCGAACCGGCCCAGGCCTACGTCGGCCAACAGATCGACTACACGCTTCGCCTGTATTTCGCGGTGAATCTTGCCGACGGCCAGCTTGGCGATCCTTCGGCGGAAGGTGCCGAGGTTCGTCGCATCGGACAGGACGCGAACTATCAGAACGTTCGTGGTGGCCGTCGCTTCAACGTGATCGAACGGCACTACGCGATCTTCCCCCAGCGCGCGGGCAGCCTCGAGATCCAGCCACCCACCTTCCAGGGCACGGCGGTCGATCCGACCGATGCAGGGTCGTTTTTCGGCGCGGGCGCACCGGTCAGCGCCGTCGCCGAACGCCTCCACATCACGGTTCGCGAGCGCCCTTCGTCGTCGGCACCGGACGCCGCGTGGATCCCCGCACGTGAGCTGAAACTCGGCCTTGAGGGACTTCCTCCCGACGGTAAGGGACGCGTCGGCCAGCCGATGACCCTGACCATGCGCCTCGACGCGGTGGGCATGCCGTTCGAAGCGCTGCCCGCCTTGTCACTGCCGAAAATCGACGGGGCCGACGTTTATCCGGACAAGGCCGTTACCGGTGGCGGGACCAGCGGCTCCTGGGTGACCGGTCGGCGCCAGCAGGGCTTCGCCGTGGTGCCGACACGCACCGGTACGCTGCACATTCCCGAGACGACCCTGCACTGGTGGAACGTGGTCACCGATAAGGCGGAAGTCGCCACGGTGCCGGCCCACGACATCGAGATCGCCGCCGGCGCGGGAGCGCCAGTGCCCGGCGCCGGTATACCGGTCACCCCGGCGTCCGCTACGCCATCGACACCCGGCGCCGCCGCGCCGGCTTCCGCCGTGTCATCGACACCTTGGCGCTGGCTTTTCCTGGCTGTACTGCTTCTATGGGTGGCAACGGTCGCGGTGTGGCTTCTCTTTGGCCGCCGTCGTCCGAAAAGCGCCGTCGCGGCGGTACCGCGCGAGCCTCTCCGCGAACGCCCCGCAAGGGAAGCGTTCCTTTCTTCGACCTCCGGCGATGCGGCGACGGCGGATCGTTTGCTCCTGGCCTGGGCGCAGACGGTCCGGCCCTCGTTGCGTAGCACGGGTGCCCTGGCGGAGGCGCTGGCCAGTGGCGATCAACGCGACGCGATCGCGATGCTGCAGCGTGCTCGTTTCGCCAGTGGAGCGGTCGATGGCGCGGCCCTGAAGGCCGCTTTCAAGCGCGGATTCGACTGGTCGGGCCGGCCGGTGGGCGACGGACCTTCGGGGCTGCCGCCGCTGTACCCACGCTAAGCCCGGAGCAATCGCTCGTAGACCCCGGTCATCGATGGCCCGAAAGTGCAGAACACGACACGTTCGGGCTGCCACGGTGCGGATCGCAGGGTCTCTGTCGCGATCGCCGCGGCGGCATCGGCGGGGTAGCCAAATACCCCGGCGCTTATCGCTGGCAGCGCGATGGATGCGACCTCGTGGGTTTCGGCAAGTTTGAGAACATTCCTATAGCAGTCGGCCAGCCGTTCCGGTTCGCCATGACGGCCCCCGTGCCAGACCGGGCCGACGGTGTGGATGACGAGGCGGGCGGGCAGGTCGAAGCCGCCCGTGATACGTGCCTCCCCGGTTGGGCAGCGCACCCCCGGGGCCACCTCCGGCAGCGCCCGGCAGGCCGCCAGCAGGGCCGGTCCGGCCGCCCGGTGGATGGCACCGTCCACGCCTCCGCCGCCCAGCAGGGACTCATTGGCGGCATTGACGATAGCGTCCACCGCCAGCCGTGTGATGTCGGTCTCGATCACTTCGAACCTCATGCCGCATCCTTCTGTGACGGTGGCGCCGCAATTGGCTAGGATGGCTGTACTCCCTGGCAGCTTGCTCCTACGTTATGGCCGATACACTCAAAGTTGAAGACATCTCGTTCGGTTATCTCCTGAACGACGTGACCTTGCTCTTCCGCAAGCACTTCGACCGGAGGGCCGTGCGCTTTGGCCTGACCCGCGCCCAATGGCGCGCTCTGAAGGCCCTCCACCGGCGCCCGGGGATGCGGCAGAACGAGCTGGCCGAACAGCTGGACATGGAGCCGATCGCGGTGGGTCGCGTCATCGACCGCCTGCAGGCTGCCGGATTCGTGGAGCGCCGTGCCGACCCGAAGGACCGGCGCGCCTGGCGTCTTCACGATACCGAGCAGGCACGGGGTGTCATCGACGGCATGGAAGATATCGCCCGCGGGCTTCGCCGCGACGCCACGGCCGGAATCTCTCCCGATGATCTCAACATGATGCTCACGGTCCTGGACCGCATGAAAGATAACCTCCAGAGCCTCGATGGTCCGTCCGAGGAAAACTGATCGCGAGGTCAACCGAAGTCACGGAGATGCGTTAGCGATAACGATGTCCGAACTGAAAACAGTCCGCGCTCCCCAGCGCGGCGACCGGACCCCCAGGATTCGGCCGGAGCCTACATGCAACGTTCCCCAGGGAAGAAATTTCTCCTTTTAGCTCTGCTGGTTGCCGTCGGCGCCATCGCTGCCACGATCTGGCGCCACGATGCGGGCGGCAAGGACGGCCCTAAACCCGGCGACAAGGCCGCGGCCGGGGTGCCGGTGACCACGGCTGTCGCGACTCGCGGTGAGATCGATCTTTCGTTGAAGGTGATCGGCCGCGCCGAGGCCTATTCCACGGTGAACGTCCGTTCCCGGGTGAGTGGCCAGCTCGAATCCCTGGCTTTTACACCGGGCACGCATGTGAAGAAAGGCGACCTGCTCGCCCGGGTCGATCCGCGTCCACTGAAAGCCGCCTACGACCAGGCGCAAGGCAACGTGTCGCGCGACCAGGCGCAGTTGGTCAAAGCCGAGGCCGATCTGGCCCGCTATGAAAACATGCTCGGCAAGGGGTTCGTCAGCCGCGCCGACTACGACTTGTACAAGGCGAACCTCGGCGTCGCCCGGGCCGCCCTCGAAAGCGATCGTGCCGCCGCGCGCGCTGCGCAGACCCAGCTCGACTTCACCACGATCAGCGCGCCGTTCGACGGTGTCACCGGCGCGCCGCTGGCGTATCCCGGCGCCACGTTGACGGCCGACACCACGGACATCGTGGTGCTCAACGAGGTCGACCCCATCCGTGTCGCCTTTTCCATTCCGGAAGACAGCCTGTCCGCGGTGCGTACCAGCCTGCGAAACGGGACCCTGCCCGTGCAGGCGACGATCCCGGGCGACAAGGGCGTGCCGGTGCAGGGCGAACTCGAATTCATCGACAACGCGGTGGATGCCACCACGGGAACGATCATCCTCAAGGGCCGCTTCGAAAATGCGAACGGCCGGCTCACGCCAGGCCAGTTCGCCGACGTCACCCTGCCCACGACGCGTCTGACCGATGCGGTGAGCGTGCCGGTGATCGCCCTGCAGAGCTCCACGTCCGGCTCTTTTGTCTTCGTCGTCAAACCGGACAAGACCGTGGAGCAGCGCAGCGTCACGACAGGTGCGACGACCGCCGATCGCGCCGTGATCGACAAGGGCTTGCAAGGCGGTGAGCGGGTCGTCATCGAAGGACAGATGCTGCTCGTCGACGGCGCACGCGTGCGCTTCGACAAGGGCTGAGGAGGGCGCATGAACCTCCCGGAACTCTGTATCCGTCGGCCGGTGATGACGACGTTGCTGATGGCTGCGCTGGTCATCTTCGGCATCGCCGCGTACCCGCGGTTGCCGGTGAACGAATTGCCCAACGTCGATTTCCCGACGATCAACATCAGCGCCTCCCTGCCAGGCGCGTCGCCGGAGACGATGGCGTCATCGGTGGCGACACCGCTCGAGTCCCAGCTATCGACCGTGGCAGGCATCGACTCGATGACCTCGTCCAGTTCGCTCGGCTCGACCACGATCACCGTCACCTTTTCGCTCGACCGCAGCATCGATGGCGCGGCGCAGGACGTGCAGGCGGCCATTTCCGCTGCCCAGCGTCAGCTGCCGCAGGACATGCCCACGCCGCCGACCTATCGCAAGGTCAATCCGGCCGACGCGCCGATCCTCTTCCTCACCATGCAGTCGTCGACGCTACCGTTGTCCACGGTGGACGACTACGCGGAGACCGAACTCGCCCAGCGGTTGTCGATGGTCGACGGCGTGGCCCAGGTGAACGTCTACGGCTCGCAGAAATACGCTGTGCGCATCGCCGTCGATCCGGATCGGCTGGCCGCGACCGGCATCGGCGTGGACAAGATGGTCGACGCGATCGCTGCCGCCAACGTCAACAAGGCCACGGGCTCGCTCAACGGGCGGCGGCAGCTGCTGTCCATTCGCTCGGATGGCCAGTTGATGCGTGCCGCCGATTACGGGCAGATCGTCGTGGCCTATCGCAATGGCGCACCCGTGCGGCTGTCCGATATCGCCGTGCCGCGCGACAGCGTGCAGGACGACCAGAAGGCCAGCTGGTACAACGGTACGCGCGCCATCACCCTCGCCATCCAGCGTCAGCCGGGCGCGAATACGGTGGAGACGGTCGACAAGATCCTCTCCCTGCTGCCGAATTTCAGCGCCACCCTGYCGCCATCGGTGAAGCTGGACGTGATGTACGACCGCTCCGATTCGATCCGCGATTCGGTGCACGACGTGCAGTTCACCCTGGTCCTCGCCGGCATCCTCGTCGTCATCGTGATCTACCTGTTCCTCGGTAATGCCTCGGCCACGTTGATTCCCGCCGTGGCCTTGCCTATCTCGGTGCTGGGCACCTTTGGCGCGATGTTCGCGCTCGGCTACAGCCTGGATAACCTGTCCCTGCTTGCGCTGACCCTTGCGGTGGGCTTTGTCGTCGACGACGCCATCGTGATGCTCGAGAACATCATGCGTCACATCGAACTGGGCGAAACGCCGTTCGACGCGGCGGTGAAGGGCGCCAACGAAATCGGCTTCACGATCTTCTCGATGACGTTGTCACTGGTCGCGGTGTTCATCCCGGTCATGTTCATGAGTGGCATCGTCGGGCGGCTGTTCCATGAGTTTGCCGTCGTCATCAGTGTCTCCATCCTGATCTCGGGTTTCGTCTCGATCACGCTCACGCCGATGTTGTGCAGCCGCTTCGTCAAGGCTCATGCGCACGACAAACGCAGCTTTATCGTGGTCTGGTTCGATCGTGGCTTTGCGTCGATGACCAACGGTTACACGAGTACGCTGGCCTGGTGCATGCGCCACCCGCGCACCGTCGTCGGTGTCTTCGCGCTGAGCCTTGTGGCGACGGGCGTCCTGTTCGTGATCACCCCGAAGGACTTCATCCCCGCGGGCGACAGCGGTCAGCTGCGTGTCACCACCGAAGGTCCCACGGACATCTCGTTCGCGGCGATGTCCGCGCGGCAGCAGTCACTGGCCGACATGGCGCTGAAGGATCCGAACATCGAAGGTGTCATGTCGAGCGTCGGTGCCGGCGGTGCCCGTGCCACGATCAACTCGGGCTCCCTGCTGCTCCGTCTGAAGGATCCCGCCGAGCGCGGACGCACCACGCCCGACCAGATCATCCAGGAACTGCGGCACAAATTCGCCGAGGTGCCGGGCATCCGCACCTATATCCAGAATCCGCCATCGATCCAGGTCGGTGGGCGACAGTCGAAGGCGCAGTACCAGTACACGGTGCAATCGACCGACCTGCATGCGCTGTACGACTGGTCGGGCAAGCTGGTCGCGGCGTTCCAGAAACTGCCCGGTTTCCAGGACGTGACCACGGACCTCGATCTCAACAGCCCGTCGATGGTGGTCACGGTCAATCGCAACAAGCTGGCGCCGCTGGGTCTGACGATGGACCAAGTGCAGACCGCGCTGGGTTCGGCCTTCGGCGAGAACCAGATTTCGACCATCTATGGATCGGCGACGCAGTACTGGGTGATCCTCCAGGTCGAACGACGCATGCAGGACGATCCCGCTGTCCTGTCGAAGCTGTATGTCACGGCGGACAGCGGCAAGCTCGTGCCGTTGAATACGGTGGCCAGCTTCGAGCGCAAGCCACAGGTGCTGACGGTGAACCACCAGGGCCAGCTGCCTGCTGTCACCGTGTCGTTCAATCTCGCACCGGGCGTATCGCTCAGCGACGCCGTGGCGAGCATCGATCGTGCGACGACCGAGCTGAAATTGCCGCCGACATTGAGCGGCAGCGTGCAGGGCACCGCACAGGCCTTTCAGGATTCGGTGAAGGGTATGGGCCTGTTGCTGTTGCTCGCGGTATTCGTCATCTACCTCGTGCTGGGCATCCTCTATGAGAGCTTCATCCACCCGCTGACGATTCTCTCGGGCCTGCCCGCCGCAGCGGTGGGTGCCTTGTTGACATTGGTGATATTCAACGCCTCGCTGGATCTGTTCGCCTTCGTCGGCATCATCATGCTGGTGGGCATCGTGAAGAAGAACGCGATCATGATGATCGACTTCGCCCTGGAGCGTCAGCGAGAGGGCGGCGTCACGCCGCACGAGGCGATCGCCGAGGCCTGCCGTGTGCGTTTTCGTCCGATCATGATGACGACGGCCGCCGCGTTCGCCGGCACGCTACCGATCGCTCTCGGCATTGGCGCTGGCGCATCGACACGGCAGCCACTGGGCCTGGCCGTGGTGGGTGGCCTGGTGGTCTCGCAGATCCTGACGCTCTATCTCACGCCGGTGATTTACTTGTACATGAATCGCCTGCAGGAACGCCTGGCGCCTGCGAAGAAGCTAGAGACACATCCGGCACATTGATGCCTGGCTTTGTGTAGGAGCCGATTCATCGGCGATGCTCTTCGGCTTCATCGCTCCGTTGGTCTTTCGCCGCTGAAGCGGCTCCCACATTGCTGCGGGAGCCGCACCGGTCAATCAATCGTGCGCGCCGTCCTTCGCGAATGCGCCCGGCTTCGAACCGAAATCGCCGTTGGCCTGGGCGGCCATGTAGGCGAACGCGGCATACACCGCCACATTCTGGGCCAGCGCCTTCGGGTCGATCTTGTCGAGCGTGTCGTTGGCGTTGTGGTGGTAGTCGAAGTAGTCCGTGCCGTCCTGGGTGAGCGACAGCGCCGCCATGCCCTTGCCATGCATTTGCGACAGGTCGGAGCCGCCGCCGCCGGGCTTGCTGGCATCGTAGGCGACGCCGATCGGCTCGACCACCTTGGCGATCTGCTGGATCGCGCCGAGGGCCTCGGGCTTTACGCTCGCCGTCATGCGCCAGATACGGCCGGCGCCGAAGTCGGACTCGGTGCCGAGCTGGAACTTCGCCACGTCCTTCGCATGGGCTTCGGCGTAGGCGCGGCCGCCCCACAGACCCATTTCCTCGTTGGCGAAGGCGATGACGCGGATCGTTCGGTCGGGGCGCTGCGGCATGTCCTCGATGAGCTTGGCGGCTGCGGCGGCAATCGCCACGCCGGCGCCATCGTCGATGGCCCCGGTGCCCAGATCCCATGAATCGAGGTGGCCGCCGATGGCGACGACTTCGTTCGGATACTTGCGGCCGGTGACTTCGGCAATGACGTTCGCACCTTCGTAGGTGCCGGCAAAGCCGACATCGAGGTCCAGCTTGAGCGTGACCGGCTTACCTTCCTTCAGTACGCGCTCGAGCTGGTCCGCATCCGGCAGCGACAGGGCAGCGGCGGGAATCGCCTGCTTCGGATCGGTAAAGCCGGTGACGCCCGTGTGCGGGGTGCGGCTGTGCGCATCGGTGCCGGCGGAACGCAGCAGGTAAGCCGCCGCGCCCATCTGTGCGGCGAGGACCGCACCGCGCGTGCGCGTGGCTGAGCCCATGCCGTAGTCGTGTCCATCCTTCTGCTGCTGCATGTGCGTGCTGACGTAGACGATCTTGCCCTTGACGCTCGCCGGGTCCGCGGCCTTGAGTGCATCGAGGTCGTTGAAGGCGACCACGTCGGCCGTGAGGCCGCCAGCGGGGGTGCCCGCCGAATAACCGAGTGCGGTAAGTGCCAGCGGCTGCGGGAAGGGCGCAACGATCGCCCCGTGTTCGCTGCGGCGCTGCCACAGCGGGTAACTCACCTTCTCGGTGTAGACCTTGTCGAAGCCCATGGCCTTGAACTTTGCCACCGTCCAGGCGACGCCACGTGCATCGGCGGCACTGCCGGCGAGTCGCGGGCCGACTTCGGTG
Source organism: Luteibacter sp. P1_D3 (assembly GCF_056406135.1). Taxonomy (NCBI): domain Bacteria; kingdom Pseudomonadati; phylum Pseudomonadota; class Gammaproteobacteria; order Lysobacterales; family Rhodanobacteraceae; genus Luteibacter; species Luteibacter sp. P1_D3. The sequence goes on along the minus strand of NZ_JBFUAT010000002.1, from coordinate 288,291 downwards.
GTGAGTGCGGAGACGAACTCGTAACCTGTGTTGTCATTCATCGCGCGATCGCGCAGTTCGGTCGCGGCGGTCACGGCCTTGTCAGGAATCGTCGTGGCCTTGTCGGCGGCGTGGGCGGAGAAGGCGAGCGCAAGACACGCGGCCAGCGCGTGGAGACGAAGCGTATGACGCATGGGGACCCCCGGGGACGGAAAGGTCGATTATGACCCTACGGAGGGGTCCGACCGCGTAGGTAGGAAGTCATGCATGGGATGCCTCAGCTGCCTGTCGGCGCCGTCGCAGGCAGGCTGACGACAACGCGAAGGCCCCCGTCCTTGCGGTTGCGCAACGCCACGGCGCCGCCGTGGTCGAGCACGATGGCGCGAACCGTGGCCAGCCCCAGGCCGATGCCGCCGGTATCGCGGTTGCGAGAGGCTTCCAGGCGAAAGAACGGTTCGAACACCTGTTGCTGCATGGTTTCGGGGATGCCCGGGCCATCATCGTCCACTTCCAGGACACACCCGTCGCCGGTGCTGCGCAGGCGCAGGCGCACGCGTTCGCCGTACTTGAGTCCGTTCTCGACCAGGTTGATCACGGCGCGACGCAGCGCGACCGGGTCGCCTTCGATCGTAATGGCCGTGCCGGGCTGCACGGTCACGTCGTGGCCGATATCGGCGAGATCGTCCACAACGCTCTCCACCAGCAAACGGACGTCCAGCCGGTGACGGTGCACGCCAAGCGAGCGGTCGCGAATAAAGTCCAGGGCCGCCGAGATCATCGTCTTCATCTCCTGGATGTCCGCATCGACCTTCTCGGCGAGCGGTGAAGGCAGTCCGTCCAGTCGGAACGTCAGGCGCGTGAGTGGTGTGCGCAGGTCATGCGCAATCGCAGCGATCATCTGCGTGCGTTCCTGCAGCAGGCGGTTGATGCGTGCTTGCATGGCGTTGAACGAATCGACCGCCTGGCGCATTTCAGGTGGGCCTTCCCGCACGACGGGTGGCGCACTGGTATCGCTTCCCAACCGTTGCGCCGCCTCGGAAAAACGCCGGATCGGTGCGGCAAGCGCGCGGGCGAAGAGAAAGGCCAGGGGCAACAGGACGAGGACACCGAGAGCGAGCAGCAGGAAGATCTGCTGCTCGAGCACCGTGGGAAAGGGCTCGACCGGGACGGTCGCCACTCGCCAACGGCCATCTGCCTGCCTCAGGGCGACGATCGACCCGCCGCCGAGACCGAGTCGCATCGGGCCGTGCGCACCCGGTAGCTCGCGCTCGGTGACGAAGACACGCAGTCGGTCGCTGGATACCCGGAATATGTCCGCCAGATGCATGGCGACGATGTCCGAGGCCTTGCTGTCGAACGACGCCGGCGGCGGCGGTGGTCCTGGCACCGTGGCGATATCCAGGTCGGCGTCGCCACGATGGTCGAAATCCGCGCCCGGGGGCGGTCCGCCTTCACCGGGATGGAGATGATCGTCGCCAAAAGGCCGGTTGCCGAAGGGCGACGTCTCGGGCTGCAGCACGGCGGCCAGTTCAAAGAGGCTCACCGCCGAAGGTCGCAGGGGAGGCCTGATGACAAGGACGGCGAAGCCGATCGCCGCGGCGACCAGCAGCGCGCCGACCATCATCAGGAACGTGCGGGAGAAGATCGACAGTCGGGACAGGTGCATCACAGGCGCGATACCTTGGGAACCAACATGTAGCCCTCGTTACGCACGGTGCGGATCATTTCTTCGTGCACGCGGTCGTTGAGCTTGCGCCGCAGACGGCTGATCTGGGTATCGATCGCGCGGTCGAATACCTCCGAGCGGCCGCCATGCACCAGGTCGAGCAACTGGTCGCGGCTGAGGATGCGCTGCGGATGCTCCACGAAGCTGCGCAACAGCGCGAACTCGCCATCGGACAGATTGATGAAGATGCCGGTCGGGTCGCGCAGATCGCGTCGGGTCACATCCAGACGCCAGCCGGCGAAGCCGTAGGGCCGGGCGTCCTCGGCGGCAACCGGCTCGCTATTGCCGGTTCTGCGCAATACCGCGCGGACGCGCGCGAGCAGCTCGCGCGGATTGCACGGCTTGGCGAGGTAATCGTCGGCGCCGACTTCCAGGCCGATGATGCGGTCCGTGTCACCGCCCAGTGCGCTAAGGATGATGACGGGCGGCCCCTTGTCGGCCGCCAGGCGCCTGGCCGCGCTCAAGCCATCCTCCCCCGGCATCATCACGTCGAGCACGACAAGGTCGGGGCGCTCGCGCTCGATCGCCAGGTTCATCTGCAGGGCATTCTCGGCCGACTGCACGCGATACCCGTGACCACCGAGGAATTCCGTGATCAGGCTGCGCAGTTCGGGGTCGTCGTCGACGACGAGGATGAGCGACTGAAGATCCATGGCCATGCATAGCTTGATACCAGATCAGTCTACGGCGCGTTTGCCGGCTCGGCAAAGAAGCCGACACAAAGCGGACACACGCGGACAACCGGCGGTGACGGGCGCCCATTAGCGTGGGCTCTCCCGCTCGGTCCCATGGATGCCCAACGCATGAAGCCCTTTCCCACGCTGCCTTCCCTGTTGTTCGTTTTTGGCGCGCTCCTCGTCGCGGTCGCATCGGCCCAGGAGCCGCCGCACGCCCGGCCACCGCAGGATCCCCAGATCGAGGCGGCGCTCGACGATTGCTGGATCGATATCGACGGCAAGGCGGATGACCCGGACGATGGCGTCGATGCCGACCTGATGGATCTGTGCATGGCCGACAAGGGCTTCGATACACCGCCGGAACCGCCTCCGCGCCCCGATGGCGGCCCGCCGCCTCGTCGTTCCAGTCCCTGATCCGGGAGTCGCACGCATTGTCTACCTCGTACCACGACTTACCGACACGCTCCGGTACGCCGGCATACAGTCCTGCCGCGCTGCAGTTCTGGCAGGACTTTTCCCGGCGGCAGGGCATGAGCACGATGCTCGATGGCTACGCCGGCGAACACCTGCGCCTGGCCACCTTCCGGCACAGCCCACACGTCATGACGGGCGACTCCCTGGCGCGCATCCACCGGGGCGCCGCGCTCCTGTGCCATCACGTGGACGGTGGCGCCAGCGTCGAGCAGCACGGGCGGCGGGGCGATATAGCCACGGGCGACTTCTGCCTGATCGACCTCTCCCGGCCCTTCCGCCTGCAGATCGGAGTTGCCACGGTGCAGACGCTTTACCTGCCCCTTACAGCGCTTCGCGAGGCCATGCCGAGGCTCGATCAGTTGTCGGCGATCGGTCTTCACGGGCACCTGAGCGCCGTAGGCTATCTGCGCGTGCTTTTCCACGAGCTTTTTGCGCACGCCTCCGAACTCACGGAGGCCGTGGCCGATCGCGTGGCCGACGCGATACCGCACATGCTTGCGGCGGCCTTCGAATCCATGGCGGCGGTAGAGACCTCGCCTTCGCAACTTCGCCAACAGTACAAGCAGCAGGTGCGGCGCTTCGTGCGGGACCGCCTGGCCGATCCTGCGTTATGTGTCGAAATGATCGGTGCCGGGGTCGGGTTATCCCCTAGCTACCTCTTCGAGCTGTTTGCCGACGAATCGATGACCCTGATGCGCTGGGTGCGTGCCGAGCGGCTCGCGCGGTGCCGTCGTGAACTTGCGGATCCCGCCCTGCGTCACCGCAGCATCGCGCAGGTGGCGCAGTCATGGGGCTTCGGTGACATGACGCACTTCAGTCGTTGCTTTCGCGACGCTTTCAGTACGTCGCCGCGCGAATTTCGCCAGTCCAGCCTTGAAGGAAGGCAGCAGCAATAAGTTCCTCCGGACGTCTATACGTCCGACAAATCGTCAAGTTGCACGGCATTTTCCGCCGCATGCGAACGTCGACTTAACACTAAATTGAGGTTGTGGCGATCGCCACGACTCACGACGTTTCAAGCGCGTCGCCGGGCCACGTGGGGAACAGCGCCTGCCGGGCGCCCGCCCGGCGGCGACGCCAATCCATCTTTCGGGGAGTGCTTCACAGTGCTGATGAATCAATTCAAATGGGTGCGCCTTAGCCGGATCAGCCTCGCGCTGAGCGTGGCCTTGGGTAGCGCGGGGGCCATCGCCCAGTCGACGACGGGCAGTATTTTCGGACAAGCACCGGCGGCCGCAGGTGAAACAGTGCAGGCCAAGAGCACGTCGGGCCTGACACGCGAGGTGGCTGTCGACGCGGAGGGGCGCTACAGCATCGGTTCGCTGCCGCTGGGCACGTATACCGTGGCACTCATGCAAGGCGGCAAAGCTGTCGACTCACGTGGTGACGTCACACTCCGCGTCGGCTCGGGAACGGAGGTCTCGTTTGCGGCCGCCGCAGCCGGTGCGACCGCGCTGGGCTCGGTGACGGTCTCCGCCAACGCCTTGCCGGCGATCGATGTAACCAGCGTCGACGCACGCACCGTCATTACGTCCGAGCAGCTGGCGAAACTGCCGCTGTCGCGCAGCGCCGAAGCGATCGCCTTGCTCGCACCCGGTGTCGTTCCGGGCTATAGCGGCTTCAAGAGCGGCACCACCGGTGGATCGCTGGTGTCGTTCAGTGGCTCCTCGGTCACCGAGAACGCTTATTATCTCAATGGCTTCAATACGACTGATCCGTTGAGCGGATTCGGCGGCATCAGCCTTCCGTATGGTGCGATCGACCAGCAGGAAATCCTCAGCGGCGGCTACGGTGCCGCCTACGGTCGATCCGACGGCGGTGTGATCAGCCAGAGCGGCAAGCGCGGCACCAACGAATGGCACTTCGGTGCGCAGGTGCAGTGGACGCCGGGGTCGCTCGAAGGCGTGAGTCCCAGTTCGTACTACGTCACCGGAGCGAACGCAGGGGACATCTACCGTCGCTATTCGGACAACAAGTCCTGGACGACCACCGAGAGCGCGTATGTCGGCGGCCCCCTGATCAAGGACAAACTGTTCTTCTTCGCCGCCGTCGAAGAGTCGAAGAACGTCGGTAACAGCGTGGGTTCGGTCACGTCGTCGTACAACACGAACTACGAGTATCACGATCCGAAGTGGTACTCGAAGATCGACTGGAACATCACCGACAACAACATCCTCGAATTGACGGGCGCCTCGCAAAAGGATTCGTACAAGGGCAACCTCTACAACTACGACTACGCGACCAACACGACCGGGTCGTTGAACAGCTACGACACGTCGACCAAGCAAAGTGCCGACGTCTACGTCGCCAAGTTCACCAGCTACATCACGGACGATCTGACGCTTACCGCCCTCTACGGCAAGCAGAAGATGACGTACTACAGCACGACGCCGGGATACGATCCGTCTCTCACGTACATCAATGGTTCGGAGTTCGAGAACCCCGCCATCACCGGCGGCAACTCCATCGTCAATTCGCAGACGGTGCTGACCGCCAATGATCCGAGTCACCGTGCCACAACGAACAACCTGCGCCTGGACCTGTCGTGGAAGATCGGCGATCACACGATCACCGGTGGTATCGACAACCTCAATTCGCACGATATCGATGACGGCGAAACCGGTAATGCCTGGCTATACGGCTACGGTGACCCGGCGACCGCTATCAGCGACAGCCCGTTTGTCGCCGCACCGAATACCGGCGCCGGTGGTGAAGAGGGTTACTACGTATCGAAGTATCTCTACAGCACGGCAGCGTCGGTGCGGGTGAAGCAGCGGGCGCAGTACATCGAAGATAGCTGGCAGGTGGACGATCGCTGGCTGGTGAAGATCGGCCTGCGTAACGACCAGTTCACCAACTACAACCCGAACGGCGATGCTTTCCTTCGCATGACGAAGCCGCAGTGGGCACCTCGCCTGGGCTTCAGCTGGGATGTGAACGGCGATTCGACGCTCAAGGTCTATGGCAATGCGGGCCGCTACTACCTGGCCATGCCCGCCTCCGTCGCCCTGCGTGCGGCCGCCGGCTCGCTGTACACGAACCAGTACTACACCTACACCGGTATCGACGGTAACGGTAATCCGACCGGCCTGACCCAGCTCGCTTCGGCGACGGGCGGCGCGGTGTCGGCGAACAACGAATACGGCCAGTCGCCGGATGCGAAGACGGTGGCGGCCAGCAACATTCAGTCCGAGTACCAGGACGAATACCTGCTTGGCTTCACCCAGCAGATCAACCCGGACTACGTGTGGGGCATGAAGGCGCAGGTCCGCAAACTGCGCAACATCCTCGACGATATCTGCGATACCGACACGATCACCGCCAAGGCCCAGTCGCTCGGTTATGACGTGGACGCCAGCTCGCTCAACGGCTGCTACCTTTCGAACCCGGGTCGTAGCAATACCTACCGTATTCCGGACGGCGCGGGCGGTTACAACAGCGTCAGCGTGTCTGCCGACGATTTCGGCATGCCGAAGGCCAAGCGCAGTTACTACGGTCTGGAAACGTTCCTCGAGCATCCGTTCGATGGCACGTGGCAGGCCAAGGTGGATTACGTCTTCTCGCGTAGCTACGGCGATACCGAGGGACAGGTGCGTTCCGATATCGGCCAGACCGACGTCTCGGCGACGGTGGACTGGGACTTCGGCAAGCTCATGGAGAACTCCAACGGCCTGCTCTCCAACGATCGCAAGCACCAACTGAAGATCTACGGTTCCTGGCAGGCGGCGAAGGAGTGGATGCTCTCGGCCAACGTGGCGATCCTTTCCGGTACGCCGAAGACCTGCCTGGGCTATTACGGTGCGGATGAAAGCAATCCGGTCGGTTACGGCAGCTACTACCACTACTGCGGTGGTGAAGCCTCACCGCCGGGTGCGGCCGGTCRCCAGCCCTGGCAGCACATCGTCTCGCTTTCGGCGGAATACCGTCCGATGTGGGCAAACCAGAAACTTGGCTTCAATGTAATGGTCTATAACGCGCTGGGTGAATCCGTGCCCACGGCGACGTACGTGCTTTATGGCAGCACTGCGGCGCTCAATACCAACTACAACAAGGTCACCTACTTCAGTCAGCCGCGTTATGTGCGTTTCGGCATCAACTACGACTTCTGATAGCGCGCCTGCTTAAACCCGAATACCAATAATAAGTGCTCGAGCCGGTGACGGCTCAACTCCCGGGCATAACGAGTCTCCCCAGATAGGCCGCCGATACCCCATCGGCGGCCTCTTTTTTTATGCGGATAGCTCGCGACGCGAGCTCATGTTTCTGCGGCTTTGCCGCCTCACGCTCGTGCTGCTGGGGAGTCGCGATCGGGTCGACCCTTGGGACCGCCGGCGCAGCTCTTCGAGGCGGGCCGTAGCTGCGCTTTCGCTCGCACGGGAACTGAGCGGCCCTCAGCTCATGCGGCCCCAAGGGCCAACTCGACCGCGACACCAGACGGTGAGGTTGCTTGATGCAAAAGCGCAACGCGCGCTTCGCCAGTCATCATTTGACAGGGGAGAGGCTGCGCAAATGCAGGAGCCGCTTCAGCGGCGAACCCTCAGGCTCTCGCGCTTTCGAGTGAGGCCTTGTGCTGTTCGGGCGAGCGGTTCAACAGCCCGCACGATGCGAGATAGAGCTTCATTCGTGACACCAACGCTGAGGGTTCGCCGATGAATCGGCTCCTACACCAGAAGCGCTTCGAGCTTGTGGGCGGTGAGCTCGACCGGAAACCACCTCAGCGTTCGGTGGCGCGAGGGGCAAGGCCCTTGGGGCCGCATGAGCTGAGGGCGGCCCCGACCAGCTGACGGAGCGAGGGACCGGCTACCGCCCGCCTCGAAGAGCTGCGCCGGCGGCCCCAAGGGCCTTGCCCCTCGCGGCTTTCGTCAGCGATTACGGCGCCGGCTTCATCGCTCTGTTGGCTTTTCGCCGATGAATCGGCTCCTACATGGCTTCATCGCCGATGAATCGGCTCTTACCGTTTTTCTAGGGGCGCTGCTGCGAGCGGAGCAGGTCGCGGATCTCGGTGAGGAGAACGACATCCGCGGCCGGTGCGGCCGGGGCTTCTTCTTCGCGGCGGGTGAGGCGGTTGATCGCCTTGACCACGATGAAGATCGCGATGGCGACGATGAGGAATTGGATCAGCACGTTGATGAAGACGCCGTACTGGATCGCCACTTCGGCTTTCTTCGCGACCGCATCGGCCGGTTTGAGCACCCACTTGTAATCGGAGAAGTCGATGCCGCCGATCAACCAGCCGATGGGCGGCATGATGATGTTCTCGACCAACGAGGTGACGATCTTGCCGAAGGCGGCACCAATAACGACACCGACGGCCAGGTCGACGACGTTACCGCGTAGAGCGAATTTCTTGAATTCCGCGACGAAACTCATCGGTGGTTTCTCCTTATTGGCTGAACGTGGAACGTAGGAAACTAGCGGGCTGGATGTCGGCAGTTTGCGAAGTCAGCTCACGCGCCCTTCGAGCGTGGCCACGCCATCGAGGGTCGCACGGAATGTGTCGCCACGCATCAGGGCGGAAACACCGGCCGGCGTGCCGGTGTAGACGATGTCGCCCGCCTTGAGCTCGAACAGCTTCGACAAGGCGCTGAGGATTTCAGGCACGTCCAGGACCATGTCACCCAGGGTGGCCTCCTGGCGCAGCTCGCCGTTGATTTCCAGCGAGATGCGCGTGGCGGCGGTCGGGATGACTTCCGATGCCGGGACCAGGGCCGAGATGGGCGCCGAATGGTCGAAGCCCTTGGCGACGTCCCACGGTGCGCCCTTGGCCTTGGCCTGCGCTTGCAGGTCACGGCGCGTCAGGTCCAGGCCCACGCCGTAGCCCCAGACCAGCTTGCCCGCCTCTGCGACGGACAGGTCCGAGCCGCCAGCGCCCAAGGCAACCACCATCTCGACTTCGTGGTGAAGATCGCTGGTGGCCGAGGGGTAGGGTACGTCGGCGCCATCGGTGACGATGGCATCGGCGGGCTTGGTGAAGAACATCGGGTTCGCCTTGTCCACCGAGGCACCCATTTCGCGGGCGTGGTCGGCGTAGTTGCGGCCAATGCAGAAAATGCGGCGGACCGGGAAACGCGCGGTCTGGCCGACGACGGGAATGCTCGGCTGGGCCGGCGCGGGGATGATCGTATTCATCGCATCAGGTTAGCAGGTGACACCTGTCACGGCAGATGACTGATGGGCGGAAGTGGTGCAGCGTCGGCCCGGGTCGCATGATCTTGCTATCCAGTGGGATCTCAGGGGCAGAGGGAAGCATGAATTCGAACGCTGAGCTGCTGCGGCAGCTGAAGATCGATAAATCGCACAAGGAAGCCCATGGGGGCGGGGGCGGCGGCAAGGGCCTCCGCCTCGCGCTTATCGTTGGGGGCGTCATCGTGGTGCTGCTCGCCGTGGGCGCCGGTGCCTGGGCCCTGGTCGCCCATCGGCCGGTCGAGGTGACGACCGCCACGGCGGTGGTGCCGTCCGCCCATGCGGAGGCAGGGGCGGTGCTCCAGGCCACCGGTTACGTGACGGCGCGTCGCCAGGCCACGGTCTCCGCCCAGATCACCGGCACACTGACCGAGGTGCTGATCGAGGAGGGCGACCGGGTAAAGAAGGGGCAGGTGCTCGCCCGCCTCGAGGACAATGCCCTGCGCGCCGGTCTCGACGCCGCCCGTGCCAGTGCCGCGGCGGCCCGCGCCACCGTCGCCCAGACCCAGGCCCAGCTCGACCAGAACCTGCGCGACGCCGATCGCGCCGAGTCGCTGGTCGGACGGGGGTTGGTATCGAAGCAGGTGTCGGAGCAGGCCCGCACCCAGGCCAATACCTTTCGCGCGCAACTCAACACGGCGCGACGTCAGGCGGATTCCGCCGACGCGCAGGTGCAGGTCGGGCAGGTCAATCTCGACTACACCGTCATTCGTGCGCCCTTCGACGGCGTGATCACGGACAAGGCGGCACAGGTCGGCGAGATCGTCTCGCCGCTCTCCGCTGGCGGTGGATTCACGCGCACCGGCGTCGGCACGATCGTCGACATGGACTCCCTGGAGATCGATGTCGACGTCAACGAGGCCTATATCGGCCGCGTACAGCCCGACATGCCAGCCGAGGCGGTGCTCGACGCGTACCCGGACTGGACGATCCCGGCCCATGTGATCGCCATCGTGCCGGCCGCCGATCGGGGCAAGGCCACGGTGAAGGTGCGCGTCGCGCTCGAGAACAAGGACGCACGCATCGTGCCCGACATGGGTGTGCGAGTGTCTTTCCTGGAACGCCGCGCCACCGCGACATCGACGCTTCCCAAGGGCGTGTTCGTTCCCGCCGCGGCCATCGTGCAACGCGACGGTCACGACGTCATCTTCGTCGTCACCGACGACACGGCACGGCGCCGTGTCGTGACCGCCGCGACAACGGGCAGCGCGGACATGCGCCTGGTCAGCGACGGCGTGACGCCGGGCGACACGGTCGTCGTCGCACCCCCCGCATCCCTCGCCGACGGCACCGCCGTCAGCATCGCCAAAACCACACCCTGACGCGTACGGAGACAGAACGATGGCTACCCTGATCGACATCCAGGATCTCTCCAAGGTTTACGAACGCGGCCGACAGAAAGTGGAAGTGCTGCACGGCGTGAACCTGAAGATCGAGGAAGGCGACTTCCTCGCCCTGATGGGACCTTCGGGTTCGGGCAAGACCACGCTGTTGAACCTGATCGGCGGACTGGATACGCCCACGGGCGGCAGCATCACGGTGGCCGGTGAGCGCATCGATCGACTCGGCTCCGGCGCGCTGGCCAAATGGCGTGCCGCGCATGTCGGCTTCGTCTTCCAGTTCTACAACCTCATGCCCATGCTGACCGGCCAGCGCAACGTGGAACTGCCGCTGTTGCTGACCAAGCTCTCGGCGGCGCAGCGCAAGCAGAACGCGTCGATCGCGTTGCAACTGGTGGGTCTGTCCGACCGCGCCACACACAAACCCTCGGAACTCTCCGGCGGCCAGCAGCAGCGTGTCGCGATCGCACGAGCCATCGTGTCCGATCCGACCTTGCTCGTCTGCGATGAACCGACCGGCGATCTCGATCGGCAATCCGCCGAGGAGATCCTCGGTCTCCTGCGTGAACTCAATCGCGAGCATGGCAAGACCATCGTGATGGTCACCCACGATCCCAAGGCCGCCGAGTACGCCAACCACACGCTACACCTCGACAAGGGCACCCTCGTCGAACAAGCCGTGGCCTGAGGGAGGACCTCCGCATGAAATACATGCATCTCATCTGGGCGGCGCTGTTCCGGCGCAAGTCCCGTACCTTCCTGACCCTGGTGTCGATCCTTGCCGCCTTCCWGCTCTTCGGCATGCTCGACGCCACACGCGCGGCCTTCGATTCGGGCGACAGCGTGATCGGCGTGGATCGCCTGATCACCACCTCGCGTTATTCGATCATCCAGTCGCTGCCGGCCAGCCTGCAGACGCGCATGGAAGCCATCCCCGGTGTGAAGTCGGTGGGCTACGCGAACTGGTTCGGCGGTATCTACCAGGATCCGAAGAACTTCGTTCTCAGTTTTGCCGTCAGCGACAATTACCTCGACATCTACCACGAGATGGAATTGCCGGCGGACCAGCGGAAAGCGTACGACAACACGCGAACCGGTGCGATCGTCGGCGATGCGCTGGCCAAGCGCTTCGGCTGGAAGGTGGGCGACAAGATCCCGCTGCAGTCGACGATCTTTCCCCAGCGTAACGGCGACAAGACCTGGCCCTTCGACATCGTCGGCATCTATACGCCGGCCAAGGGCGCGGCCAACGGCACGGACCAGCAGTTCTTTTTTCATCACAAGTATTTTGAAGACGCCAACGCGTTCCACAGCATCGGCACCACCGTGGGCTGGTATGTGGTGAAACTCACCTCCGCCGACAAGGCCGACAGCGTGGCCAAGGCGATCGACGCGCTGTCCGCCAATTCCGATCACGAGACCAAGACGCAGACCGAGCAGGCCTTCAATGCCTCGTTTGCCAAGCAGCTCGGCGACATCGGCCTCATCGTCTCGGCGATCATGGGTGCGGTGTTTTTCACTCTCATCCTGCTTACCGGCAACACCATGGCGCAGGCGGTGCGCGAGCGCACGAACGAACTGGCCGTGCTGAAGACCATCGGTTTTTCCAGCCAGAGCGTGCTGGGCATGGTGCTGGCCGAAGGCGTGCTGTTGCTGGTCTTGGGAGGCGTGTTGGGGCTGGCAGCGGCTGGCGTTGTCGTGCCCATAGTCACCAAGCTAAGCGGTGGCGCACTCAACCTCCCGCCAATCGGTACCTCCACCTGGATCCTCGGACTCGTGCTGATGGTCGTGATCGGTGCGCTCGTCGGCGCACTCCCCGCCATCCGCGCCATGCGTCTCAACATCGTCGACGCGCTCGCCGGGCGCTGAGGAATACTCCATGACTGCCTTGAAGAAACTCGGTTTCGGCCTACTGATGCTGCTCATCGTCGCGGCCTTCCTCGCCCTCTGGATCGCCTTGCCCTGGCAAGGTGTCGTGGCGCTCGCTGTGGTGCTCGCGCTTTGGATGGCCCTGACCCGCCGCGGACGACAGACCTGGCAGGTAACCCGCGTGGGGCTGGCGACAATCACCCAACGGCTGGGCTCGTCCTCGGTCGTCGTGGTCGGCATCGCCGGTGTGGTCGGCGTGCTGGTGGCCATGCTGGCCATGAGCGACGGCTTTGCGGAAACGCTGCGATCGACGGGTAACGATCGCACTGCGATCGTGCTACGCGGCGGATCGCAGGCCGAACTCAATTCGATCCTCGACCGCGACAGCGCCAATATCGTGATGCAGGCGCCAGGCGTGAAGAAGGATGCGCAAGGCAAGCCGATCGCGTCCGGTGAGTTGGTGGTGGTTGCCAACCTGCCACGCCGGGGCGATCCGAACAGCGACTCCAACGTACCCATTCGTGGCGTGAGCGACGACGTCTGGAAACTGAGGGACCAGGTAAAGATCGTCGAAGGGCGCACGTTCCGACCCGGGCTAGGCGAAATCATCGTCGGCAAGGGTGCAAAGGCGCAGTTCGAGGGTATCGACGTGGGCAAGACCCTCCGCCTTGCCGGGCAGAGCTGGACCGTGGTTGGTGTCTTCGAGTCGCACGATGCGCTCGAGTCCGAACTGTGGGCCGATACGCAGAGCGTGGCATCGGCCTATCGCCGCGGCAGTAGCGTGCAGTCGGTCACCGTGCTGCTGGATTCGCCGAAGGCCTTCGACACGCTCAAGGCCAGCCTCGTCGCCGATCCGCGGCTGAAGGTGGATGTCAGCACCACCCAGGAGTACTTCAGCAAGCAATCCGAAGGCCTGACCAAGGTGCTGCGTGCGGTGGGCATCACGGTGGGCGTCATCATGGCCATCGGCGCGATCTTCGGCGCGCTCAATACGATGTTCGCCGCCATCCAGGCACGCGCCCGTGAAATCGCCACGCTGCGTGCGATCGGCTTCCGCGGGGTTCCGGTGGTGGTCTCGGTCATGCTCGAAACGATGATGCTGGCCCTGCTTGGCGGACTCATCGGGGCGGGCGTGGTCTGGCTCGTCTTCAATGGTTATTCGACCTCCACACTCGGCGCCAACTTCAGCCAGGTGGTGTTCCGCTTCCATGTCAGTGGCGCGCTGTTGTGGACCGGCATCAAGTGGGCGCTCGCCATCGGCTTCATCGGCGGGCTGTTTCCGGCGCTTCGTGCCGCGCGCGTCCCCGTGACCACGGCGTTGCGGGAGCTTTGAGCCGGATTCCCGCGCGGCGCATTACAGCGCGTCGCGCGGTTCGCGAACGCCTGGCTCGCCCTGCTCGATGCACGCATGAGCATGCATCAACCAGCGTCCGCCACGGTCCAGGCAGGCGTCGTACTCCAGGTAATCCGCGACGGGCGAGGCGGCGCCCGTCGTCGGACCTGCGCGAAAGCTCTGGCAGGAGGCCACGGCAAGGATGGCGATACCAAACAGTGTGCCGCCGCGGGCACAGCTCAGGTAGACGCACCGCGAGCACTGCGACGACTTCGGGGTAAGGCCAGACATGGGCGCTCCTGCGAGTGAGAGCCCGAGCCTAGGTGTCGCTATGACCGACCAACATCGAATAATTCTGAAAAGTGATCTGCAAAGGGTGTAGATGCGACCGACTTCACAAAATACGGTCGTCAGGCCTTGCGCGTACGCATCAGTGTGATAGTGCCGACGCCCACCAGGATGATGGCCATGCCGGCGAGATCGAACGGCCCCACGTGTTCGCCGGCCACGGCCACGCCGAACAGCACGGCGACCGGCGGGTTCACATAGGCATAGCTCGTGGCCAGCGCCGGACGCACGGTCTTGAGCACGTAGAGGTAAGCGCTGAAGGCGACGATGGAGCCGAACACGATGAGATAGGCCAGGGCGACGGTGGCGCCGACCTGCGGATGCGCGGGGAATCGCTCGCCATGGAGCAGGGCGATGATGGTCAGCGACACGCTTGCGCAAAGCATCTGTGCCGCCGTGTTCATCGGACCTGACGGCATGTCCTGGCGCTTGGACCAGACCGAACCGAATGCCCATGCCATCGCGGCGCAAATCAGCGCGATCGCACCGAGCGGCGATCCGGACAGCCCGGCGCCCAGGTTGAGCACGACGACGCCGACGAAGCCCAGCAGGAGGCCGACGGTCTCGCCACGGGTGGGCCATTCACGATAGAGGCCACCGAACACCGCCGCGAACAGCGGCATGCTCGCCACCGCGACCGCGGCGATACCCGAACTCACCGATTGCTCGGCGAAGCAGACCAATCCGTTGCCCCCGGCCAGTAGCAGGGTGCCGACGATGGCCGCGTTCTTCCACTGACGGGCGGTCGGCAAGGTCACCCCGCGCAGGCGCAACACGGCGAACAGGAGCACGCCGGCAATGGCGAATCGGATCGCCGCGAGCATGAAAGGCGGGTAGCTCACCAGGGCGTAGCGGATGCCGAGGTAGGTCGAGCCCCAGATCAGGTACATCGATAACAGGGACAAGGGCACCAACCAGCGCGGGCTGGTGGCGACCGGGGCATCTTTCACGGTACAGGCGGCGTCGGACATGGGGGATCCAGGCTGAATCCGGAACGATATCGTCGCCGCGCGGGCGGCGGTAGCGAAACGTTCGAAGGTCAGCCTTGAGCGGCGCTCATGGCGCGTTCGGTCGCCAGCAACTGCTGCTTGATGTCCACGCCCCATCGCCAGCCGCCCAGGCTGCCATCTTCGCGGATGATGCGATGGCAGGGCACGAGCAGGGCGAGCTTGTTGCTGCCACAGGCGCGGCCGATCGCCCGTGCCGCCTTGGGCACGCCGAGCTTCGCGGCGAGCTCGCCATAGCTGAGGGTTTCGCCGCGTGGGATACGCGTCAACGCATCCCAGACACGCCACTGGAACGCGGTGGCGGCGACATCGATCGGCGGCATCGCCGGCGTATCGCCCTCGTCCCAACCGAGGTCCCGGGTGACGCGCGCGATAGCGGCATCGAGCCATTCGTCGCGGCCTTCGTCCACGCGTTCGCGGGCGGCGAGCGGGAACTCGTCGGCAAGTCGCGTTTCCAGGGCCGCATCGTCGTCGCCCAGGGTCACCGAGCAGATGCCCTTTGCCGTGGTGGCGACCAGCAGGCGTCCGAGCGGTGTGCCGGTGGTGGTGTAGCGGATCGAGGCGCCGGCACCGCCGGCCCGATAGCTGGCGGGTGTCATGCCCAGCTGACGGTCGCTTTCCTCGTACACGCGACTGCCCGAGCCAAAACCTGCCTCGTAGACCGCGTCCGTCACGGGAGCGCCGCCTCGCAAGGCCTCGCGCAGTTGCCCGAAGCGCCGCGCACGGGCGTACTCCGCCGGGCTGACGCCATAGCGGCGACGGAAGGCGCGTTGCAGGTGGGTCGGGCTGAGTCCCGCCACGGCGGCGAGCGTGGCGAGATCGCTGGCGCTGTCGTCGCGATCGAGCGCGACGCGGACACGTTCAAGGGCGTCGTCGGTGGCGGGGCGCATGGGCTGGACCTGGGTTTTCATCGTGGCCTCCAATCGTTGGAGACCAGCGTAGGCGGGGGCGTGCCCCGTCACCATCCGCTTCTTGCGCGGACAGGAACTTAGTGGTGCACCGGGTCGTGCTGGCGGATCACGACGAACTCGCCCTCGAGGACCTTGGGCTCCTGCGCGTGCGCGGTCGACGCCGCCGACGGGCGGGGCGCGGCAGAAGCGCCACCGCGAGCGAGCTTCCACTGGCGCACGGCCAGGAAGACGAGGCCCCCGGCCAGCAAGACGCCAATGACGACCACACCGAACACCAGCAGGACGCCAAGCACGGCCAGTCCGGCCACGATGGACAGGGCGCGGGCGAGTGGATTCCGCGAGCGACGAACGGGCGGGAAGACGAAGCGCATTGGTTAAAAATCCGTATGGCACAATGACATGCGTGGTACCCCTTTACCTTGGGGCAACCCATCCTCATAGACAAGTGCCATGACTCCTAACGCCGACACCCCTCCTCTCTGCCTTCTGGCCGACATCCCCGACGGTAACGCCATCGAAGTCGAAGCTCTCGTCAACCATGAGGTGGAGTCACTTCTGGTCTACCGGCACGGCGACGAAGCGCGCGCCTATTTCAATGTCTGTCCGCATGCCGGTCGGCGGCTCGATTACGCGCCTGGCCGCTTTCTGGTCCGCAGTGGGACGATTATCTGCGCTGTGCACGGGGCCACTTTTACGGCAGACAGCGGTGACTGCACGGCGGGACCCTGCCGCGGCGACCGGCTCAGAGGTGTGCCTGTCACGGTGCTCGACGGTGAAGTACGGCTAGCTTGAGATATGTCTCAAACTTAGCGGTACATCAGGTTGATCGTCACCAGGGTCAGGGTCAGCACGATGATCGTCAGGGGCAGGCCGACACGCAGGAAATCCTTCGCGCGATACCCACCGGGACCGGCGACCATCATGAGTGCCGGGTGGCCCGAGGGGAGCAGGAACGTGTTCGATGAGGACACGGCTACGATCAGCGCATAGGCCGACGGATTGCCGCCCGTACTGACGGCGACACTGATCGCGATCGGCACCATCATCACCGTGGCGCCCACGTTGGACATCACTTGCGAGAACATCAGGGTGAGCACGGCGATGGACAGCTGCAGCGTCCACTGCGGTGCGTGGCCGAGCACGGCCAGTACTTCCTGGGCGATCCACGAGGCGGTGCCGGTGGAATCCATCGACCAGCCGAGGGGAATCAGGCACGCGGTGACGAAGATCGTCTTCCAGTTGATGGCCTTATAGGCCTCGTCCATGTTCAGCACGCCGGTCAGCAGCATGCCGACTGCGCCGGTCATCATGGCGACGGACAAATCCAGATGGGTGAACAGCGCCAGGCACTTCGCCAGCACGAAGAAGCCCACGGCCTGCCAGATCTTGCCGGGGCGCGCCTCTTCCTTGGGGATATCGGTCACGACGACGAAGTCGCGATCTTCCTCGGCCAGCAGCAGATCGCGCCATTTGCTGTGCAGGACCAGGGTATCGCCGGCGCGCAGGCTGACCGCGCGGACGTCTTCGCGGAAGACTTCGTCGCCACGGTTCACGGCGAGCACCGAGATACCGAAGCGCTTGCGCAGCCGCAGTTCGCCCACGGTCTGCTTGATGAAGCGCGAGCTGGGCGGCACGACCGCCTCGGAAATACCGGCGCGCGTGGTGTTGAACTGCTCGCCGAGTTGGCGCATGCGCATGGAAACGCGGCACAACTGGTTGTTGGCGAAGGCATTGATGGCATCGCGTGGGGCCAGCACGCCGAGCACCGTGCCTACCCAGATCATCTGGTCGGACGGCGGCGCCACGCGGCTCTCGTTACCATTCTTGATCGCCAGGATCAGCGGAGCGCCGTGCAGTTGCTCCACTTCACCGATGCTCATGCCGACCAGCGGGCTCTCCGCGGTGACCGTAAGTTCGGCGGTTTCGCCGGCGATGCCATAGGTGTCGGCGAAGTAACTTTCCGTGCGGCCGGGCGTCACCTTGAGTCGATCGTCTTCGCGCTCGGGCAGCAGCTTGCGGGTGAACAGGTAGAAGAACAGTACGCCGACGACCGCCAGCACGAGACCCACCGGCGTCACGCTGAACAGGCCGAACTTGGGAATGGTGTGCGCGCCGGGCGGCAGGTTGCTGTTCGCACTGGCGATCAGGTCGTTGAGAACGATCAGTGGCGAGTTGGCGATCAGCGTGGTGTTGGTGGCGGTGAGGATGCAGAACGCCATGGGCAGCAGCAGGCGCGACATCGGCACGCCCGTACGGGCGGACAGGCGGCTGGTCACGGGAATCATCAGCGCCGCCAGTGCCTGGCTGGGGATCACCGCACTGAAGAGGCTGGTCACGCTGTTGACCACCACGCCCAGCCGCGATTCGACGCCGCGGGCCATGCGCATGACGAAGGCAGCGGTGAGGTTGAGCACGCCGGCGCGGTCGAGGCCGGCGCCCATGATCATGATGGCGATGATGGCGATGACGGCGTTACCGGCAAAGCCGTTGAACACCTGGTCGCCGGGAATCAGGCCGGTGAGGCCGATCGCGACCACGACAAGCAGGGCCACCATGTCGGCCCGGATCCACTCCAGAACGAGCATGAGCATGGTGAAGCCCACCAGGCCCAGCACGAGCATCATTTCGGGAGTGAGGGTAAGAGCCACTAGCCGGCTATCCGGTTCCGGTCGATTGGGACGTGCGGTGGCATGGTCTTGCCAGGCGGCGATTGATGCCGCAGGAGTATACGCGTTGGGGGTGGCTCCCGGCTGAAGCGGGCCGCATCGCAGCCCGCTTTTCTGTGATCAGCGACGTCCCGTCATCGGCTCAGGTTGCTCAGGGCGAGATCGAGGATCGAATCGCCCCGGCCGCTCATGACCGCTTTCAGCGCGTAGAGGCTGAAGCCCCTCACTTGCTCCCCGCTGATCTTCGGTGGCATCGACAGCTCCAGGCGGTTGCTGACCACGTCGAGCAGGGCCGGCCCCTCGTGCGAAAGCACCTCCGCGACCGCCGAGGACAGGTCACTGGCGCGGGTCACCCGACGGCCGTGGATGCCCATGGCGTTAGCCATCGCCGCGAAGTCGGGGTTCTTCAGTTCGACGCCGGTTTCGAGCAGTCCGGCCGCCTTCATCTCCAGCTCGACGAAGCCCAGGGTGCCGTTATTGAGCACGATCACCTTCACCGGCAGCCCTTGCTGGGCGAGCGTGATGAAGTCGCCCATCAGCATGGTGAAGCCGCCATCGCCGGAGAGCGAGATCACCTGGCGGCCCGGATGCGAGGCCTGGGCGCCGATCGCCTGTGGCATGGCGTTGGCCATCGAGCCGTGCACGAAGGAGCCGAGCAGTCGACGCTTGCCGTTCATGCGCAGGTAGCGCGCAGCCCAGACCGTGGGCGTACCGACGTCCACGGTGAAGATCGCATCCTCTTCCGCGAGCTCGCTGACCAGTCGGGTGAGTTGCTGCGGATGGATCAGGTCGTGCCCCGGTTCGATCGCCGCCAGTTCGTCGAGGTCCTCGCGGGCCCGTGTGTAGTGAGAGAGGCAGCGATCCAGATGGCCGCGCACGCGCTTGGGTTCGAGTCGCGGGAGCAGGGCACGGATCGTCTCGCCCACGTCGCCGACCACGCCGAGGTCGACCCGGCAGCGCCGGCCGATATTGCCCGGGCGCAGGTCCACCTGGGCAACCTTTGCCTCCTCCGGATAGAACTGCCGGTAAGGGAAGTCGGTGCCAAGCATCAGCAGCGTGTCGCAGTCTTCCATGGCGTAATAGCCGGAACTGAAGCCGATGAGGCCAGTCATGCCCACATCGAAGGGATTGTCGTACTCGACGTATTCCTTGCCGCCAAGCGCATGCACGATCGGCGATTTCAGCGCATCGGCGAGGGCGATGAGGTCGTCATGAGCGCCGGCCGTGCCGCGGCCACAGAGCAGGGTGATGCGCTTGCCCGCGTTGAGCAGGGCAGCCAGGGCGTCCAGTTCACGCTCGGCGGGGATGACCTTGGGCTTCGGTGGCAGCAGGCCGGCCGCGGGCGTCACCGCCTTCACGAGTGCCTTGCGCATCGCCACGTCGCCGGGAATCACCACCACGGCGACACCGCGCTGGCCGACGGCGGCGCGAATGGCCGAATCAAGGACATGCGGCATCTGCGCCGGGTCGGACACCATCTCGCAGTACACGCTGCATTCGCGGAACAGCTCGGTCGGATGCGTTTCCTGGAAATAGCCGCTGCCGATCTCGCCACTGGGAATGTGTGCGGCGATCGCCAACACCGGCGTACGCGAACGGTGGCAGTCGAACAGGCCGTTGATCWGGTGCAGGTTGCCGGGACCGCAGCTGCCCGCGCAAACGGCCWGTTCGCCGGTGAGCTGGGATTCGCCGCCGGCGGCGAACGCCGCGGCTTCTTCATTGCGTACATGGATCCACTCGATGCGCTTGCGCTCGCGCAGGGAGTCGGTGATGGCGTTGAGGCTGTCGCCGACCAGACCGTAGATGCGGCGGACACCGGCTTCTTCGAGGGTCTCGGCAATCAGATCGGCCACGCTGGAGATAGACATCGGGGGGACTCCGTAAGCACGAAGCCCCCTTTATGCCGGGCGGACGGTCAAGGTGCCGTCGTCGTGCCCTGCCATTCGTACAGGTAATCCCAGACGCCATGGCCCAGCCGGGTGCCGCGGCGCTCGAAGTGGGTTTCGATGCGCCATGCGGGACGATCGGCACTCACGCCGGGGCCGACGCGGTTGTGCCAGCCCGGTGCGGCTTCCATGGTCTCGCGCATGTGTTCGGCATAGGCCTCCCAGTCCGTGGCCAGGTGAAGCAAACCGCCTGGGGCCATGCGCGAGGCGAGCAGATCGATAAACGCGGGCTGGACCAGTCGGCGCTTGTTGTGGCGCTTCTTGTGCCACGGGTCCGGAAACCAGATGCGCACTTCGGACAGGCTGCCGGCGGGGATGTCGTGTTCGAGCACTTCGACGGCATCGTGCTTGTAAAGCCGCACGTTGGTGGCCTCGCGTGCCGCCAGCGCGTTCATCAGGCGGCCGACGCCGGGACTGTGGACTTCCACGCCGATGTAGTCGCGCGCGAGATCGTGCTCACTGGCCCAGGCCAGCGCTTCGCCGTTGCCGAAGCCGATCTCGAGCACGCGCGGCGCCTCGCGCTGGAAAATGGCACCCAGGTCACGTTCGCTGCCGTGGTAATCCAAGCCGAAGCGGGACCAATGGTCGTCGAAAGCGCGCTGCTGCGCCGAGGTCATCCGGCCTTCGCGCAGCACGAAGCTGCGGATGCGGCGGAGGTAGGGCGCGTCGCCCGTGGTGTCGTCGTCGTTCGTCATCTCAGCCGACCAGTCCGTCGACGGGGCTCGATGCCGACGCGAAGCGCTTGCGTGGAATGCGGCCCGCGCGGAACGCGGCGCGACCGGCTTCCACGGCGAGTTTCATCGCATGCGCCATCAGCACCGGGTTTTTCGCGCCAGCGATGGCGGTATTCATAAGCACGCCGTCGCAGCCGAGCTCCATGGCGATGGCGGCATCCGAAGCCGTACCGACGCCGGCATCGACGATCACCGGCACCTTCGCGTTCTCGATGATCTCGAGCAGGTTGTAGCGATTCTGGATGCCGAGGCCCGAACCGATCGGCGCGGCCAGCGGCATGATCGCGGCGCAGCCGATGGCTTCCAGGCGACGGGCGAGGATCGGGTCGTCCGAGGTGTAGACCATGACGTCGAAGCCGTCGGCGACGAGTTTCTCGGCGGCGACCAGCGTCTGCACCACGTCGGGATAGAGCGTGCGCTCGTCGCCGAGCACTTCGAGCTTGACCAGGTTATGGCCGTCGAGCAGTTCGCGGGCGAGGCGGCAGGTGCGCACGGCATCGTCGGCGGTGTAGCAGCCRGCCGTGTTCGGCAGCAGGGTGAAGCGGTCCGGCGGCAGCGCGTCGAGCAGGTTCGGCTGGCTCGCGTCCTGGCCGATGTTCACCCGGCGAATGGCCAGGGTGACGATCTGCGCGCCGGCGGCGTCCGTCGCCCGACGGGTCTCGTCGAAATCCTTGTACTTGCCCGTGCCGGTGAGCAGGCGCGAGTGGAACGTGCGTCCGGCGACGGTGAGCAGATCGTCGTCGGCGGGGGAGTAGTGATTCATGCGGAGTCTTCCGTCGGTGGGCGCGGCTCAGCCGCCGCCAATGGCATGGACGATCTCGACCCGGTCGCCATCGGCAAGCAGGTGGTTCGCGTGCGCGCTGCGCGGCACGATCTCGAGGTTTATCTCGACCGCTACGCGCTTGCCGGCATAGCCGGCGGCATCGAGCAGGGACGACACCGATGTGCCTGGCGCGCAGTCACGCGCATCGCCATTGAGGGTGATATGCATCCGCCGATTGTAACGGGCGGCCGTGGCCGCCGCGAACTACGTGCCTGAGCGAGCTGGCCTCAGCGGCCGCGCCCGTAGCCGTTGCCGCCGCCATTGCCGCCGCGTAGCGGAACCCCGGTGCCTGGCTGGTTGCCCGTGCCCATGCCGGTACCCGGCTGCGAGCCGCGATTGGCGTTCGCGCCGGTGTTGACGGGAATCGGCTGGGGGTACGGGTTCCAGCGGTTGTCGCCGTTGTGGTGCGAGTCGCGATCCTGGCGGGGTGGCGGAGCCGCTACGACGCGGGGTGAGCCGTTGGGTGGATTGGGCTTCTGGCCGACGCTGACCGAGTTTCCGGGGGGCTGGTAGCCGTTGCCACCGTGGTTGTTGCCATTGCCGGGGTAGCTACCGTTGCCGGGGTAACCCCCGTGATCGTGGTCGTGACCGCGGCCGTAGCCGTTGTTGCCACCGTTGTTCGGGTAGTTGCCGTTATTCGGGTAGTTGCCGTAGCCGCCTGAGTAGTAGCCGCCGTAGTTGGCTGTCTGGTCGCCATAGCCGCCGTTGCCGTAGCTCCCGCCCTGGCCTTCGTAGCTGCCGGTGGAGACCTGGCCGTTGACGTAGAGGCGAGCGGGTTGGGGCAGGCTTCCCGTGCTCACGGTTTCCCGGCGCTCCGGCGTGGACGGGCCCGAGATGTAGCTGACGCCAGGCTTGGGCATGTCGGCCGTGGACACCGTACGGGACTGGGCCGAGGCCGCTCCGGCTGCGGCAAGCGCGAGCCCGGTGACGACGGAAAGCGAGAGCATTCGATGCATGGCCCGGTCCTCGTAAGAATTCCCTGGCACGATTATGCGCCCGCCACCGGGGCTGGGCGGGGCGGCTCCCTGGAGCGTTCAGCCGGGCGCTACCTTTCCCCTGATGGCGTCGACGTATTACCATCCCCTGCCGACGCGGGTGTAGYTCAATGGTAGAGCTGTAGCTTCCCAAGCTACTGACGAGGGTTCGATTCCCTTCACCCGCTCCACAACCTGCTGTAGCCCTTGGGGCACAACGGGTTCGGGCAATAAGCGATACCCGGGAACGGCCTTCGAATAGGTATCGTTTGAGGTATCGCCCTCGTGCCAAAGCCCCTCTTCCTGCATCGCCCCGCCGGACTCTATGTCCGCTTCCGTGTGCCTGCCGACCTCCTTGGCGTCGTCGGTTCCCGCTTCCTGGTCCGCCCGCTCAAGATGGTCAAAGGCAACCGTGTACGTCGAGAACAATCCCCGGATTACTCAGGATGAAATGCGGGATATGGTCGAGAAGGTGTTTCTACACCAATTCTATTTTGGCAAGCGGCGACCCCCTTCCAGCCCTTCTGTCATTGTGCAATCCAAAAAAGAGGCCGACCTCCTCGCATACGCCGACAGTCTGCTCGGCATTATGGGGCGGTACCTTGCATTTTCCGGAAACCAACCTGACGGACACTTTGTGCGTTTCAAGCGACTGTCCATGTCTTACCAACTCATTTTCGACGGCGTTAGGAAGCGGGTTTGGCGTGGAACAGCATCCCTGATGCCCTTTTCGATGACGCCAGAGCCTGAGCAGACCAAACCTCGACCTGTTGCCTAGAGCGCGTCTTAGTGTTGGCTTCGCCAACACGACACTAAAGCAAAGCCCGGCAGACCCGTCCGCTGTGCAGACCCGGCCGGCTCCAAAAGCAGAACAGCTGAAAAGCAGGGCGCCTGGCATTGCCGGCGCCCTTTTTCTTTGGGCCAGAGGCAGACCACTCCCCGCTGGTCCCTGCAATTCATTTGGACGTCCAAACGCTTGACAGGCCGCGATTCTCTGCTTTGATGTCTGCGACAGGTCGCGCACATGTGCGACACATTGCCCACCCCAGGACAGGGCGGGTAGACCAGACCAAGGAAGGCCATGACCGCAACTCCAGCCAAACACGCCCGCCCCCATCTCGAAACCCATAGCCTGTGAGGTCGAGTCCTCTTTGCCACCCCGGCTGTATTGCAGCATGTGGATGTCGGAGAGCCCCTGGAGGTCGTAGGGCAGCTCGTCCGCATCAGGTTCTGCCGTGGCGCCGGCGGGGGCGGATCTGTCTTCCGGAGGTACAAGGGCGGCCACGGGTGGGGCGGCAGGCTCCGGGGCGGACAACGGCGCCTTTACCTCGACCGTGGCCGGGACCATCACCACGGGCGGGATGGCCGTGGCAGGGGATGGGGCGGTCGGAGTGGACACTCCGGACCGGGGCACGCCATTGCCCACCACCGCAGCATGCCTTGCCACATGGTCGAGTACCGGCAGCAAGTGGTCCAGAAGACAGGCCAGCGTGCCGGCAGTGTCCGTTTCAGACGCCGTCAGGCGAAAGCCGTGATATTCGAGTTCCCAGCGCGGGGCACTTTTTGCCGCATTAAGAACGGAGGTAATGGAGGGGGGATGCATGGCAGCGGAACCTTGTTGAATTGGCCGCTGGTTTATAGAAAAAAAGAGGTCTGTCAAGCATTTTCCAGCCCGATCAAAATAACATACGTTTAACGAAATATTTGGCTCTGGGCCTTGTTTGACGCCATTTTGGCGATCAAGGTTTTTCGGATTTGACCCAAGCCCAAGGAGCGCCGTTCACAAATATATGCAAATTCGGCAAAATAATTCGAGGCGAATTGGCCTTTTTGGTCAAATAATCGCCAATACCGGGCTTGACAAAACCGGCAC
Source organism: Luteibacter sp. P1_D3 (assembly GCF_056406135.1). Classification (NCBI taxonomy): domain Bacteria; kingdom Pseudomonadati; phylum Pseudomonadota; class Gammaproteobacteria; order Lysobacterales; family Rhodanobacteraceae; genus Luteibacter; species Luteibacter sp. P1_D3. Next base: position 263,428 of record NZ_JBFUAT010000002.1, on the reverse strand, counting down.
TGTTGTCAGATTGGGGGAGTCAATTCAGAAAGGTCCACTCCAGTGCCGCAACTGAGAAAAAATCTCGAAAATCGCGTCTAGAAAAGGAGTAGGGGAGTATTCGCAGTCTAACGTATACATGCTACTTCTCCAACCTAACTCACTGATTTGACTAATCCAACCAAAAGGCTAATCAAAATGCCAATTGGCTAAACTCTATCCAAATCGGAATAAGGATTTTCCATTGAACGTGCCATCCGCCCCATCCCTCGCCCGCCATTTCGCCCAAGTCCACCTAACCCTCCAGTCCTCCCAGCAATTTGACCCCGACGGCCGCGTCCACACCGTCTGGTGCCTGACCCAGTCGGAGACGGGAAAACCCTATTGGATAGGCGACCAGAAGCACTTCACGTCGACATCTGAGCTCTGGGCATCATGGAAAGCCCACCAGCTCTCCCTGCATCTCCAGCACCAGCAGGCCCTGCGCCTCGTCCGCTTCTACCTCCGGAATGAAGCCGACCACTTCGAACCGTTCAATGCGTGGCTCGATTACCGCGCGGTTGCCCGCGCTGCCCAGTTCGACGAAGTAGACGTTGAGTGCTGGCCGTGGACGGCTGCCACCGCCTCGATGGACCGCAGGGACCGCCTGCAAACCCCGGGATGGCCATGGTCTGATGCACCGACGCTGGCAGTCATTCGCAGGTGCATAAAGCGGTCTGACGGCAATGGCTGGGCACGCCGTGCGCTGAAGGTCGCGGACTTCGACCGTCAATCTGCGGTTCGTTACACCGCCGCAGTCAGACAGCTTGTGCAGTCAGAGCGCAGGAGGATGTTCGACCGGAAGATGCCGAAAGCCAGCAGCACAACGACTGCCCGGCCATCCCGCCGGCTTTGAATTCAAACATGGACGACGGACGGGCAAGGAGGCCCTTTCATATGGACAAGAAGCTACAGCGGTTGCTGGAGGACGCAGCGTGGGACGGAGATGCCATCGCTGTTGTTCGCCTCATCAAACATTCGGATGTCGACCCTGCCGCTGACCACTCGACAGCACTGTTGCACGCCGCCCACCGGGGACACTGGCGGTGTGTTGAATTGCTCTTGCCAGTGAGCAATCCGCTCGAACGAGACAGCGAAGCACTGTGGCGGGCCGCAAAGTATCGGCATGGCAGAGTGGTACGGCTGCTGGCACCTGTGTCGGACACATGGGGCTGGTCGGAGGACCTCTGGACCCAGCTCCCGTCGCGTATGCGAGCCATGATTGAGCGGGCCAATAACGTGTAGGAAAACCCTGACAGAAATCGCTGTGCGTGCGTGCTCAAATCAGGCCAGGACGGGCGTTACAAGACCGGGCGCCCGGTACGCGTCATAAACAGGGGAAGTGAATGGCAGTTCCGGAAGATGTTTTTGATGTGGTCGAACCGTTCGACATTCTCAGCAGGCTCGAAACAATCAGCGACCCGCGCGGGGAAATGATGGCCGCTTTTTATCGCGCGTCCACCATGGAGACCATCGACCGCACGACGGGCCAGGAGGTGGTCACGTATGGCGCGCTGCTTCGGGACTTCCGTACGCAAAGAGCAACCGAGGTGATGCCTCACTCAGGGCTCGAAGGTCACTTTGTTGATGAGGATTGGTTTCGCGACACCGTTAACCTCGAATTCCAGTTTCTCCTCGCACCCGCGATTGATGCCATTGACCGTGTGCTCAACGGTCCCTCCGCGTTGCGGGACGAAGCCGGCGTCAGCATGGCGACGCTTCACATCTTTGAAGACGAAAACAAACAGCTCCTGGAAGACCTTCGCGCTGACCTCGAAGAGCGGGTGCCCGACCTTTTGGAGTTTGGCCAACTCCGCCTCGCGCTCACCATCGATGCTGCCAGCGATTCCTTTGTTGGAGACAACCCTCACACGGGCCAGCCTGCCGTGTCCGGCTCGGAACTAGCGCGAATCCTTCGCAAACTGGCGGACGACATCGACGGGAAGAGCGGTCGGGTGCTGCAGGGAATGGTGTGTACCTTGTATGACACGCCGGGACGCCCGGTCGGTAAAGCAAGCGCCATTCCGCTCTAGGTTCCTACTGGTACGGGAAAGGCGGATGCGCAAAGGCTTCACTCAAAGCTCCACGCCAGCGGTCGCCGCCCTGCATGCCCCTTGGCCGGACCAGCCCGGGTCAGGAAGACGGCTGGAGGGTGTCGGACGCGGCCTTGGGCCGCTTTTTCTTGGAGAGGTAGCATGCCGTCGGGAATGGCGTATCTGGATGAGAGTGGGGACTTGGGCTGGGAGCTGAGCCTGTCTTACCTACATGGGGGGCTAGCCGATATTTCGTTTGCCGCTGTAAAGGTTGGTCTCCACTATCGCAGGTTTGGCAAGGTCGTCGACCAACTAAGAAACCTACAAAAGCGGACTTCTGAATCAGAGAAGACGTGGCAAAACGTCTCATGGTCGCGACCGCACCAGGCGACCCTTCAACGTCCGAAAAAGCCTGACGTCAAACAGACGGCCAAAGCCGGATGACACCCGCTGTCATTTAACAAATCCGGCGTACACTTGCCCGATGCTCCCCGTCCGCCATGTCCTCGTCGTCCACCACGCCCCCATGGTCGTCGAAGCACTCGACATGACCTTGACCGGGCAGGGCTTCACTGTGCATCCGGCGGCAACGTTCAGGGATGCCAAGGCGCTGTTGTCGGCCCTCGGGGAAGGTGTTGTGGCTGTTGTGGTCCATGCCGACATGCCAAACCAGCCCAAACCCGGAACTCTTCTCAGGCTCGTGCGCGTGTCGCACCCGGCCGCCGCCCTGGTTGTCTTGTCCGCCCGAGGGCGCCAAGAAATAGGACCATTGCCTCGCCGGGCAGTCTTGCTGCGCGAGCCCTTTGACCGGGCAGAATTGATGCATGCCATCGCCCATGCATCGGACCCGAGAATTGCCGGGCTGGCGACGCGCACCCTTGAGTGAGTCTGGGGGGCCCTGAACGCGACCTCCGGTGCGACCCGGTTGGCGGGCAACCTACCAAGACCCAACCCGTCGGTGCGCACCGTTTCCCGGCTATCACCTGCATTACCCACATCGCGCCATGCGTCGGCGGCGTTTACCGCGTTCGTGGAGGCGTTCCGCCACCTTGCACCGGGCAGGCCGCGCGCGGTCTCGGGGGTTGATGAGCGCGGCGTGCACCGGAAGCGACTGCGGCGTCATCACTTATCGCCCACGAGGGCGCATCATCAGGCGATGACCCAGCGAAGTGTTCCACCGGACGCGTCTGACCTTGCCTCGCAAACCCGGCGCAGGGCCAACCTTCGCCATCTTGTCCAGTCGCTCGACGCCGCCGGTGTTCAATCGTCGAGTGTCCAGGCGGGCATCGTGGCGAATATCAGCGGTCGCGAGCTTGACGCATTGCTGGACTGCGACCCCATCCCGGACGCGCTTGCGCGAGAAATCGAGTGGGCCATGCATCGCCCGGATGGCTGGCTCGACCGAAAGGCGGAAGATGTGCTCGACGACTGAGGGCGGCCGGCATGGCGGTTCTGATAGAGCGTCAAACGCCAGCTGGAAGCGGTGAATTCCGGAATTTTGACTCAATCTCCAGGACCGCTGCTGCAAAAGCCATTGGCGCCTCCAGAATCATCATGTGACCGGTTCCTGCGATGATGCGCTGTCCCGCTGCCCTTGAGGTCACGGTCGTCGGTGCGACCAGGGCCTGCACGGAGCGTGCGCCGCTGATGAGGTAAGTCGGGACGGCTTCCATCACGGCGAAGACCGCCTTTGCGTAATCCGGATGAACCGTTTCCACCAGCAGCGACCGCGCCATCGCCTGAATGACGGGCGCGCTCTGGTGATGCAACCACTCATGGGCCTGTCGCACATTGGCTTGCGTCGGTTCCACATGGTCCTGGGCCAGAAACGCGCCAGGGTTTTCCCTGACACGCTTTAGCCAGAGGGTCACGTTGTCGAGCGTCATTGGTGCCAGGCGAGACGACAAAAATGCATCGCTCGGCATGAGGTTGCCTTCCGCGCTGACCAGGGCAGCAACGCCTCCCGGATAGGCCTGCGCATACCGTACACAGAGGGCAGCGCCTGCCGAATGACCGACCAACACCACGGGCTCGAAGCCGAAGACCCGCTCAATGGCCTCCCGAAGATGGGTTACCTGCCCGGAAACGGTCACGCGGGAACTGGGTGCATCGGCATGTCGGCCGTACCCCAGCATGTCCGGCGCCAACACCCGGGACAGGTCCAGGCCTTTTCGCAGCTCCGGATTGTTCATGTGACCGATGAAACCATGGACGTACACAATCGGACGTTGCATCGCGCGTTTCCCCCGAAACACGATGGACCATGACCGGACCGAAGATTTGTGTCCACGCCGCCGGGTGCCTTGCCGCCCGGACGCCGGAATCTCTAAGGTCGCCTCAGACGACTGTACTGCTAAACAGGCGCAAGAAAGTGGCCATTGACCCGTGCCGAGCACTGCTCCCAGCCGGCTCCCTGCGGTTTCATTCCTGCCACCGGGATGGGACCATGGCTTCTTGCCTCCACTGGAGCAACCGTTGATAAAGACCCTTATTTGGCGTCCCCTGCAACGCCTTGGCGATTTCATGTCCGGGTCGGCGACGGGCGGTCTCGTGCTCATGGGCGCGGCAGCCCTGGCCATTGTTGTCGCCAACTCGCCGGTGGCGCCGGCTTACTTTGCAGCATTGCACGCCACCATCGGGCCACTGAGCGTGCTGCATTGGGTCAACGACGGCCTGATGGCTGTGTTTTTCCTGCTCGTGGGACTGGAAATCAAGCGCGAGTTCATTGATGGCGAGCTTGCTTCCAGCCGATTGCGTATCTTGCCCGGCATTGCAGCGCTGGGCGGCATGGTCGTGCCCGCGCTCCTGTACCTCTTGGTTAACCGGGGCGACACGGAATCCCTCCGTGGATGGGCGATTCCATCGGCCACCGACATCGCCTTTGCGCTCGGTGTCGCGGCGTTGTTGGGGAGCCGGGTTCCGGCATCCCTCAAGGCGTTTCTGGCCGCGCTTGCCATCATCGATGACCTCGGCGCCGTCGTCATCATCGCCCTGTTTTATACGCCGGACATCCAGATGCTCTACCTCGGCCTCTCAGTGGTGGTGGTTGTCGGAATGGCAGTCATGAACCGCCTCGGTGTGCGTCATCTGTGGCCGTACCTGCTCGCCGGATGCGCGCTTTGGATTTTGGTCCATACCTCCGGTGTGCATGCGACCCTTGCCGGGGTCGCCACGGCCCTGTGCGTGCCCCTTCGTGATGCCCAAGGGCGCTTGCCCTCGGACGGGGACTGCACGCATTCGCCCCTGTTGCGGCTCGAACATGCCCTGCACCGGCTGGTTCCTCTGATGGTCCTGCCGTTGTTCGGATTCGCCAACGCTGGCATCTCGTTTTCCGGAGTCGGGGTCGACCAGTGGCTGGCCGCAACGACTGTCGGCGTGGGCCTCGGGCTCGCCCTCGGAAAACTCATCGGGGTCTTCGGGACATCCTGGCTTGCCATCCGGCTGCGGTGGGCAGCCATGCCGGGCCGCGCATCAACGACCCAGCTGCTTGGCACCGCACTGCTGTGCGGCATCGGATTCACGATGAGTCTGTTCATTGGCATGCTGGCGTTCCCCGCCCATCCCGAACTCCAGGACGAGGTCAAGCTCGGCATTCTCGCCGGCTCGGTCCTGGCCGGTCTTGCCGGGTGGCTGGTCTTGCGCTTTGCCACAAGATCCACACCGGGCGGTGCCTCGGGCTGAGCGCCCGGAAGTTCATGCGGTCGCCAGACGCCCGCAGACCTTTGCGTTGACGCGGCCTTTCCACGGGTCTTGCGACAGTGCCCATCATGTATTCCCCAAACTCCCGCCGCCTGGACCCCATCCGGGTCGCGGCCCTGCGGCGCAGTGGCATCCTGGACCAGCCGGGTGATGCCCAGTTTGGTCACCTGACTGAACTGGTCCGGATGATGCTCGGCGCGCCCGTGGCCATTGTCTCCATCGTCGACGAACACCGGCAGGTGTTCGCGGGTCACTGTGGCCTGCCTGAGCCATGGGCGTCACTCGGGGAAACCCCCATCACCCACTCGTTTTGCCAACATGTGGTCGAGCGGGGGGAGGTCCTGTCGGTCTCCGACGCCAATGCCGAACCACTGGTCAGGCACAACCTGGCCATTGAAGACCTCGGCGTCATCGCCTACCTCGGCGTGCCCATTCACCTGCCGGGTGGCGAGCTCATCGGGGCGCTTGCCGCCATCGACACCCAACCGCGCTTGTGGACCGACCACGACCGGAAATTGCTCGAGTCAGTCGCGGTCATTGTCGACAAAGAGATTCGGGTCGGCGCATCGGAACGGAAATTCCGCACCTTGTTCCGGGAGATGCAGGAAGGCTTTTATGTGGGTGAAGTCATACGGGACGAAAGCGGGCGTGGCGTCGACTTTCGCTTCGACGAAGTCAACCCGTCGTTCGGCCGGCTGACCGGACTGGATATCGCGCAGACCAATGGCGCGCTGCTCAGTGCCGTCGCCCCAGACGCTCTCCCGGTGATGCTTCAGGTGTTTACCGAGGTTGTCGACAGGCATGCCGGCCGGGTGCATGTGGGGCCCTCGGCGCTGCAGGGCGGCCGCTGGTTTGAGACGCGCATGACCCCACTCGGCAACGACCGCCTCATTGGATTTTTCAGTGACGTCACCGACCGGAAGTCGGCCGAAGAGCTCCAGGATGTGCTCAACCAGGAAATGAGCCACCGGCTCAAAAACACCCTGATGATGGTCCAGGCGCTTGCCCAGCAAACCCTGCGGACAGTGACCGAGCGCGAACCGGTCGAGGCGCTTGAAAAGCGCATCACGGCCCTGAGCTCAGCCCACGACATCCTGTTTGAGAAAAACTGGACGGACGCTCCCGTCGAAGCCATTTCCCGTGCTGCGATGGAACGCCTGTGCATCGGTGAGCGGGTCGGTTTTCACGGCCCACCCGTGCAATTCGGTCCGAAGGCGACGCTTTCGATGTCGTTGCTGCTCCACGAGCTGGCCACCAACGCCCTCAAGTATGGCGCCCTGTCGACTGCAACCGGCCGCGTGGAGTTGTCCTGGCGGGAAGACGACACGCACTTTCACCTTGCATGGCGCGAGCTCGACGGCCCGCCGGTCAGCCCGCCTGTGCGCAAAGGCTTCGGTTCACGGCTCATCGCCATGGGCCTCGGGTCGGGCCGCGTCCAGACGGAGTATCTCCCCCACGGATTTTTGCTGGAGCTCTCGGCTCCGGTTTCGCATTTGCGACAGGCGTCGATGTAATGGGTCAGGCAACTCCGTTCAAACCCGTGGTCCTCGTCGTCGAAGACGAACCCCTTATCCGGCTGATGGCCATCGAACTCATCGAAGACGGCGGCTTTGACGTTGTCTCTGTGGCGGATGCTGCCGAGGCTGTGCACGTTCTCGAAACACGCCTCGACATCCGCATCGTCTTTACCGACATTGACATGCCTGGCGACATGGATGGCATTCGCCTCGCCGAACTGGTGCGTGGACGCTGGCCGCCCATCGAGATTGTGGTGACATCGAGTCACATGCACGTCACCAGCGAGCAAATGCCCGAACGTGGGGTGTTTCTGCCCAAGCCCTACGAGGGGCGGGAGCTTTTGGCCCTTTTGCATGCGATGGCCGGCCATGGTCCGGATGCATCCAGAGCTCCCTGACGCCTGGCAGTCTGCGGCTTAGGAACGAAAAACAAGCTACTCAATGGCACCTTGTTGCAGCGGGCGTCGCGTCGCCTTGCTGCTATCGGTCTAGGAATGACGCAGGCAGGATGACACCCGCGTTTTTGATGGCCGTACGAAGTTCGGTTGGGATAAACGGCTTGAGCACTTCCACCGCATGGGGCGGCTGGTGGCCGTCCGCTGCACTGTGGTCCGACAGCATGAGCACGGTCGACAGCAGGCCGCCCTGGCGGCTGCGGGCGTCGGCGAGATAGGCCCCGGCCCTGTCGTCGTCGGAGGCAGGAACACAGGCTGCCAGCAGGTCGATGAAGTTGAGCCCGGCCGCGTGGTCGAGGGCTGCGCCATGGGTGGCAAACGCCGTCGCATGAAATCCCCATGATGCGAGGATGTCAGTCAGGGCTTCTGCGAGGTTGCCATCCGGCTCGATGACCACTGCATCTGGCGCGGTGATGTCCATGTTGACCCAGAAAGAACCACTGATCCTCGGGCCAAGGCGAAAGGTCAAAGACATGGGCGAACTCACCGTTGCCGTTGACGGCTGGGTACGGGCGTTGTGTCGAGATTCTTCTGCCAGTGAGCAATCCCCTGGCCCGAAACAGTGAGGCACCCTGGCTGGCGGCTCGCCACCGGCACCCAAGATGCGTACGGCTTCTTGTCACTGTTTCGGATAGCTCAACGTGGTCTGGCGACCGGCGGTCCCATCTGTCCAGGTATATGAGTGCCGTAATACTGAAGGCGACGCGTGTCGATGAGCCACCCAAAGAGCAGCACGCTAAACGCGGTCAACGGTAACCCGGGATTGCCTGAAGCTCGTCGGCCACCCGCAACAAGCCGGCACCGTAGCTGGGTATTGGCGAACCCCCCATCGGTCCCAGTTCTACGCACAGGACCCCTGCTGCTGCTGCCAGCTCCAAGAGTCCCAGCGCGCCGGCTTTGGAAGCCAGAAGACGAATGCGGATGCGGGCCTCATCCAAATCACCTTGAAGAATGGCCTCGCCTGTCGCGTTTGCATCAATGGCCACCATCGCCAAGGTGGTCATCGCAGGCTCGAATGTGTGCATGGCTCGATTCCGATAGAAAGTTTTGCCCCAGCGAAATCTGCGCCAGATGTGACACCGTTTCATCCGAAAAACTACTGGTAAGGCAGGCAATATGCAGAATCTCGGTGTCGCCACGGGGAGGGCTTCACAGTTGGCTTTACGTCAGGCTAGAATTTTTTCATGTGGCTGCAAGACGACCAAAACATGTTTGCCGCCGACCTCGCGTTCGAGGCGCTGTCGATGAATGAGGCGGCTCTCCATCGGAATTTCGACGAAGCCAGGTTTCGCGCCCGGGTGATTGGCGGCAAGGCGTCCGCCGAAGGCCATTTTGAGATCGTCGAATTGGCCGCGCGCATTGTCAACGCGCTGGGCGAGCCTGGGACCATGCCACGTCGGGGATACGGCAAACCGATGCTTGAATTGGCGAATCTAATTGGCGCTCTGATTGATGAGCACGTCGCTTGCCCGTGTATGGAAAGACAGCCTGTGCGGCAATGAAAGGCCGCCCGTCACAAATGTGAAAGCAACCAACTCATGCGAATGCGTGTGTGGCCGATGCATGCATTGTCCGATATCCATCTGCAGAACCCGTCATGCCCGTCCAAGCCGCACGCCGCGCCAACCTGCGTACCGTCATCCGTCTTCTGGAAGAGGACGGCCTTATAACCCGGGCAAGCCAGGCCGCTTTTCTTGAAAACGCCGTCACTGCATTCAAGCTCCAAGCCATGCTCGACGGCGCGCGCATCGAAACTCTGTTTGCAGAACATGTCGAGCACGTCCTCTTCAAGCCTCGTGGCTGGATGAGTGAGTGTCACAGCGCGGAAGCGCTTGATAAGGATGAGACCTCGCCGGGTGTTCCTGGCTAAGTGAGAGCGCTGTTGCGCCGTTGCTTTCAGAACGGGTCGGTGCGGTGGTCGTCATCCAGCCAGCCTTCCCGCCGCTGCATGGTCCATTCGACGTTCCTGGCGAACGGTCCACTGATGACATCGTGCTCCAGCATTCCCTTGAGCGAGGCCGCCTGTATGGTCAGGAACGCGGCTTGGGCATCGAGGCCCCGAAACCCGTCGGCTGCCAATTCAAACAAAAGGCCGCGCAGATTGAGCCGTCGGGTTTGCTGGAGGTTTTCCATGTCGGCGGGCCCTCAACCAAACCACAGTTGTATCAGGACGAGAGGGACCCGGCGATGACCAGGGTCACGTCAGGCCATATGCGGTAACTCTATAGAGAAAGGGCCGCCAGCACGGTCTGCGTCTTTGGACTGACGTCAATGACGACGATGAGCGCGTCGTCCGACTGCCGCCAGCAATCCCGAAACAACACCGCTGCAATCAAGGCAGGGTGTCGCTGGAAAAGGCCGGGATACTTGGCAGGGCTCCAGTTGGCCCGAATGCCATCCGTATGCATGACCAGACGGCACTTATTTGCAACCACGTGGCGGTAAGTCCGGAAGGTCGGCGAGCCTTGGCCTGCAACACCTGGATAAGAGGCAAGCCCGGACCGGCGGTCATCGAAGACAAGGGCGGCGTCGATGTTGCCGAGGCCACAAAAATCGACGGATTTGCGCTCGGGGTCGATTCGCGCAACTGCCCCGGCCGCACCCACGGTGCCTTTCAGGGCGTCGTGCACCGTGCGCAAGTCTTCCGAAGGCGACACCGGCGCCATGTCGCGGAGGGCTTCCACAGCGGCAGTTGCGGCATTTTGCGCCAATGGCCCGTGACCCAGGCCATCGATGACCATCAGGGTGAGCGCCTCAGGGGCGGCTGACAGGGCCCACGTGTCCCCCGAAAACGGGGCTCCGGCCAACGGCCGCTCAATCACACCGAAGGGGAGGTCGGGCGCGTCGTTGCCGGGTTGGACCCGGACCAGCAAACAGGTGCCTCTATCGTCTTGCCAGCAGTCACTGAAAACCGTGACACCCGGCAGACGACTGGCGAAGTCAAAAGGCCCGACGGCGGGAGTGATGAGGAGCATCTCGACGCCGTCACCGGGCAGGCGCCTTACATCCACACTGCCGGTTGCATACCGGCCGACGTCAAACTGAGTTGAAAGAGAAAGGGCAGCGTCGCGCACTGGCCCCGGTGCGGTGACTGCAAACAAGGCGCCGGCCAATGCCGCAGTGCTCGTCCGGTCGAGGAGAACATGCCGGTGGGGAAGGGAGGCGAAAAAATTCATGCGGCACTTTAGCGGAGCCAAGGGCAAATAAAATGCCTATCCAGGCGGTCACGGTGTTCACTTTCCTTCGACGGCAAGAGGTCGAGTCGCCGGTGCCTGCCTCCTACACTCAGGGGAGCGCGCTCGCCGCCCTCGCCGAAACGCTCAACCGGATTGACGGGTAAGGCGCCCCCCGGCCTGAACTTCATCGTCGCGGAAAGGGGATACCTAAGACGGCGCCAACCTCATTGTCGGCCGGTGCTGGCTGAAACGGCGAGTCGTCTCTTCCCCGGCACAAACTACTCCGCTGTGGCGACTCGATTCCCGCCCGCCAGATAAGCCTGCACCCGCAGCGCGTCCGGTCCCACTTCGAGCGAAGCGGCGAGAACGGTGGCGGGACTGACGTTAAGGACCAAGCCCCAAGCAATCACATCAAAGGCGTCGTCGACGTCGATATGGGTCGTGTGGGCAGCATAATCGTCAGACACGCAGGGACTCCACATTCCGGACATCCTTAGATTGGCGGCCATTGTGTCAAAAATTCATTCAAGGCATTTGACGGCCTGCGTGACAACCGTGAAGGAGTTGACCTTTTGCTGCGGCTCACCGGACCGTTGAATATCAGGCCGCCGACTGGAGGGTGCGGTAAGCCCGCGCGATGGCATCAAGAAGCTCGCCAGCGCCAAACGGTTTTGACAAGCGCACAGCCCTTGCCGGAATGTTCGGAACGTCTTCGAACGACCGGGAAGAAATCATCACAAGGGCGATGTCGGTCCTGAGGGCAAGCTCGTCGAGAATCGGCACGGCCTGTTTGCCGGCCGCAGACGGCATTGTGGCATGGCACACCGCGACACGCAGTGAGGGCATAGAATCAAGTGCCTCCATACCCGCTTCAAACCGGCCGGCAACAACGACGGTGTAACCCCTGGCCTTCAACACCTCGCCCGCCATCTCGGCGAGCTCGCGGTGGGGGTCGAGAATCAGAACGGTGGGAGGTGTCATGGGCCAGTATGCGCGCCCGCAATTTTATTGGTTGGGATATTTTCGGGACAACGAATCAAGTGTCCGCCGCGTGCCAAAGGCGTCAGTCATGACATGTGCGCCGCCAGGACGGCACGGATGGCATGTCCACAGGTCGCCGTGCCGGCTCAGCGGGGGCCACCACCGCGCAACCGGTTCTCGTTTGCCCGCCGCCGACCTTGAATGAGCGAGCGGTGGCACGGGCATCATTCACCCGAACGTTTGGGCTCGGTCGATGGCAACAGACAGAGCCTCGATGGCTTGCCCGTAGCCGGGTCTCGGTGCAGTCGAGCCCCGACCCGGAAGGTCGACCACCCTGCTGACTGCGCGGCCGACTTCGCTCAATCCCGCAATGTCTGCGTTGGCTGTAATAAGGCGGGCACGGAAACGGGCTTCCTGGATGTCACCGTCCAGCATGGCCTGACCGAGGGCGACAGCGTCGACAATGATTTCAGCGTGCTGAAGGATGGCGTCTTCGTTGTTGGTCAGCCATGGTCGGAATGGCGTTCGTGACCGGAGGCCGTGTTTCGGATTGGCCCCAGGCTGGGTGGGGCGCTGCCGTCATGGCTACGGCGTGTCTCGTCTTTCGGATTCCCAGTGTTGCAACCCTCCACGGTGTCCGGCGGACCTCGGTCATTCTTCTTGCAGCAACCATCCGCGAGGTCTGCCCAGACAATGAAAGCCTTGCATCCCTGAAGGACAACCTCTCGTCCCTGTCGGAGGTGAGCGACAAGCAGACACTGCGAATACAGGCGTGCCTCGGTCTTTATTGGGCTGCCCTTGTCTGGTTCGTCGCGACCTGGGTGCTCGCACCGGGCGTATCCCAGGCAACAAGGAATGCATCTGCAGGGTGGGCGTTCCTAGCCAGCATCGTGTTTGTCCTTGCCGGCATTGGGTCGGTGGGGTACGGAACGGCCTCCCGGCTGTTCTGGCAGACAGTCGGCCTCGCATTGGCAGAAGCCGCGTCCGGCACGGTTGACGTGGGACAGCCGCTTCCGGACGGGGTGGAGCGTGCCAAGTCGTGTTGGCCGCGACGCCACCACCTTTCCTGGCGTTCGAGCCCAAGGTTGCAGCCAGTCCGGGAACCGTGGAATCCATGGGCCGGATGGAGCGCGAGTTGGCCGCGCTGCAGATGCAAACCTCGGCAGTCGAGGACTCCTACGGTCCGGATGTTCTGCACCTGACCATCGTCAAAGGGCATTTGGGCAAGTGGCTCGGCAACGCCTCGGTCGTTCGCTGGCTGGCCCGCCATCGGCCCGAATACCTCAAGGAGTTCCAGAGGATTTCCGAGACTGCAGACGTGGGTGTGGGATAGGCAAGCGTCAGCGCTGCTTTTGTACGAGCATTGCCAGGTAAAGGGCACTTTTATGAGTGATGAAACGCTTTCCGTTATCTTTCGCCACGCCGATTTTACCGAGCACCAGAATATAGGCGCCGGCAAGCTCTTCGAGATTCTCGGCACCCACCATTTCCAGAAGGACTTGTTTGTCGGCTTCCGGTACGCGAATGCTTGGCTCGGTCAGTCCTCCGGTGTTGAGATAAATTGCGCCGTCCTTCCCGTGCCGGGCATCTGACAGAGACCCCCAAAAGCCTCTGTATTGTCCGGCGGGAACGTTGGCAACCTCACCGAACTGCACAAAAAATTCGCGCGCCGGCATCTCGATGACACCGGTGAGCTCAATGATTTGATTCGAGGTGGCGAGTCCATGGCCTTCAACGAGGGATCTCAGCATGGCCCGGAGCCGCTTATACGTTCGGGAACGCTGCTCTCCATTTGAGCCGCCGAAGAAGCGGCCCTGCCCATGCTGTCGGTCGGACGGGTTGCCTCCGGGCGCCCCTGCGCTCCCGACGTCCAAGCGAAGATYGACCACAATGCGGTCGCCTGGGTTCAACCGCTCGTCTTCCCCGTCCCCGCCGTCCACACCCCATGCGCCGCCTTCCTGGCTTGCAAGGCTGCATCCGGGCTTATGAGGACGGCCTCCAAAGCAGGGCGCCCGTCCATCCGCAGATTGTTTGCGGAAAAAGGCCGGCCCTTCGCACTCTGGACAAACGAGGTTCCGCCGATAATTCTCCAGGGTTACTGAAGGTAATTTGGAGAAGTCGAACGCGGTGTAGGGCTTGTCGTCGAGCGTGCAGCGAGCGTGGTCCATGTGCGCCTTCCATGTGGGTGTCCATGGGTTCGGCTGTTTGGGAGATTTCTGGAGGCAAAAACCGTGGCTTCGGCCGATTACGCATATCGGTTGTTGCCAGCCGAATCGGTCTGCCGAACTTGCTGGTATCCTTCCGGCATAGTCCCGTTCTGGGTATCGCGCCGCCCAACCCCTTGTCTGGCCTGGTTATTGAGGCAGTTCAGGGGGTTAAAAGAGGAGCCAGGGTGTTCCCTTCACCCGCTCCAGGTCACCTACTCGGCGCGCTACCCTACCTGCCCCCTATGTCGATGCCCTGGATGCCGCCGGGTGCCGCGTCGACGTGCAGGCGAGCACGGAGTTCCGGAAGCGACTGCTGATGTCTATCTGCATTTGATACGCACGCGGTGACGAGACCATTCCGGAGTTGGTCGAACTCGCGAAGCCATCGCTCTATTTGCCCGCGACGGGGCCCAGAAAACGTCTTTCGTTAGCTCAGCCTGTGTGGTTGCCTTGGTCATCATATGGGCGGAAAAAAGCCCATTAAGGCACATTTGAAGATTAAGGGGCGGAAATCAGCCCATATTAGATTTCTTAGTAAGAGGCGTATAATTGCCGGTAATCGGAGATATTGCCCGCAATAGGCGGAAAGGTGCCGTTATGTCACAGACATCATTTGATACTGTCGACGAGCTCGMCGATCGGATTGGCAGCTCGCTCAGGGATATACGTCTGAGCAAGGGACTCAAGCAGACGACCCTCGCCGACAAGGCAGGTGTTTCCCCGCGCGCTCTCCGTGCCCTCGAAGCGGGCGAAGGTTCCTCGCTGGGTACGTTTCTGAGCGTGGTGAAGGCACTCGGTGCGGTCGACATCATCGATGTCCTCAGCACAAAAGCTCAAATCAGCCCCATGGCGATGCTGACCAGTGGCCGCTATCAGCGATCCAGGGGGTCCAGGTAATGGCGGCGCCCAAGCACGTCGATGTCGTTGAAGTCCGGATCTGGGGACAGACGGTCGGTGCCGTAGCGCACGATCCTGGCCGCAGTGCCTTCGTTTTCGAATACGACAGAAAATGGGACGGCGGACGGATCGAGCTTGCTCCCCTCAAGATGCCGTTGAAGCATCAGCCGCCTGTTTTCAGTTTTCCGGGTCTGGACCGAGAGGCCTTTCAGTTTCTGCCGGGATTGCTCGCGGATGCTCTTCCTGACCGGTTTGGTAACCGACTCATCGACGCCTGGATGGAGCGGCACGGCGTCGCCAGCAGCAGCATCACCGCACTCGATCGCCTTTCTTATATGGGAAAGCGGGGCATGGGGGCGCTGGAGTTTCGCCCGGCACGCGCTGCGGCCCGCGCGTCATCCGCGCCGATCGACATGGCGAACCTCGTCGAAGCGGCACGGCGTGTGGTCGCAGGTACGATCCATGATGACGACCAGTCCGCCAACACCCTTTCTCGCATCATCGCCGTTGGTACGTCCGCAGGTGGCGCTCGCCCCAAAGCCGTCCTGGGCTGGAACCGCAAAACAGATGAGCTGATCTCCGGGCAGTTCGATCTGTCCGACGGATTCGAGCACTGGCTCCTCAAGTTCGATGGTATGGGCGAGGATCAGCAGTTGGGTCCCTCCCAGCAGTACGGCCGCATCGAGTACAGCTACTACAAGATGGCCACGGAAGCAGGCATCGTCATGTCGCCCTGCGAGCTTCTCAAGGAGAACGGCAGGGCACACTTCATCACCAAGCGATTCGATCGACTGGGCAACGATAAGGTTCACGTCCAGACGTTATCGGCGCTCACGCATGCCAGTCACAATGATCGTCAGGCGAACGCCTATGAGAGTCTCTTTCGGGTGGCGATTGACCTGGGCCTCGACGACGAAGCACTCAATCAGCTGTTTCGCCGCATGGCATTTAACGTTGCAGCGCGCAATCACGACGATCACACCAAGAACTTTTCCTTCCTCATGCGTGAGGGTGGGGCGTGGGAGCTTTCGCCCGCGTACGACGTGACGTTTGCGTTTGCACCGGAGAACATCTGGTTGAAAGAGCACCTGATGAGTGTCGCTGGCAAGTTCGACGGCATCCAGACCAGTGATCTGATGACGGTGGCGGAGCGCTTCTCGGTGCCGGGTACGAAAAAAGCTATCGATGACGTCAACACGGCGTTGAATGGCTGGTCGCATTTTGCCCGCGAGGCGGGAATAAGGGCCGACGAGGTCGAGCGCATCGGTCAGCTTCATCAAGTGCTATGAGGCGGTCCGCTTCAAACTCGCAAACTAGTGCGAGAAATTCGCATTTTCGCGCCGTTCTCCTGAGGTTTGTCTGTCGCTAGACTCCGCGAAATCACGGAGAGATACAGCGATGCATACATCACAGCGGAACGCCTCGTCAGGTCGCATCGGCATGGCCCTTGTCAGTCTTCTGTTGAGCTTCGGCGCCTCGACGCTCAGGGCACAAGATGCCCAGGAATCCACGCCGCCACCAAGCAACGACCAACTCGCCAACGCGAAATGCATCTCCGGCATGGAGAAGTTTCTCCCCGGTGAGTACTTCTACTGCCTCGCCACCCAGAGCTACGGCGAGAACAAACACCGGTACGCGGACAAGTTCTTCAAGGAAGCGGCGAGCTGGGCCAGCAAGCCTGCCCAGTACGTCCTCGGCGTCATGGCCTTGAACGGCGATCAGCAACCGGTGAATCGACCGCTCGCGCTGGCGTGGTTCGCCCTGGCATCGGAGCGACACACCGCGCGGTTCCAGGCGCCGTACGATGAGCTGAAGGGCCAGCTCAGCCCGGCGGAGCTGGCCAAGGCGGACGACTACCTCGCCTCCATGAAAAAAACCTATGGCGATGCCGTGGCCGCGCCGCGTGCGGAAGAGCGCTATCGCGATGGGACCCGTCGCCTGGTCGGTGCCGCGGCATCGGGCACGTATTGCATGGAAGGCCTTCGCGATCCGAGCAAGCTCGCCGGTAGCGGGAGCATGGATGCCGACACGGTCAGCGCCATGACCTCTTCATGCGTACCCTCACCGGTGGTCGTGAAGTACGTGGACAGCAAGGCGGGCGAGGTGTTCGAGGACTGGAGCGGGCATGTCACCGTGGGCGCGATCGACACGGCGTCGCCTCCGGCCGACGCGGCTGGCCCGAGGTCATCGGGCCAGCCGTAGCGCCGAGGGGGCGCCGACAGCAATCGCAAAAGGTTGGGAAAAGGCTCGCAGGCGATCATTGTGTGTTCAACCGTCCCTCGAGCCCGCGCCCGCCATGCACCTCCTCCTGTTGGAAGACGACGCCGAACTGGGCGAAGCGATCAAGCACGCGCTTGAACAGCAGTCCTACGCGGTGACCTGGCTCTCCGATGGCCGCCATGCCGCAGCGGCACTGGCCGACGGGGCGGTGGACCTGGTGCTGCTCGATCTTGGCCTGCCGGGCAAGGACGGCCTGGAGGTGCTGCTGGAGGCCCGTCGCGCAGGGGTGAAGACGCCCATCCTCGTGATGACCGCTCGCGACGCACCCGAGGCCCGCATCAAGGGACTGGATCTCGGCGCCGACGATTATCTGGTCAAACCCTTCCATCTCGGCGAGTTGGCCGCACGCATCCGTTCCCTGACCCGACGGGCCCAGGGCCTGGTCGACAACCGGGTGGAGGTGGGCGGGCTGGTGCTCGATCTGGCCACGACCGACGTCGTCTTTCGTGGCGAGCGCATTTCCCTCACCCGTCGCGAATTCGCCGTGTTGCGCATCCTGATGGAGCGCGCCGGCCGTATCGTCAGGCGGGAATCTCTCGAAGACTCGGTCTACGGTTTCGATACCGTGGTGGATCGCAACGCGATCGAGGTGCAGGTGCACTGGTTGCGCCGCAAGCTGAGCGCCGAGGTGATCCACACGGTGCGTGGCATCGGCTACATGATGCCGAGGGAGCCCAAGTGACATCCGGTAGCCTGCGCACGCGCATCACCTGGCTGATCATCCTTGTCCAGGTGGTGGTGCTCATCCCTCTGGGGACGATCAGTTACCAGCGCGAGCTGAGCGAGATGAATCACCTGCTCGACGGCCGGCTCGCGCAGGCGGGTCGGACGCTGGGTACGCTCATCGCCTACGGTCAGGGCGACTACGCGACGCAGGATCCCGCTCGTACGCTGGAGCTGGCCACCGAGGCACAACGGGGCACTGTGGTGGTTTCGGTTCACGCCAAGAACTACGAGCCGGAGGTCGGGTTCCAGGCCTATGATCCTCACGGCAAGCTGATCGCGGCTACCGCCAACCTCGCCGATCTTCCGCCGCCCGATCCGAACGAACGTGGCTTCAGCAACAGGGAGCACGACGGCGCGCGCTGGCGCCTTTTCACGCTGACCAATCGCTTCAACCTCACGATTCGTATCGGCGAGCGCGCGGACAACCGCACCGACATTACCAATGGCCTGATGCTGGAGCATGGACTGCCCCTGGTGATCGGCTTGCCGCTGCTCGCCTTCCTGGCCGGGCTGGCCGTGAGGCGGGGGCTCAAGCCGGTGGACACGCTTACCCGCATTCTGGCGCGACGCGAGCCTGGCAGTCGCAAGCTCATTGCCGTCGAGGGATCGCCAGACGAGATCAAGCCACTGATCGTTACCCTCAATCAGCAGCTCGCCCGACTGGAGGACGCCCTCGAGCGCGAGCAGCGCTTCGCCGGCGATGTCGCCCACGAACTGCGCACGCCGCTCGCCGCGACCATGATCCACATGGAAAGCGCGCTCATCACCGACGATCCGGTGGAGATTCAATACACGGTGCGTAACGCGCGCCGTAGTCTGGCGCGCCTCGCTCGCCGGATCGAACAGATCCTCGCCATCGCGCGCCTGGAAGCGGGTGCGGCCTCGCAGCACCGCGTTCCGCTCGATCTGGTCACCCTCGCTACCGAGGTGGTGGAAGAACTGGCCGCCGGGATCGCCGACAAAGAGATCGAGCTCAGCCTGAATCACGACGACGCCGAGCTGGTCGTGCCCGGTCATGAGGTAGCCCTGACCGCGATGTTCCGCAACCTGGTCGAGAATGCGCTGCGGCACACACCCGAACGCAGCCACGTCGACATCACGCTCGGCCGCGATAAGGGTCGGGCCTTGATTACCGTTTCCGACGACGGGCCCGGTATTCCCGCCGAACGTCGCGAGGCGGCCTTTCAGCGTTTTCACCGCGGCTCGGAAGGCGAAGGGACAGGTTTCGGCCTCGGCCTGAGCATCGTCCAGCGTGCCGTCGAACTCCACGACGGCTGGATCACCTTGCTCGAAGCACCGTCCGGAAAAGGACTGGTCGTCCATATTTCCATCGCAGCCGCGCCGACCGTCGACAGGCCGCCGAATCGCTGACAAAAGATTTCCAAAAGCATCGGCAAGGAAACTGACTCGCGGCACTCCTGCCAGGTCGGATTCCATCCATACCGCCGATGATTCGTAACGCATCACGCCACGTGACCGGTGTCAGCCCATGCTGGCACTAGTCCGCATCGCACTGGCGCGGCCATACACCTTCATCGTGCTGGCCTTGCTGATCCTCATCGCCGGGCCGCTCGCCGCGTTGCGGACCCCTACAGATATCTTTCCGAACATCGGCATTCCGGTGATCAGCGTGGTCTGGACGTATAACGGCCTGCCACCCGATCAGATGTCGGGACGGGTGATCTACTACTACGAGCGACAGCTCACCACGTCGGTCAACGATATCGAGCACATCGAGTCGCAGTCGTTGCCCGGCGTCGGCATCGTGAAGATCTTCTTCCAGCCTGGCGTGGATATCCGCACCGCGACGGCCCAGGTCACGTCCATCTCGCAGACGGTAGTGAAGCAGATGCCGCCCGGCATCACGCCGCCGCTGATCCTCAACTACAACGCATCCACCGTGCCCGTGCTGCAAATGGCGTTGTCCAGCCCGGTGTTGTCGGAAGCGACCATCCGCGATATTGCGCAGAACTTCATGCGGCCGACGCTGATCTCCGTGCCCGGGGTAGCCATTCCGACGCCGTACGGTGGCAAGCAGAAGCAGGTGACCCTGGACCTCAATCCGCAGGCGTTAGCCGCGAAGGGGTTATCTGCCCAGGATGTGGGCAACGCACTGGCCGCGCAAAACCAGATCATCCCTGTGGGCACGGCGAAAATCGGCACGTTCGAATATCACGTCCAGCTGAATAACAGTCCTTCGGCCATCGACGAGCTGAACGACCTGCCGATCAAGACGGTCAACGGGGCAACCATCACCATCGGTGACGTCGCCCACGTTCGTGACGGCGCGCCGCCGCAGAACAATATCGTCCGCGTCGACGGCAAGCGTGCCGTTCTCATGCCTGCGTTGAAGAATGGCAATGCGTCCACACTCGACGTGGTCGCAGGCATCAAGAAGTTGCTTCCCCTCATCGCGGAGACACAGCCGGCCTCGCTGAAGATGAGTCTGCTCAGCGATCAGTCCATCTTCGTAAAGTCCGCCGTGACCTCGGTGGCGCGGGAGGGTGTGATCGCCGCGGTGCTTACGTCGGTGATGATCCTGCTGTTTCTGGGTAGCTGGCGCTCCACTGTCATCATTGCGCTATCCATTCCGCTATCGATCCTCTCCGCCATCACCTTGCTGTCGCTGTTCGGGCAGACGCTGAACGTCATGACCCTGGGAGGGCTCGCCCTGGCGGTAGGCATCCTCGTGGACGACGCGACGGTGACCATCGAGAACATCAACTGGCATCTGGAGCAGGGTAAAGGGGTGATGACCGCGATCATGGACGGCGCCAAACAGATCGTGACGCCGGCCTTCGTATCGCTGCTGTGCATCTGCATCGTCTTCGTGCCGATGTTCATGCTCGACGGCATCGCCGGTTTCCTGTTCCGCCCGATGGCGCTCGCGGTGATCTTCGCCATGGTCTCCTCGTTCATCCTGTCGCGCACGCTGGTCACCACGCTTGCCATGTTCCTGCTCAAGCCACATCGCGTCGAAGCCGGTGCGGGCGCGCATCCGGAAGACAGTTACATCAATCACCACGAGGGCGACCAGCATCGTCCTGTCCGTCGTCACCCGCTCGTCGTCGTTCTGCTGGCGTTCCAGGCGGGCTTCGAGCACCGCTTCACCCTCGTTCGCGATGGCTACTACGGCATGCTCGCCATTGCCATGGAACATCGTCGGCGGTTCGTCGTGGGATTCATGGGCTTTGTCCTGCTGTCTTTCGTCCTCGTTCCCACGCTCGGTCGCGATTTCTTTCCGGCCGTCGACTCGGATGCGATATCCCTGCATGTGCGGGCGCCGATGGGAACGCGCGTGGAAGAAACGGCGGCGGCATTCGACCGTATCGAGGGTGCCATTCGCGAGGTGATTCCACCCGACCAACTGCAGACCGTCATCGACAACATCGGCTTGCCGATGAGCGGCGTGAACCTCGTCTACAGCAGCAGCGGCACCATCGGCTCGCAAGACGGCGATATCCAGATCGTGCTGAAGGACGGGCACCGGCCGGCAGCCGGTTTCATCAAGCGACTTCGCGAGACGCTTCCGCGTCAGTTCGCTGGCACGCAGTTCGCGTTTCTTCCTGCGGACATGACCAGCCAGATTCTCAACTTCGGCGCGCCCTCTCCGCTGGACGTCTCCATTGCGGGGCGGGACAGGGCAGGGAATGAAGCGTACGCAGAAAAGATCATGAAGGAACTGCGCAAGGTCGACGGCATCGTCGATGTGCGCCTCCAGCAGAGCTCCAGCTATCCGCAGCTCAATGTGAAAGTGGATCGTGTACGGGCCGATAGCCTGGGAATCACCGAGCGCGACGTCACCAACAGCATGGTGGCCTCGCTGGCGGGCAGTTCGCAGGTGGCGCCAGCGTTCTGGCTCAACCCCCGAAATGGCGTGTCGTACGCCATTGTCGCGGCGACGCCTCAATACCTGATGGACTCCATGGCCGACCTCAAGGCGCTCCCTGTCACGGCTTCCGGCGACGGTGCGACGCAAATCCTGGGCGGTGTGGCCAGCTTCACCCGCGGCCCGAGCGATGCGGTGGTGTCGCACTACAACATCATGCCGGCATTCGACATCTACGCATCCATCCAGGGGCGAGATCTCGGTGGCGTCGCCAGTGACGTGCAGGCCGTGCTGGCGCGCTTCGCATCGCAGCGGCCAAAGGGATCCCTGGTGAGCCTGCACGGTCAGGTCGGGACGATGAATCAGGCCTTCAGCGGTCTGCTGCTTGGCCTCGTTGGCGCCGTGTTGCTGATCTACCTGCTGATCGTGGTGAATTTTCAGTCGTGGGTGGATCCGTTCGTCATCATCACCGCACTGCCTGCCGCATTGGCCGGTATCGTCTGGCTCTTGTTCCTCACGCACACCAGCCTGTCGGTGCCGGCACTTACCGGCGCGATCATGTGCATGGGTGTGGCAACAGCGAATGCGATTCTCGTCGTGAGCTTTTGTCGCGAGCGTCTCGCCGAGCATGGCGACCCGGTCAAGGCGGCGCTCGAGGCCGGCTTTACGCGGTTCCGCCCGGTGTGCATGACGGCGCTGGCCATGATCATCGGCATGTTGCCGATGGCGCTCAGTCAGGAGCAGAACTCGCCGCTCGGCCGCGCCGTGATCGGTGGCCTCATGTTCGCCACGTTCGCCACCTTGCTCCTCGTGCCGGTCATCTTCGCCATCGTCCATCGTCGGACGGTGGGCGTTCCATCCAGACAGAACCTCATCGGGGAACAGCCTCATGTCGCATGACCCCACCGTCGCCCTGTCAAGGCGGCCTCCGCGCGTTCGCCTCTGGCTCGCCATCGGCCTGGCGCTTGCCGTGACCGGCGTCATTGCCGGCCTGTCACTGCGTGCCGTGGAGTCGCACGATCTCAGCACGTGGACGCGGGCCCAGTTGACCCCGAGTGTGCAGGTGATCTCGGCATCGGCCATGGGCGATACGCAGGCACTAACCCTGCCGGGTCACCTCGATGCATGGATCGCCACGCCTATCCATGCCCGCGTCGCGGGCTACCTGAAGGCCTGGCACGCGGACATCGGCCAGAAGGTGGTCGCGGGCCAGTTGCTGGCCACCATCGAGACGCCGGAACTCGATCAGCAGCTGGAGCAGGCGAAGGCCGAACTCGCACGTGCCCAGGCGGGCGTACGCCTGGCCGAGACCACCGCGAAACGCTGGAAAAACCTGCTCGAGTCCCATTCGGTGTCGCATCAGGAAGCCGACGAAAAGGCCAGCGAGGCGGAGACGGCGGCGGCCAACCAGTTGGCGGCGCGAGCCGACGTGGATCGCCTCGCCGCTCTCGAGTCGTTCAAGCGGATTGTCGCTCCGTTCGACGGCACGGTGACCGCGCGCAACACCGACATCGGCGACCTGATCACCGCGAACACGAGCGGGGGCGAGCCTCTTTTTTCCGTTGCCGATACACACAGGATGCGACTGTATACGCAGGTTCCGCAGGGCTACGCCTCGTCGATTCTGCCGGGCATGAAAGTAAAACTGTTGGTGCTGGGCCACGGTGGTGAAACCGTGGAAGGCAAGCTGATAGGCACGTCACAGGCGATCAACCGGACCTCGGGCACGCTGCTGGCCCAGTTCGAGGTGGAGAACCCGCAGCAGGATCTGCTGCCGGGTGATTTCGCCGAAGTGCAGCTGACCACGCATGCCGCTGCCCATACGGTGACGGTGCCGGCGACGACGCTGCTTTTTCGCGCCGCCGGGCCGCAGGTGGCCGTCCTGGGCAAGGACAATAAAGTCATCCTTCGCGATGTGCACATTGCGATGGACCTGGGGGACAAGCTCGAGATCGATCGGGGCCTTCAGCCACGTGACCGGATCATCGATCACCCCACCGATTCGTTGAGCCAGGGTGACGACGTCCGGCTCGCGTTGCCGACGGACGGAGGGCATCGACGTGCCAAGGATGCGTGAGTCGGTGCTGCGTCTGTCCTCTGTAGCCGCGTTGCTGATGGTCGGCGGATGCTCGCTGGAGCCGGCCTACGTGAGACCGACAACAGGCAAGCTTCCCGAGACGTACAAAACCGCGGCGTATCCGCCGGGGTGGACCCAGGCGCAGCCCGACGACGCGAGCGCACGGACGCCTTGGTGGCAGGTCTATGGCGACCCGGTGCTGGACGGACTCGAAGACAGGCTCAACACCGGCAATGCGGACATCGGTGTCGCGCAGGCGCGTCGCGACGCGTCGCTGGCCTATCTGCAGGAGCTCGGCGCGCAACAGTCGCCCCAGGCCGGCGTCGACGTGAGCCCCACGAATGACCGTCAGTCGGATAACCGCCCTCTACGCGGATCCGGTCAGCCCGACGAATACGACACGCGCACGATCGGGTTCCGCGCTGGCTACGAACTCGATCTTTGGGGGCGCATTCGCAACGAAGTGGCGCAGGGAAAGGCGCGTAGCGATGCGGCCGAGTCCGACCTCGCGAACGCGCGGCTCAGCTTGCAGGCGCAGCTGGCGGATCTCTACATTCGCCTTCGCGGCGAGGATGTCGAGCGACAGATTCTCGACGACTCCCTGGTCGCCTTCGGCCAGGGCCGGACGATGACGCAGGATCGCATGGATGGCGGCGTCTCCTCGGGACTCGATCTCGCGCGGGCCAATGCGTTGTATGCCGACGCGCAGGCCCAGGCTACCGAACTGGGCGTGCAACGGGCGCTCACCGAGAACGCCATGGCTGTCTTGATCGGAGAATCGGCATCGACGTTCTCGCTTCCGGCAAAGGACATAACGCTCGCCGTGCCGGCCATCCCCGTGGGCGTGCCCTCTACCTTGCTACAGCGTCGGCCCGATATCGCCGCCGCCGAGCGCCGCGCGTACGCAGCCAACGCAGGCATCGGGGTGGCCCGCGCGGCGTTCTATCCGACCGTGAGCCTCGGCGCCGCCCTGGGTTGGCAGGATGTCGGCCATGGGGATCTGCTCGCCGCGGGGAATCGGTTCTGGAGCCTCGGACCGTCGGTGTCGCTGAACTTCCTCGACGGCGGTCTACGTCGAGGACGTGAGGCCGAGGCAAAGGCGGAGTTCGCCGCCGCTTCGGCGCACTACCGCAGTGTGGTGCTGAATGCCTTCCGGCAGGTGGAAGACAACCTGTTGCTGTTACGCGCGCTGGGTCGCGAAGGCGAACAGGAGAACGCGGCCGCGGCCGCGGCAAGACAGTCACAGTCGCTGGCGACCAACCGCTACAACGAAGGGGTTGTCAGTTACCTCGAAGTGGTCACGGCGCAAGCGGCCGCCTTGAAGGCGGAGCGCACGGCAGAACGCGTCCGCACCCGGCAGCTACAGGCCAGCGTCGACCTGATTCGGGCCCTCGGCGGTGGTTGGAGCGACCGCTGATCGTCAGGTCCGGATCGGCGAGTCGCCATCCCTTTTCATATCCCTAGGAGAAACCGCAGGATGTCACACCTCTACCGGAAGCTTGGGTACGCCCTGGCTGCTATCGCCATCACCGGCTTGTCGGCGGGATGCACCGTCATGACGGAAACAAAGACGGTCGAAACCTCCGATACGTACCAGCTCTGGTCGGCCCGAATGGATCGGATGCCGTTCCTGTTCCACTTGCCCGATGGTCAGCTCGAAGCCTTCGACGATCGCGGTCATGCCTGGAGTGAGGCAGCAAGTCAGGTTGAAGCGAGTGATGCCGATCGTGTGGAGGTCTACGTCGGAAGCTTTTCGGGGTTGCCGACGTCGTTGTGCGACGGCAAGACGCAGCTGTCGTCGACGTCCGCGACGGCGCCGACGGCCAACGTCGTGTCGGCCCTGTGCGACCGTTCCCGAACGGTCGTTTCTTTCAGCGACCAGGCCAGGTCGAGGGTTCTTACGGCGAGAACGACCTACATTGCCCGCACCCGGCATCTGCTCCTGAACGGCATCTGGAAGAGCGTGGCGCAGGAGCCGGACCCGAGGCCGTACTAAACCGAGGCCGTACTCAGGCCCGACATGCCGAGGCAACGATTTGCACGGCGGGCGGCACTACCTGTTTTGGGCTGTGACCGCCACGCGCACCATGGAAACGGCACGAACGAACTACCGCAACATCCAGGGCCTGCGTGCCATCGCGGCCTTGATGGTCCTGACCAGCCACCTGTTCTGGGACATGCCGCCGATGCGCACACACTGGGCGAAGACCTGGTTCGTGGCGGTCGGACCGTCCGGCGTCGACATCTTTTTCGTCGTGTCGGGCTTCATCATCTACCACGTGACCCGGCGCTCGGCGGCGCGGGCGGCGGTGGTCGGGCGGGGCAGGGTGCTTTACGAATTCATGATGAAGCGCGTCATCAGGATCTATCCGCTGTACTGGATCGTATTCGGCGCAGCAAGCGTGATGATGATCTGGTTGCCGCCGGTGAGTTCCTTCGTGAAGAAGCCGCAGGTCGAGCTGCTCTTCCTGATCGACGGGCTTCCCAATTTTCGGGTCCAGGCGGCCTGGACACTGACGTTCGAGATCTATTTCTATGCGATCACCGCGCTGAGTCTTGCGGTGTTCCCCACGCGGGTCCACGTGGGATGGCTGATCTGGTTCGCCGTCGTCGGCGTGGCCACCTTTCTCGCCACCGTGTTCGGCCTGCGCATCCCCCTGGATTACGTCTTCGCACCCATTGTTCTCGAGTTTCTGCTGGGCATCGGCGTCGGCGTACTGATCGAGCGTGGCGAACACCGTTTCCGCGCCGTCGCGATCGGGATCGGTGTCGTGTGGTTACTTCTCGGGACGCTTCCACTCCAGGCGGATGGTGGACGGGCTGCGCTGTCCTATCTCTTGCGTCTGGGCTGCTGGGGGCTGCCGGCTGCCCTCATCGTCTACGGCACGGTGGCGTTCGAGTCAGACGGCATGCGCCGCGTCATGCCCGCTGCCTTGCAATACCTGGGTAACGCCTCTTTCTCGATCTATCTCTGGCACGCGGTGATCTTCATCGGGGTTGCCGCGGCGTTCGATCGTCTGGGCTGGGTGGGCGTAGTCAATCGTTCCCTGCTGGCCGTTGCCATGGGTCTGGTCGGTCTCGGCGTGGGGCTCCTCAGCTACCACCTCCTGGAGACGCCCTTGCTGCGAATACTCGGCCGACGATTCCTCGGTCACGGCGTCGCCTCGCACTCGATGGATCCCGCCTTGCCCACACACGGCCACTGACGAAACCCTGACATGACACCGGCGACCATGGCAGCCCCACGACAAAGCCGGGAACGCCATGTCCGAAACCATTTTCGAAGCCCTGCGCGAAAGCCACGTCATCCAGCGCTCCCTGATGCGCAAGCTGATGCGCTCCGACCCCGGCGAGCGTCGCGTGGAGCTGTTCACCGCGTTGCGCATCGAGCTGGCCGCGCACGAGGCCGCCGAAGAGCGCTTCCTCTACGTACCCATGCTGATGGACGACCGCGGGCTGCATCCGTCGCGCGACGCCCTGGCCGATCACCACAAGATGGATGACCTGGTGGAGGAGCTCCAGACGGTCAGCCACGCCGGCCGCAAGTGGACGGCCAACCTCAGCAAGCTCTCTGACGAGCTGCACGAGCACCTTCGTGAGGAGGAACGCAGCTTCTTCCAGCTTGGTGGCAAGATTCTCACCGACCGGCAGAAGACCGGGCTGGCGAAGAAATATCGGAAGGAATACGTCGCCATGCACAAGAAGCTTGCCAGCGAATAGCTCCGACCAAGCGACCGGCACGGCGGCGCGGTACTCTTGTCCCCAACGTCCCGTTTGTTCCGAGGAATCGCCGTGTCCGACCGCAAGAACGTTGCCTGCTGGCTCACCGATATGGACGGCGTGCTCGTCCATGAAAACAAGGCACTCCCGGGTGCGCCCGAGCTGATTCGCCAGTGGAGGGACCAGGGGACTCCCTTCCTCGTGCTGACCAACAACTCGATCTTCACCCCACGCGACCTGAGCGCGCGCCTGCGCACCTCGGGGCTGGACGTGCCCGAAGAGCAGCTCTGGACCTCGGCGCTGGCCACGGCCACCTTCCTGAAGGATCAGTCACCCGGCGGCTCGGCGTTCGTCATGGGCGAGGCGGGTCTCACCACGGCGATCCACGAGGCCGGCTTTATCATGACCGACACCGCGCCGGACTATGTCGTGCTGGGCGAAACGCGCACCTATTCGTTTGCTGCGATCACCAAGGCGATCCGGCTCATCGGTAATGGCGCACGTTTCATCTGCACCAACCCGGATGCGACCAGCCCGAGCGCCGAAGGTCCGCTGCCTGCGACGGGCGCCGTCGCCGCACTGATCACCCGTTGCACCGGCCGCGAGCCCTACGTGATCGGCAAGCCCAATCCGATGATGTTCCGCTCAGCGATGAACAAGCTCGGTGCCCACTCGCATAACACCGGCATGATCGGCGACCGCATGGACACCGACGTCGTCGCGGGTATCGAGGCGGGTCTGCATACGGTGCTGGTGCTCAGTGGTATTGCCACGCGCGCGGACGTGGAGGCGTATCCCTTCCGTCCCGCCGAAATCCTCGATTCCGTCGCGAACCTGCTCGAGGGCTGATACGACCATGAGTGCGACCCTGGATAGTGCGGACCGCCGCACGCTCGACCGTGGCGATGTGAAAACCCTGCTCCTTTCGGCGCTTGGCGGCGCCCTGGAGTTCTACGATTTCGTGATCTTCGTCTACTTCGCGAAGACGATCGGGCACCTGTTCTTTCCGCCCGGCACGGCGGTCTGGCTCGCGACGCTGCAGACGTTCGGCATTTTCGCGGTGGCTTACCTCGCCCGGCCGCTCGGCGGCATCGTCATGGCGCACTTCGGCGATCGCATCGGTCGGAAGCGGATGTTCACGCTCAGCGTGTTCCTGATGGCGGTGCCGACGCTTCTCATCGGCATCCTGCCGACGTACGCGACGCTAGGTGTATTCGCCCCGATCCTGTTGACGTTGCTCCGCGTGGTGCAGGGGCTGGCCATCGGTGGCGAAGTGCCCGGTGCCTGGGTGTTCGTGGCCGAGCATGTGCCCAAGCGCCGCGTGGGACTTGCCGTGGCCAGCCTTTCCGCCGGTCTCACCGCGGGCATCCTCATGGGCTCGCTGCTGGCGGCATGGCTCAACGCCACCCTGTCCGAAGCCGACATGCTCGACCACGGCTGGCGCATCGCCTTCATCCTCGGTGGCGCATTCGGCTTCATCGCGGTCTACCTGCGTCGGTGGCTGAGCGAGACGCCCGTGTTCGCGCGCATGCGTGAGCGCAAGGAACTCGCGGAGGAGCTGCCCGCCCTGGTCGTCATTCGCGACCATCTTCCGGGAGTGCTGCTGTCGATGGCGGTGACCTGGGTGCTTACCGCGGCGATCGTGGTGGTCATCCTGACGACGCCGACGGTCATGCAGACGAGGTTTCATGTCGAGCCGGCACGCGCGTTCACCGGCGGAAGCATCGCGGCGTTCACCCTGTGCCTGGGCTGTATCGGTGGCGGCCTCCTGGTCGACTGGATGGGGACTGCCCGCGCCATGCTGCTGTCCTCGGTGGGCCTGACGCTCAGCACCTACGCGCTGTACATCGATCTTCAGTCCGGCGGTGTCCACCTGTTTCCCCTTTATGCGCTCGCGGGCGTCTTCGCCGGGGTGGCGGGCATCGTCCCCGCCGTCCTGGTGGCCTCGTTCCCACCGCCCATTCGTTTCTCCGGGATTTCCGTGTCCTACAACGTGGCCTATGCCATTGCCGGTGCGGCGACACCCGTCCTGGTCGKCTATCTGGCCACCACGGCTGGCGGCCTGGGGCCGGCGCACTACGTCGCCATCGTCTCGCTCGTTGGGGTCGCGGCATCGATCTACATGATGGTGAGCGGGCGGGGCGCCCTAAGCCGCTGAGGGTGGCCGACGGTTCCTGGCCTGTTCACGTCGATTTCATGGGCGTGACAGGCCGGGGCACCCCTGCCATCGTGCCGGTTGAAACCCGGCACCAGCTTCGGCATGCTTTTGCATCCGGACCGTTCCCCCGGTCCACCGCCGTCCCCCTACCTTCGCACCAGACCCATGACTGATGTCATCACCCTAGGCTGGCGCGAACGGCTTGCACTTCCGTCGCTCGGCGTCACCGTCCTCAAGGCCAAACTCGATACGGGCGCGCGCTCGTCGTCGCTGCACGTCGAGTGGCTCGAGGTCGATGAGCGGGCGGATGGCACCTGGCTGCGCTTTCAGGTGCGTACGACGCGCCGGGGCGGTGTATCCGCGCCATGCGAGGCCAGGGCCATCGGCCAGCGCACGGTGACGGACTCCGGCGGCCATGCGACCACACGCTGGTTCATCCAGACCGAGATCGAGCTGGCCGGGCAGTCGTTCCTCGCCGAAGTGAACCTAACCGACCGGCGGCACATGCTGTTCCCCCTTTTGCTCGGCCGGACGGCGCTGATCGGGCGCTTCCAGGTCGATCCCTCGCTTTCCTATTCACAGACAGCGCGCCGCGCGGTCCGGGAACCCACATGAAGATCGCCATCCTGTCGCGCAACGCGCGGCTGTACTCCACGCAGCGACTGGTGGAGGCGGCGCGCAAGCGCAAGCACACCGTGCGCGTGATTGATCCGCTGCGCTGCTACATGAGCATCGCGCCGCAAATGTTTGCGATCCACTTCAAGGGCAAGCCGCTCGGGCCCATCGACTGCGTGATCCCGCGCATCGGCGCCTCCAGCACCTTCTATGGCACCGCCGTGCTCCGCCAGCTGGAACTGATGGGCGTGTTCACGCCTAACCCGTCCGATGCCGTCCTGCGCGCCCGGGACAAGCTGCGCAGCCTGCAGATCCTCGCGGTGAAAGGAGTGGACATGCCGGTCACCGCCTTTGGCGACAACCCCGACGACACCTCCGACCTGCTGGCGATGCTCGGCGATCCCCCGCACATCATCAAGTTGAACGAGGGCACCCAGGGTGCCGGCGTGGTGCTGGCCGAGAAACGCTCCGCCTCGCAGAGCGTGATCGAGGCCTTCCGCGGCCTCTACGCCAACTTCCTCGTCCAGGAGTTCATCCGTGAGGCCAACGGCAGCGATCTGCGCTGCTTCGTGGTCGGCGATCAGGTCGTGGCGGCCATGCAGCGTTCCTCGGCGCCGGGTGAGTTCCGCGCCAACCTGCACCGGGGCGGCTCGGCGGCCTCGGTCGAACTCTCCGACGACGAGCGCCGTGTGGCGATCCAGGCCGCCTCGGCCCTGGGCCTGGAGGTGGCCGGCGTGGACCTCCTGCGCTCGTCCCGAGGCCCCCTCTTGCTGGAAGTGAACGCCTCACCGGGCCTGGAGGGGATCGAAGGCAGCACCGGCGTGGACGTCGCCGACGCGATCATCGCCCACTGCGAACGCCAGCTTGCCGCGCGACCCGTGCTCGCCAAGGCCCGCCGCCCAAGGGCCCCGAAGGGATTAACAGCGATTTAAACGGGCCTCGCCTATAAAGGTCGCACTGTGATTCCGCGACGCGGGGTGACGGTATCGGGGCAGTAGTTCTTTCGGCCCGGGCGGTTTTCCGTCCGGGCCTCTCTTTTACTGCTGTCCGCTTCACGGATTCGGCGTTAAGCTTCCGGTCGCAATACTGATAAGACTCACCCGCGACCGCACAATGGAGTGCCGAATGCGCGTTCTGGTCATCGAAGACAACACCGACATCGCGACGAACATCGGGGACTACCTCGAGGATCGCGGCCATGTCGTCGATTTCGCCGGCGACGGCGTCACCGGGCTGCACCTGGCTGTCGTACACGATTTCGACGTCATCGTGCTCGACCTGACCCTACCGGGTATGGACGGGCTGGATGTCGCGAAGAAACTCCGCCACGAGGCGCACAAGCAGACGCCGGTGCTCATGCTCACGGCGCGCGACTCGCTGGAGCACAAGCTCACCGGCTTCGAGTCCGGCGCCGACGACTACATGACCAAGCCCTTCGCCCTGCAGGAACTGGCGGCGCGGCTGGAAGTGCTGGCGCGACGCGGCAAGGGCCCGCAGAGCCGGGTGCTCAAGGTGGGCGGGCTTACCTACAATCTCGATACGCTCACCGTGAGCCGCGAGGGCAAGTCCATCCAGCTCAATCCGATCGGCCTGAAGCTGTTGCAGGCGTTGATGGAGGCCAGCCCGTCCGTGGTGACGAGGCAGGATCTCGAGCAACGCGTGTGGGGCGAGGAGCTGCCGGATTCGGACTCCTTGCGCGTACACATCCACGGGCTGCGTGCGGCCATCGACAAACCTTTCGAGAAGCCGCTGATTCACACGCGTCACGGTATCGGATATCGCATGGTCGATCCGGATGCGGTCCAGACGTAAGCTTCGTTTTCGCCTGATAGTCACCTTTACGCTGTTCGGCTTCAGCCTGAGCGCTCTCTTCGCGTACGCGGCGATCAACATCCGTGAACGCGTCGAAGAGCAGCTGATCAATTCGGCACTCCAGGACGAGGCGGACTCGCTCAACGAGCAGGTGCGCGCGAACCCGGCCGAGCGGCCGCAGTTCAAGATCATCAACGCGGCCACGTTCAGTGACCGCACGATCTATAAGGCGCCGCTGAACTGGCAGTCGCTCGACACGGGCGTCCATGATCTGTACGAGACAGGCAAGGACGGCAAGCCTTACCACTACAAGGTCGCCGTCCGTCACGCGGGTGGCATCATCAACTTCCTCCAGTTCGACGTCTCGCGCGACGAACTGGGCAAACGCCAGCTGATCACCAGTGTCATCGCAGCCGTCTTCCTGTTCGGGCTGTTCTCGCTCGTGCTCGGTGTGTGGCTGTCTTCGCGCGTGTTACGGCCCGTGACCGACCTGGCACGCCGCCTGCGCGACTTCCGCCGCGTCGGCAAAGCCGAGGCACTCGCTCCCCACTTTGCCGACGACGAAGTCGGTGAACTGGCCGTGGCGCTGGACGAATACGCGATGCGACTGACCTCGGTGGTCGAGCGCGATCGCGAATTCAACTCCGACGTGAGTCATGAGCTGCGCACGCCGCTGGCGGTGATCGCCAGCACGACGGAACTGCTGCAGGGCTCGCCCGACCTGACCGACAAGCTGCGTGAGCGGCTCAAGCGCATCGAACGCGCCTCGCGCCAGGCGACCGAACTGATCGAAGCCCTGTTGCTGTTGTCCCGCGCGGAGCGCCGCGGTCCGACGCGCGGTGAAACCACCGATGTGGCCAAGGTCGCATCGGACGTGATCGAAAGCCAGCGCCCACAGATGGGCGGCAAGCCGATCGAGATCGAACTGATCTCCGATGGCACGGTGACGGTCAATGCGCCTGCGTCGGTGCTTTCGGTCGCCTTGACCAACCTCATCGGCAACGCGATCAAGTACACGATGGAAGGCAAGGTCACGGTGCGTGTGCTCGACGGCCGTGTGGACGTGATCGACACCGGTCCCGGGATCAAGCCGGAGGACGCCGAGAAGCTGTTCCAGCGCGGCATTCGCGGCGAGAGCGCCACGGGTGGTGGTGCCGGCCTCGGCCTCGCGATCGTGCGTCGTCTGTGCGAACTGTACGATTGGGATGTCTCCCTGCGGCCGCGTGCCGACATGGCCGGTGCGATTTCCACCATCGACTTCCGCTGATCGAAGACGGCCGTCCAGCCGTCCTGTCACATAAGCTGTCACTAAGCTGCCATTTTCCTGCACGACTATCCGAGGCTTCCACGGCGCGTGATGGACACCCTCAGGGGAGGTGTGTCGCGACGCGTCCGCGAGTGTAAGGATGCAGCCTCTTGTTCAAGCAGACCGTTCTGGCCATCGCCCTTGGCATGGCCCTCTCTTCCGTCGCTTACGCGAATGACATCGCCACCAGTCCGATCGTCCCGCCCGACCCGTCCTCCAGCGCCACCAAGCACGACAAGGTGCAGGACCTCGACGCGGTTTCCGTGATCGGTACCGGTGAAACACGTCAGGTACAGCGCCTGCGTCCGTCGGACCAGAAGGCCTTGCCGCCAGGAACGAGTCTTCAGAAAGTCCTTAACACGCTACCGGGTGTGAACGCGCAATCGGTCGATGCGCTGGGCACCAACGAACAATCGATGACGCTCAGCCTGCGTGGTTTCAGCGGTACGCGCCTGGGCTACACGCTCGATGGCATGCCACTGGGCGACAGCGCCTATAACAATTACAACGGTCTTTCGATCAACCGCGCGCTGATCTCCGAGAACTTCGCCGGCGCCGAGCTTTCCGAAGGCATCGGCAACCTGGGCACGCCATCCACCAGCAACCTCGGTGGCACGATCGCCTACACCTCGAGCGACCCGCTGAAGACGATGGGCGGTCGCGTTTCGCAGACGTTCGGCAGCGATGCCAACCGCCGCACGTATGCGCGCTTCGATACGGGCGAGTACAACGGCTTCTCCATGTACCTGTCGGGTGCCAAGACCACGTCCGATCTGTGGAACGACCAGACGGCTTACAACGGCTCGACCACGAAGCAGTTCAACGGTAAAGCCGTATGGGATCTCGACTGGGCGCGCTTCACCGGATTCGCGGATACCTCACGCACGTCGCAGGCGGACTACTTCTACCTGTCCAAGAGTGAGCTCGCGCGCGGCCTTGGTTGGGACTGGGGCGGCTCCGCGCCGAACTGGCAGAAGGCGATCGGCAAGGCCTATTGCAACGCCGGCACGCTCAACGCGAAGCTGTGCGACAAGAGCGGCGCGGACACGGATGCGGACGGCGCCTTCACCGCCGGCCAGATCCTGCGCAACGACGATCTCTACTACCTCGCCGGCGATTTCTTCCCGAGCGATTCGGTCACGATCCACGCGCAGGTCTATCACCACGAAGACGCGGGCGAAGGCCATAACTGGAACAGCGGCACGTACTCGTACCCGGGTACGCCGCAGCAGTTGCCGATCATCTTCCGGAACACGCTCTATACGATCAATCGTTCGGGCGCGATCCTTTCGGCGGGTTGGGACATCGCCAACCAGCATATCGAGGGCGGCGTCTGGTACGAGCACAACGTATCGACGGCATCGCGCTACAGCAGCTATGTCACCGGCCCGCGCGATCTCAGCGGCCCGATCGACGCGACGCCGGACCTCGGCGTGTTCGACCAGCGCACCGTATGGAATACGCGTCAGGCCTTCCTGCAGGACACCCTGCGCTTCCTCGACGACACGCTGACGATCGACGTCGGGGTGAAGAGCCCGCACGTCACCTCGCGTGCGCAGGCACTCCCCGGAGACGCGGTGAAGCCGATCCCTGCCAACTCGAACAACCAGTTCGCGACAGGCTCGCTCAGCGCGAGCAAGGCGTTGCTGCCGCAGTTCGGTGCACGCTACAAGCTTGCCGAAGGACAGGAAGTTTTCACCAGCTTCTCCAAGAATATCGCCATGTTCCAGGGTGGGTTCAAGCTGGGGCCGCAGGCTGTCGCGCAGTCGATCTGGAACACGCAGGGTGACCTCAAGCCCGAGAAGTCGCGCAGCCTCGAGGCCGGCTACCGCATCGAGACGGACCAGGTGGCCGCCTCCGTGGCGGCGTACAACGTGCGCTTCGACAATCGCCTGCTGCAGTACAACCCCTGTGACTCGCGCCAGCCGGTCGGTCCCAGCTGCGGCAACCGCTTCTACAACGTCGGCGGCGTCAACAGCCACGGCGTCGAGCTGACCTTCGTCTGGCAGCCGACCAGTCACCTTCGCTGGTACAACTCTGCGTCGTTCAATCGCTCGACCTACGCGAACGATTACGTCCAGGCCGGCGTCGTGCAGCACACCAGCGGCAAGATCCAGACTGATACGCCGACGAAGCTGTTCGCCACGCAGATCGACTGGACGCAGGGCCCGTGGTTCGCCTCGCTGCGCGGCAAGTACACCGGCAAGCGCTATTACACGTACACGAATGACCAGGGCTTCGGCGGCTTCACGACCTGGGACGTGTCGGGGGGGTATGACTTCGGCGCGCTGTCCATTGCGAAGGACGTGCGCCTGTCGGTCAACGTGACCAACCTCACCGACAAGCGCTACGCCAGCAACTTCGATTCCAGCGCGTTCGTTCCGAGCGATCCGGCCGGTACCGCCTACGTCTTTCATGCCTCGGCACCGCTGCAGGTCTTCGGCACGCTGGACGTGCGCTTCTGATGGCCCGCCGCATCGTCGCTCTGTGCGTGACGCTAGTCCTGGGCAGCGCCTCGGCGCAGACCGTCGATGTTCGCGTGGCGGATATCGCCACCGCTCCGCTGCCCCGTTCGGTGGATCTCGGCGGCAAGACGTACGTCGATCACGGCCTGGTTGCTGCGGGATCGCTTCCCGCGGGGACGATCGACTTCCTCGGCGACACCCTGGGGTCGTTCTCGTCGCTGATGATCGAACCGGGGAGCTGGAAGCGGGAAGGGGATACGTATACCGGTGTCCTGTGGACTCTGCCCGATCGCGGACGCAACGATCCCGAGCACAACGTGTTCTTCGATTACCGGGGGCGGCTGCATCGTTTCCGGTTCACGATGAAAGTGGCGGAGCCAACGACGAAAATGAGGGAGCCGGCTAGGCCGGCGATGCCTGCGGAGCGCGGTGCTGGTGCCTCGGCGCCATCTGCTTTCGCCGCTGAAGCGGCTCCCACAAGGGGCGTGGTATCTCTTGTCGTGGATGGCGGGCGCGAGCTGCGTGATTTCGACGGCAAGCCGTTCACGGGTGCGGAGCCTGCGAAGGGCCTACGCAAGGAGCGCGGCATCGTGCTGCCTTCGCCGGCGAGTGGGATCGGTGCGGGCAAGGTGTCGCTGGATGCGGAGTCGTTGCAGTTCACTCGCGACGGTGGCTTCTATGTAGGCGACGAATACGCGGCCAACGTGTATCGCTTCGATGCGAAGGGCAGGCTCACCGGTATCGTCGTGCCGCCAAAGGCCGTTCGTCCGCTGGATACCGAGGGCAAGCCGGACTTCACCTCGCTGAGGCCCCCAGCGACCGGCCGTCGCAATAACCAGGGTGTCGAAGGCATGGCGTTGTCGCCGGATGGCACGCGTCTTTTCGTGGCCTTGCAGAGTGCGCTGATCCAGGACACCGCGCCTGGCGATGCATCCGGACGGGTGCTTACCCGAGTGCTGGTCTACGACGTGAGCCGCAACGCCCAGCCGAAACGACCGGTCGGCCACTACGTGCTGCGACTGCCCGCGTATGCCGATCTCGGCAATGGCGCCGCGCCAAACAAGACAGCCGCGCAAAGCGAGATCCGTGTCCTGGACAACCACACCTTCCTGATGCTGGCGCGTGATGGCAACGGCCTGGGTGCGGACGGCGGCAAACCCATCGTCTACAAGAGCGTGCTGCTGGTCGATACCGACGGAGCAAGCAACCTGGCAGGAACCGTTTACGAAACATCGACCACGTCGGTGGTGGGAAGCGATGGACACCTGCGTAGCGATATCCACGCCGCCGCGTGGAAGCCGCTGGTCAATCTGCTGGACCCCACCGACCTTGCGCGGTTCGGTCTTGGCCTCGATGCCGACGGGAAGGGTACAACCCGGTTGTCGGAAAAATGGGAGGCCATGGACCTCGTTCCCGCGCTCGATCCGGAGCGGCCCGACGACTGGTTCCTCCTCGTCGGCAACGACAACGACTTCATCGCGAAGCACTGCGTCATGGATGGCCAGAACTGCGATTCCGCCATCGATAACGATAACCGCATCCTCGTGTACCGGCTGACCTTGCCGGGCATGCGTTCCACCGCCGCCTCCAACCACCGATAAAGGGTTATGCGCATGATGAAACGTACGGTTCTTTCGCTGCTATCGGCGACGCTCATGCTGGGCTCGGTTGCCAGTCACGCCAACTCACCGGCCTACGTCGACAGCAAGGAATACAAGGTGCTGGTCGACCCGACGCGGTTTGCCAGCAATCCGTCGAGCGCCGCCGCCACCTTGCTGACGAATCTCTCGGCGCGTCTGTCGACGCTGGGTTTCGACAAGACGATCACCGGCAACTTCGCCGCCGGCGATCGCGACACGCTGGCGTATTACGACACGCCGGGCACCTGTCCGCTGAACAAGCGCGGCTACTCGGTGCGCACGCGTGCGGGCGACGATACGGACATCCAGTTCAAGTTCCGTCACGCCGACGAAGAGCTGTCGTACTGGACGGACGTCTCGGGCGCGGGCAAGAACAAGGAAACCAAGCTCGAGACCGACGTGACGCCGGGCAACCTTGTGCTGGCGCATTCGACCAAACAGGATGCGACCACTACGCCGACCACGGTCGCGGCACTGATCAAGCTGTTTCCGGGTGCAACCGCGTTGTCCGATGTATCGACATCGTCGTTGTCGAAGGTCGCGGGCGTGACGGTGACGCAGCAGGAGTACGCCGGTCCGGTGTCCGACATCGGTGAGTCCGTGGCGGAGTTCACGCTGACGCTGTGGTACA
Source organism: Luteibacter sp. P1_D3 (assembly GCF_056406135.1). Lineage (NCBI taxonomy): Bacteria > Pseudomonadati > Pseudomonadota > Gammaproteobacteria > Lysobacterales > Rhodanobacteraceae > Luteibacter > Luteibacter sp. P1_D3. The sequence goes on along the minus strand of NZ_JBFUAT010000002.1, from coordinate 225,186 downwards.
TCGATGGCGCGGCAACGCCGGCGCTGGCCGAACTGTCGTTCCGCGTCGACGCGGATGCGGACAAGTACTTCACCACACCCGTATTGACGCGTTCACAGACGTTGAATGCGGCGATCGGTTCGATCGGCAATGGTTGGAATATTGCCAATGACGGCGGGAAGACGAGCTGGCTTTACGCCTATCGGTCGTCTTCGTACCCGAATGGGTTTTGTAACTAAGCAGCGTTAAGAGCATCGCCGCCGAATCGGCTCCTACCGGGGTGCTGTGCTCCTGTAGGAGCCGATTTATCGGCGATGCTTCAAGGCCTCAGAGTGCTTCGAGCCAGCCCCAGCGATCGGCGGTCTTGCCGCTGAACAGGCCGAAATACAGCTCCTGCAGGCGACGGGTGATCGTGCCGCCCTTGCCGTTGCCGATCTGCTTGCCGTCGACCGCGCGGATCGGCGTGACTTCCGCCGCGGTGCCGCACATCAGGATCTCGTCGGCGAGGTAGAGGTACTCGCGGGGCAGGTCACGCTCGACCACCTCGATGCCATCCTCGCGGGCGAGGGTCATCAGGGTGTGGCGGGTGATACCGGTGAGGATCGATGCGCTGGCCGGCGGGGTGTGCAACACGCCGTCGAAGACCAGGAACAGGTTCTCGCCGGCGCCTTCGCTGAGCAGGCCGGTCGAGGCCAGGGCGATACCTTCGCCGAAGCCGAGGCGACGCGCTTCACGCGCGATCAGCTGGCCGGACAGGTAGTTGCCGCCCGCCTTGGCACCGGCGGGAATGGTGTTCGGCGCGAAGCGCTGCCAGCTCGACACGCAGGCGTCGATACCATTTTCCAGCGCCTCGGGACCGAGGTACGGGCCCATCGGCCACGTGGCAACGGCCACGTCGGTGGGGCATTCCGCGGAGAGGCCGAAGCCACCCAGGCCGCGGAAGGCGACGGGGCGCAGGTAGGCTGCCTTGAGGTCGTTCTTCTTGACCACGTCGCGGCAGGCCGCGGCGAGTTCGTCGATCGAGTACGGGATCTCGATGTCGTAGATCTTCGCCGACATGTACAGGCGCTTGAGGTGGTCGGTGAGGCGGAAGATGGCCGCGCCGTCCGGCGTCTCATAGCTACGGATACCCTCGAACACCGAGGATCCGTAGTGCAGCGCATGTGCCATCACGTGGACGGTGGCATCGCGCCAGGGCTTGATCTGCCCGTTCTGCCAGATCCAATCGGGGTAGTTCTGCATGGGTACGCTCTCCTGGGGACCGCCCATGATAACGCGCAGTGCGGCCCCTGCCATGGCGCAACGCGTCAGGCCGGCGGGCGGAGCCAGAGGCAACCCGAGTCACGCACCACACTGAAGTGGGCGCGACGGGTGGCGGCGTCGTTCCCGGGCGCGGCTGTCACGGCGTCGAGCCCCCCGGCTTCGTTGCCCTCGACCGCCAGCAGGGACTGGTGAACCAAGGCATTGATGTTCCTGATGTTCTCGACCGCGCCGCCGCTACCGTAGCCGCTCCACAGGATCAGTCCGCCGATGCGATTGGCGTCGCGGTTGGCGAAAGCCTGGGCGATGCCCTCACGGAGCCCCGCCACGTCCTTCGCACACAGCAGGCCGGTGCTAGGGCCGGCAGGCGTATCCGCGCCACTGGAGCTGGCGGCCGCTGGCACCGCCGGGGGCATGATCGACGTCGCGCCGATGCTGGTGCACTGCTSGTCGGAGAATACGGGGCGGCCATCCGTGCCGATGCAACGGTGGATCGTCGTCTGCGCGGCGGCAGGCAAGGCGATCAGGAGCAGGAGGAGGGCGAGGGCACGAAGCACGGTGGCGGCACGAGTGGCGGCGGTGCGTCATCATCCATGGACGCACCTTAGCGGAGAGTGATGCCGCGCACGTTTAGCGCGCGGCGAGCCGCTCCAGCACGTTGATCGTGGCCTTGGCCCGATTGATCGTATAGAAATGCAGGCCGGGCGCACCGCCATCGAGCAGGCGCTGGCAGAGTTCAGCGACCACTTCGGCGCCCAGGTCGCGCACGGCGGCCGCATCGTCGCCATGCGCCTGCATGCGCTTGACGATCCATCGGGGGATCTCCGCGCCGCACTGCTCCGAGAAGCGACGCAGCTGGCTGAAGTTTGCGATCGGCATGATGCCGGGCACGATCGGGACCTTCACGCCGAGCCGTGTCACGTCGTCGACGAAGCGGAAATAGGCGTCCGGATTGAAGAAGTACTGGGTGATCGCACCATCGGCACCGGCGTCGACCTTGGCCTTGAAGTGGCGCAGGTCAACCAGCGCGTTTTCCGCCTGCGGATGGGTTTCCGGATAGGCGGCCACTTCGATATGGAAATGGTTGCCGCTGTGCTCCCGGATGAAGCTGACCAGCTCGGCCGCGTAGCGGAAGTCACCGGGCGAGGCCATGCCCGAGGGCAGGTCGCCGCGCAGGGCGACGATGCGCCGACACTCGGTAGCCTTGTAGAGGTCGAGCAGCGCGGCGATTTCGGCCCGCGTGCCGCCCATGCAGGAAAGATGCGGCGCAACCGAAAGGCCGTGGTCGGCACGCAACCGTTTCACCGTTTCGTCGGTGTAGCTCAGTGTCGAGCCGCCGGCGCCGAAGGTGACCGAGACATAGTCCGGCGCGTGTTTCTTCAGCCGGGCGACGGTCACGTCGAGCTGGGCACGCTGCTCGTCGGTCTTGGGCGGAAAGAACTCGAAACTGATAGCGGGCATGGGCACGGTTCCCGGAGCGATGCCTGAAGTATATATCTTTCCATCCAGATGGAAAGATGGCTAGAGGCGTCATGCACATCCCGCATCTGTGAGCGAATACGGCACATGGGCACTCGACACGTTTATCCCGTGGAAGTTGTCGAAATCGTCCTACGACGTAAGAACTATGTGCGTCGCACTGGTGCCGAGGAATAATCGCCACGCTTGAAATACCGTGCAAGCTTTACGAAAAATCATGTCGACCCGTTAACTTGGATTGGAATCCAAGCTTCAATTGTCTCTACCCACGAAGGACTGCTGGCCCCATGAAAACAATTGACGAAGAAATCAGGATTCTTAAGGGCTCTATTTCCGCTAGTAAGGGCAATGAATACCACGAGCTAGGGCTTGTCGACGAAATTATTCTGTTCTTTACTTCGCCGAAGACGCTATCAGCAAATGACTGCATGAAGCTTTTGGGGTTCCAGCGCGAACTAACTAAAAATGAGTGGCTAGCATTTGCTTTATCTAGACCAAGCGTATTTCGTGCTCTTCATGGCACCGTCGAGGCAAGCTGCTCTCTGTTTGATCGTGATGCCGATAAATTTGAAGTTGAGCGTGAATATAATATTGTCAAGATGGGAAAGGAGGCTGAGGGCTTCATTATTGCTTACCCTAATATGTGTAAGGCAGAGCCTTATACAAGTCTTTCTGCCGTGAAAAGTGACATCAAATTCATCAGAGAATTGAGTGATGATGATTTTGAGCGCCAGTCCATGCTAACGATATGGTTTAACTTGAGAGTTAAGCCGATGAGGCCTTTATTCTCTGGGATGACCAATGAAAAATTATCATTCTTCATTGATGTGATTTCCATCGCACTTGGATCGGGGAGCCTTGGAGGAATGGAAAACGTTGGAGTAAAAAGCGAATGGCTCGACATGAGACCCGACCTCATCCAGTCGTTTCCATTTCTTGGTTCTCCGGGAGAGCCTAAAAACAGCGAAGAAAAAGGTCTGCTGATAAAATATGCCGAAGGCGAGCTTTATCGTGGTGAGTATGACCGGTGACGTATAAAGGATCTCATCGTAAAAAAACTTTAACCTTAGCGCATAAGTGCCTGCTCATGGCGTGGCTGGTCGATCGATCATCCTGGGCAGGCGTGAAACTCTAGCGCACAAAAAAGGCGCCCCCGAAGGGGCGCCTTTTTTGTGTCGCAATACCGCGATCGATCAGTAGCGGTAGTGGTCCGGCTTGTACGGGCCTTCGACCGGCACGCCGATGTAGTCGGCCTGGTCCTTGGTCAGCACGGTCAGCTTCACGCCAATCTGCGCCAGGTGCAGGCGGGCGACTTCTTCGTCGAGCTTCTTCGGCAGGCGATAGACCGTCTTCTCGTACTTGTCCTTGTTGGCCCACAGGTCGAGCTGGGCAAGGGTCTGGTTGGAGAAGCTGTTCGACATGACGAAGCTCGGGTGGCCATGGGCGCAACCGAGGTTCACCAGGCGGCCTTCGGCCAGCATGTAGATGGCGTTGCCCTTGGCGAAGGTGTAACGGTCGACCTGCGGCTTGATCGTCTCGCGGGTGACGTCCTTGGCGCCGTTGAGGCGATCCATCTGGATCTCGTTGTCGAAGTGGCCGATGTTGCAGACCAGGGCGTTGTTCTTCATCGCCGCCATGTGCTCGAGCGTGATGATGTCCTTGTTACCCGTGGTGGTGACGTAGATGTCGCCGAGGCCGAGGGTCTCTTCGATCGTGGTGACCTGGAAGCCTTCCATCGCGGCCTGCAGGGCGTTGATCGGGTCGATTTCGGTCACGATGACGCGGGCGCCGAAGCCCTTGAGCGAATGCGCGCAACCCTTGCCCACGTCGCCGTAACCGCAGACCACGGCCACCTTGCCGGCGACCATGAGATCGGTCGCGCGCTTGATGCCGTCGGCCAGCGACTCACGGCAACCGTAGAGGTTGTCGAACTTGCTCTTGGTCACCGAGTCGTTGACGTTGATCGCCGGAACCAGCAGCTTGCCGGCTTCGGCGAGCTGGTACAGGCGATGCACGCCGGTGGTGGTCTCTTCGGACACACCGCGCCATTCGGCGGCGACCTTCTTGAACCAGCCCGGACGGGCGGCGGCGGTGCGCTTGACCAGATCCTTGATGACCTGCTCTTCGTGGTTGCCGCTGGGCGTGTTGACCCAGTCGCTGCCGTCTTCGAGTTCGACACCCTTGTGGATGAACAGGGTGGCGTCGCCACCGTCGTCGACGATCAGCTGCGGGCCGAGTTCGCCCGGGTGGGTCAGCATGTCGAGCGTGCAGTCCCAATACTCTTCCAGCGACTCGCCCTTCCAGGCGAACACCGGCAGTTCGCCCTCGGCGAGCGCCGCGGCGACGTCGTCCTGGGTCGAGAAGATGTTGCACGARGCCCAGCGGACCGAGGCGCCCAGCTCACGCAGGGTTTCGGCCAGGACGGCGGTTTCCTTGGTCACGTGCAGCGAGCCGGAGAGGCGCACACCCTGGAGCGGCTTCTCCTTGGCGTAGCGGGCGCGAATCTGCATCAGGCCCGGCATTTCTTCTTCGGCCATGCGGATGCGGCGGCGACCGAGCGCGGCCTGCGTGATATCGCGGACCTTGAAGTCCTGGAAAGCGGTGTCTTTGGTGACGGCGTTCATGGGGCGTAGCTCCGATTGGTTACGGGGGCGCCGTTGTACAGGAGGCCGCGCCGAGCCTGGCCTATGGGAGACCCCATGGTCGCAGCGCCCCTCGGCGGGCAAAACGGTCTCCCATTGTATCGCGGAATCCGGATGCAGGGATGAACACATCTTTTTAGGTACTCTCGGGGTTCCGATGACTGCAGAGAGCCCGATGGAAGCCGCACGCGATCCCGAATTCCTGCCCCACGACGGCCCCTTGCGCGAAGACGTGCGCCGTCTTGGTACCCTGGTCGGCCAGATGCTCGCCGAGCAGGGCGGCCAGGCCTTCTACGAGCGCGTCGAGCACGTGAGGACGACGGCGATCCACCGCCGGCGCAGCGGCGCGGCCGTAGACGCCCTGGCCGCACCGCTCACCGGCCTGGAAGCGGCCGATGCCGAATCCCTGGCCCGCGCCTTCGCCACGTATTTCCAGGCGGTGAATACCGCCGAACGCGTCCACCGCATCCGTCGTCGCCGCGACTACCAGCGGGAAGGCGGAGCCCCCCAGCCCGAATCGCTGGCCGCGGTGCTCGGCCGCCTCAAGAAGGACGGGGTCGGTCGCGACGAACTCACGGCGCTGCTCGGCCGTCTCGATGTCGAGCCCGTGTTCACCGCGCACCCCACCGAGGCCGTGCGTCGCTCGCTGCTCGAGAAAGAGCAGGAGATCGTGCGTGCCCTCGTCGACGAGTTCGACCCGACGCGAACGCCGCAGGAGCTGCGCGACGACGATGCGCGCATTCTCATGGCGCTGTCCGCCGGCTGGCAGACCGCGGAAGCCTCGCCGGTGCGGCCGAGCGTGCAGGACGAGTTCGATCACGTGGGTTTCTACATCGCGCGACCGATCTACCGCGTGCTGCCGGCACTGTACGAGGCCCTCGAGCAGGCGCTTGCTGAAACCTACGGCGAAGGCGTCACGATTCCGCGGTTGTTGCGGTTCGCCACATGGGTGGGCGGCGACATGGACGGCAATCCCAACGTCAACGCGGAGACCATTGCGGCGACGCTCGGCGCGCAACGCTCGCTGGTTCTGGAGCGTTACCTCGAGGACGTCGCCGAGCTGGGCCGACTGCTCAGCCAGACCGACGATCGGGTGGCGCTCGACGACCGGCTCGTTCGCCGGTTGGAGCGCTATCGCGAGGAACTTCCCGAAGCCGCGGCAGCCATCCGTCCGCGTCACGCGGATATGCCGTATCGCAGCTTCCTGAAATTCGTCGCCGCGCGGCTGGAGGCGACGTTGCAGGAGAAGCCTGCGGCTTACGCCGCGGCCGATGAATTCATCGACGACATCGCACTGGTCGATGCCAGCCTCGTTGCCCATGGCGGCAAGCATGCCGGTGCCTATGCCGTCGGTCGCCTGCTTTGGCGTGCACGCACGTTCGGCTTCCATCTGGCCCGGCTGGACGTTCGCCAGGATGCACGTGTGCATGACGAGGCGCTGTCCGCCTTGCTCGATGACGTGGAATTCGCGAACCACGACACGGCCGCGCGCGTGAAGGCACTACGCCCGTACGCCGCCGGCGAACGGAGCTTCGTCGCCGGCGACGATCACGAGGCCGCGACGATGCTCCGCGAGGTGTTCGCCACGCTGGCCGATTCGCGCAAGCGCTACGGTCAGGAAGCCACGGGCCTATACATCATCAGCATGGCCGAAAGCGCGGCCGACGTGCTCGCCGTGCTGGCGCTGGCCCGTCGCGGTGGCCTGGTCGAAGACGGGCGCGTGCCACTCGATGTCGCCCCGCTGTTCGAGACGATCGACGATCTCGCCGGTGGCGCCGAGACCTTGCAGGCACTACTGGACGATCCGGTTTACCGGGAGCACCTCAAGGCGCGCGGGGATCGCCAGTGGGTGATGCTCGGCTATTCGGACAGCGGCAAGGACGGCGGCACGCTGGCGTCGAAGTGGAGTCTGCAGCGCGCCCAGGTGGACCTGCTCGAGGTGGCATCGAAGGCCGGCATTCGCGTCGCCTTCTTCCACGGTCGCGGTGGCTCGGCCAGTCGCGGCGGCTCGCGCATCACCCCGGCCCTGATGGCCTCGCCCCGCGGTTCCGTGGGCGGTGTGCTGCGCGTGACCGAGCAGGGTGAAGTGATCCACCGCAAGTACGGCATTCGTGCATTGGCCGTGCGTAACCTTGAGCAGACGCTCGGTGCGGTGATGCGTGCCTCGTTGCGCCCGCGCGACGTCGATGCGCGCGAGCCGGCATGGAAGGACACGATGGCACGGCTCTCTGCGGAGAGCCGCAAGGCGTACCGCGCGTTCGTCGACACCGAAGGCTTCGTCGACTATTTTCGCGGCGCCACGCCCATCGATGTCATCGAGCGCATGACGCTCGGTTCGCGTCCGGCACGTCGCCGCAGCATGAAGGGCGTGGAAGACCTCCGCGCGATTCCCTGGGTATTTTCCTGGACGCAGTGCCGTGCCGTGCTCACTGGATGGTACGGGTTGGGCAGCGCGCTCGACGTCGTCGCGAAGGATTGCGGCGAGGAGCGCCTCGTGGAGATGGCGCGTGAGTGGCCCTTCGTCTCGACCATGCTGGACGATGTGGAAATGGTCCTGGCGAAGGCCGATATCGACATCGCCGAAGCGTTCTCGAAGCTCGCGGGCCCCCTCCACGAGCGCTTCTTCCCGATGATCCGCGCGGAGTTCGAACGGACGGTGGCGTGGGTGCTCAAGCTGAAGGGCGCCGATGAACTGCTGGCCGGCGACCCTCGCCTGGCGACGTCGATCCGTCTGCGCAATCCGTACGTGGATCCGATGAGCCTGCTCCAGGTCGACCTGCTCAAGCGCTGGCGGGCCACGGACGGCAAGGATGACGCCCTGCTCAGTGCCCTGGTGGCCTGCGTCAACGGCGTGTCGCAAGGGCTGCAGAACACGGGCTGAGCTATTTGCCATACAAAAAGGGTGAGGCGGCGCGGCGCGCCGTCTCACCAGGTAAAGAGAATGCGTGCCAACGCCTAAAGTCTGCGCGCGCGCTGCCGAAAACGCCGGTGTAGGGGCACCCGCAAGCGGTGCCCGATGACCTGGCACAAGGCTCCGTATGAACAGCATTTTCCATCGCGCCGCGGCGCGCAGCATGAGCGTGGGCGCGCGCCTCACCCTGCTCGTGGTCGGCATCGTGGCGCTCGGCGTCGCGGCGTTGACCATCGTGGTGACCACCATGGTCTCGCGGGAGCTGGAGACGCGGGCCCGTGCCGATCTCGAGCGCGGCAACCGGGCCATCATCGCCACGGTGAACACGTTCAGCGGCGCCCTGCTCGCCGAGTCCGATCGCTTCCTCAGCCTGTTCGAGAGCTATTACCCCGGCAGCTTATCGGTAGACGACAAGCACCGCGTGATGATGGGTGGGCACACCGTTCCCACCCTGCTGCATGACGGCAAGGCGATCAACGGCGATTTCGCCCAGGTCGACGAGTTTTCCACGCGTGCGCATGTCGTGGCGACCCTGTTCGTCCGCGACGGGCCGGATTTCATCCGGGTCAGCACGTCGCTGAAGAAGGAAGACGGATCGCGCGCAGTCGGCACGTCCATCGACCATGCCCACCCGGCGTTTCCGCAGCTCTTGTCCAACAAGTCGTATGGCGGCCCTGCCGTCCTGTTCGATCGCCCGTACATCACTCGTTACGAGCCGATCCACGATGCATCCGGTAACGTCGTGGGCGCGTGGTTCGTCGGCGTCGAGATCGCCAGCGAGATGGCCAATCTCTCGCAGGAGATCGCTTCGATCCACATCGGCCAGAGCGGCTACTACTCCGTCGTCGATGCGAGCGCCGGCAAGCGATACGGTACGTTCATCGTCGACCCGATGACGAAGGACGTCGCAGCCAGGGCCGACGGCGCTGCGCTGAAGGTGATGGATGTCGATGGCCAGCCGGTCTTCGGTCGCATGCTGTCGGGCAAGCACGGCGAGTTGCGTTACCGCGTGAGCGTGGACGGCCGCACGGTGGATCGCCTGGCCATGTATGCCACCGATCCCGCCTGGAGCTGGCTGGTCGCCGGCACGGTGGACATGGATGAACTTTACGGACCGGTGAGGCACCTGCGCATGGTGGCCATCGGTACGGCCATCGGCATGGTCGGCGTGCTTTGCCTGCTGCTCTTCATCGCGATCCGGGCGCGCATCACGCGACCGCTGTCGCATGCGGTCGAAGCTGCCCGGCGGTTGGCCGAGGGCGACCTTACGGCACGCCTTCAGACCACGCGCGGCGACGAGATCGGCCAGCTGATGCGTTCCATCGATGGCATCGGCGACGGGCTCGGCGACATCGCCCGATCCGTGCGCAAAGCGGCAGCGAGCATGGCGGGAAGCACGTCCGAGATCGCCGCGGGCAACGCTGATCTGTCCACGCGCACCGAAACCCAGGCGCACGAATTACAGATGACCGCATCGAGCCTGGACGAGCTGACGCGTACGGTGCGCGACAACGCCGGCAATGCGGCGCGGGCCAGCACGCTGGCCGAGCACGCCAGCATCGCCGTGCAGCAGGAGGCGAGTGCGATGCAGGGCGCCGTCGAGGCGATGAACGGCATCCAGGCCTCGGCCCAGCGCATTGCCGACGTCATCGGCATCATCAACGGCATCGCCTTCCAGACCAACATCCTGGCGCTGAATGCAGCGGTCGAAGCAGCGCGCGCCGGTGAGCAGGGCAGGGGCTTCGCCGTGGTGGCCGAGGAGGTTCGCAACCTTGCCCAGCGCAGCGCGACGGCGGCGAAGGAAATCGAATCGCTGATCACCGAGTCGGTGGAGCAGGTCGACGCCGGTCACGGCCTGGTGACCGAAGCGGGTCGCAACATGACGACCGTGCTCGGTCGCATTCGCGATGTGGCCGACCTGATGGGCAACATCAGCCGTGCGACGAACGATCAGTCCGACCAGATCGGCCGGATCAACCACGCCGTATCGCGCATGGACGATTCGACCCAGCAGAATTCGGCGCTCGTCGAAGAGGCGGCTGCCGCGGCGAAGAGCCTGGAGGATCAGGCGGGCGAGCTGGCGCGGGTCGTGGAAGTGTTTCGGTTGTAGGCCCAAGAGCATCGCCGATGAATCGGCTCCGACAGAGAACATCGGCTCCCACAGAGAGCTGTGCTGCTCTTGTGGGAGCCGATTTATCGGCGATTGGGTGCTAGCGACAACGTTTCAGCCTTCCAGCTCTTCCCACCGAGCAAACGCCGTATCCAGCTCGGCCTGCACCTTGGCCAGCTCCTCGTTGCCACGCGTGATCGCCGCGGCATCCTGCTGGAAATACTTCGGGTCGTTCATCGCCGCGGTGCGTTTGGCGATCTCCGCTTCGAGCTGTTCCAGCTTCGCGGGCAGCAGATCGAGCTCGCGCTGTTCCTTGAACGAGAGCTTCTTCTTCGCTGCCGCGATCGGCGTCGACGCCGGCGTGGGTGCGGCGACGGGAGCAGGCGCGCTCTTCGCGTTGGCCGCACGCGCTTCGGCGATGATCGGCTTCTGACGCAGCCACTCGCTGTAGCCGCCGATGTATTCGCCGACCTGGCCATTGCCTTCGAGTACCAGCGTGCTGGTCACGACGTTATCGATGAAGTCACGGTCATGGGACACCAGCAGCAGCGTCCCGGTGTAGTCGCCGAGCAGCTCTTCGAGCAGCTCCAGCGTTTCCACGTCGAGGTCGTTGGTCGGCTCATCCATCACCAGCAGGTTGGACGGCTGGGCGAACAGTTTGGCCAGCAGCAGGCGGTTACGCTCGCCGCCCGAGAGACGGGTGATCGGCGCACGCGCGCGCTCCGGCGAGAACAGGAAATCCTGCAGGTAACCGATGATGTGCTTGCGCTGGCCGTTGAGCTCGATGTACTCGCGGCCTTCGGCCACGTTGTCCAGCGCGTTCAGGCTGTCGTCCAGCGTGGAACGATGCTGGTCGAAGTAGGCGATCTGCAGGCCGGTGCCCAGGGTCACTTCACCCTGCTGCGGCTTGAGTTCGCTGAGCAGGATCTTCAGCAGCGTGGACTTGCCCGCGCCGTTGGGACCCATGATGCCGACCCGGTCGCCACGCATGATCGTCGTTGAAATGTCGTCGAGCAGCGTGCGGCCGCCATAGGCCTGCGTGACGTTCTTGGCGTCGACGACCTTGCGTCCGCCTGCCTGCGCGACGGCAAGCGTGATCTTGGCCGTGCCCGACTGTTCGCGCCGCTCGGCGCGCTCGTTGCGCAGCGCCTTCAGCGCGCGCACGCGGCCCTCGTTGCGGGTGCGGCGTGCCTTGATGCCCTGGCGGATCCAGACTTCTTCCTGGGCCAGCTTGCGATCGAAGTGCGCGACGGCCTGGGCTTCCGCGTGCAGGCGCTCTTCGCGACGGCGCAGGTAGTTGTCGTAGTCGCCCGGCCAGCTGGTCACGTTGCCGCGGTCGATCTCGACGATGCGCGTGGCCAGCGAACGCAGGAAGCTGCGGTCATGGGTGATGAAGACGATGCTGCCGCTGAAGTTCTTCAGGAAGGTTTCGAGCCAGGCGATCGCCTCGATGTCGAGGTGGTTGGTCGGCTCGTCGAGCAGGAGCAGGTTCGGATCCCGCACCAGCGCCTGGCCGAGCAGCACGCGGCGCTTCATGCCGCCGGAGAGGTCGGCGAAGTCGGTGTCCGCCGGCAGCTCGAGCCGTTCGATCACCTGTTCCACGCGGGATTCGAGGTCCCAGGCATTGAGCGCCTCGATCTTTGTCTGGACCTCGCCCAGCGCGTCCATGTCGCCTTCTTCGAGGGCGTGATGGTAGCGGGCGAGCAGGTGTCCCAACTCGCCAAGCCCGTCGGCCACGACATCGAACACGCTGCCGGTGGTGTCCTGAGGCACTTCCTGGGTCAGGCGGGCGATGCGGGTGCCGCCCTGCAGGCGGATCTCGCCGTCGTCGGCGTGGATTTCGCCGGCGATCAGCTTGAGCAGGGTGGACTTTCCGGCGCCGTTGCGCCCGACGATGCAGACGCGCTCGCCGGCATCGAGGGAAAGATTGACCTGTTCGAGCAGGAGCGGGCCGCCGACGCTGTAGTCGACGTTGAGCAGTTGGATAAGGGACATCCGCCCATTCTACCTGCCCAGGAGGCCCTTCAGGCGGTGTCGACCCGGTAACGGGTGTGCTGGCGCCAGATAACGCCGGGTCGCAGGATGGCCCCCTCAAACTCGGGGCTGTTGACCTGGTCGGGGAAGGCCTGGGTCTCCAGTGCGAAGCCGGCAAAGGGTCCGTAGGGGTCTGCACCACGGCTGGGCTGACCGGTGAGCTTCTGCCCGCTGTAGAACTGCAGGCCAGGACGGTCGGTCTCAACGGTCAGGCGACGGCCGCTGGAGGGCTCGTTTACCACGGCCACGGTCCGCAGCGCCGAGCCGGTCGGCGGGCGCGGGATGTAGCAATGGTCGAAGCCGCCGACCAGGCGCAGCTGCGGGTCGGGCCAGTGCAGGCGCGAACCGATGGGTGCGGCGTCGCGGAAGTCGAACGCCGTGCCCGCTACATGCTGGCGACCGACGGGGATCGCCCCCGCGTCGATGGCGAGGAACTCGTCCGCGTCGATGCGGATCACGTGGTCGCGGATATCCGGACGCCGGTCGTTGAGATTGAAGTAGGGGTGGGCCGTGAGGCTCAACGGCGTCGGCGCATCCGAGGTCGCTTCGTATTGCAGGTCCAGCGTGCCGTCGTCGTCGAAACGACAGCGGAGTTCCACGTGCACCTCGCCGGGAAAGCCACCGTCGCCTTCGGGCGAGACCAGCCGCATCACCAGCGAATCACCGTCCGGTTCCACGTCCCAGCGCTGCAGATGAAAGCCGTCCTGGCCGCCATGCAGATGGTTGCCGCCATCGTTGCGGTCCACCTTGTAGTCGATGCCGTCGAGGCGGAAACGACCGCCGCGTATGCGGTTCGCCCAGCGGCCGACGATGGCGCCCATGTACGCATTCGAGTCGAGGTACTGCTGTGCCGTGGCATGGCCGAGCAGCACGTCGCCCATGCGGCCCTGGCGATCGGACGATTGCCAGGAAAGCAGGGTGCTGCCCAGATCGGTGATGTCGATCTGCGCATCGCTCGCGTTGCGCAGGGTCCAGCGGTGGAGCGGTCGGCCGTCGGGAAGCTGTCCCCAGGCGGTGGCATTGGATACGGGCATGGATAAAGCGGTCCCTGCGGGCAACGGTCAGGTTGCCGCCGTCTTGCGATGAAGGTCGAGGTATTGGCGTGGCGTACAGTCGTACTCGCGCCGGAATACCGCATACATGTATTGCAACGAGGTGAAGCCACAACGCAGCGCGATATCGGCCAGGGGCACATCCGAATTCGCGATGAGGTCGCAGGCGGTATCGAGTTTGTGCGTGAGGATCACCTGATGCACGGTCTGCTTGAGCTCGCGCTTGAAGTGTTCTTCGAGCACCGTGCGCGATACGCCGACGTAGTCGGCGACCTGCTCGGTCTTGATGCCGAGACAGCCGTACTGGCGGATGTAATGGCTGGCGCGCATGACGTGCGGGCTGCGTATCGGATGGAACTTGCTCGACGCCTGCACGTTGATGCCCACCGGCGGTACCAGGACGCGCGTGCCGGCGCAGTCCATGCCGCGCAGCATCTGGTGCAGCAGATGGGCGGCCGTGCGCCCCATTTCCTCCGCGCCCTGGATCACCGAGGTGAGCGGGATGCGCGTGAGCAGCTGGGCCATGGGATCGTTGTCGATGCCGACGATGGCGATCTGCTCCGGCACGGCGATGCCGCCCATGACGCACGCCTGCAGCAGCTGACGGGCGCGTGCATCGGTCACGGCGACGATACCGATCGGTTTGGGCAGCTCGGCCAGCCAGGTGACCAGTTCCTCGACGGCCTGTCCCCAGCCGCCGGCACTGGTCGGCGAGCCCTGGTAGACCAGGCCCTCGACCGACTCCTCCGCGACGATCGCGCGGAAGGCGTGCTCGCGCTCGTGCGCCCAACGGCTGGTCGGGTGCGGCGGCAAGCCGTAGAAGGCGAAGCGGGTGAGGCCCTGCTCGATCAGGTGGTCGTAGGCGAGGCGGATGAGCCGGGCGTTGTCGGTGGCGATGTACGGCACTTCGGCCGGGTAGTTGGCCGGATCGTGGTACGACCCGCCGACGGCGACGACCGGGATGTGCAGGTCGACCAGCGTTTCATGGGCTTCGGGGTCGTCGAAGTCGGCGATGACGCCATCGCCGCGGAACTGGCCGATGTCACGCATGCGGCTGCGGAAGTCCTCTTCCATGAAGAGATCCCACTCGACGCGCGTGCTGTTGAGGTAATGCCCAATGCCGGCGATGACCTGGCGGTCATAAACCTTGTTCGCGTTGAACAGAAGGGCGATGCGATGGGGTGCCATGACCGGGGAAATTACCACGCCATCCGTTAAACCGGTCATGACGCACCGCGGCAAAGAAAACCACGGGAACGGCGATTGAAATCGCAATTGCGCCGCATGGCCCCGGATCGGCAGGATCGACGGGATTCGTTCCCACGTTCGTCAAGGAATTGTTATGTCGTACTTTTCCAACATCCCCAAGATCGCCTTCGAAGGCGCCGGCTCGGACAACCCGCTGGCGTTCCACCACTACGACGCCAAGAAGCAGGTCCTCGGCAAGAGCATGGCCGAGCACCTCCGCCTGGCGGTGTGCTACTGGCACACCTTCGTCTGGCCGGGTTCGGACGTGTTCGGCGCCGGCACCTTCGATCGCCCCTGGCATACCGCCGGCGACCCGATGGAAAAGGCCCGCGAAAAGGCCGAGGCAGCGTTCGATTTCTTCAGCCGCCTGGGCACCCCGTTCTATACCTTCCATGACACCGATGTGGCGCCGGAAGGCGCCAACCTCGCCGAGTACAAGAACAACTTCGCCGCGATGGTCGACGTGCTCGAGAAGAAGCAGGCCGAGACCGGTGTGAAGCTGCTCTGGGGCACGGCCAACGTGTTCAGCAACCCGCGCTACGCCGCCGGCGCCGCGACCAACCCGCAGCCGGAAGTGTTCGCCTATGCGGCGACCCAGGTCCGCCACGCCATGGAAGCCACGCATCGCCTCGGCGGCGCCAACTATGTGCTGTGGGGTGGCCGCGAAGGCTACGAGACCCTGCTCAACACCGACCTCAAGCGCGAGCGCAACCAGCTCGGTCGCTTCTTCCAGATGGTCGTGGAACATAAGCACAAGCTCGGCTTCAAGGGCACGATCCTGATCGAACCGAAGCCGCAGGAGCCGACCAAGCACCAGTACGACTACGACAGCGCCACGGTCTACGGCTTCCTGAAGGACTTCGGCCTGGAGAACGAGGTCAAGACCAACCTCGAGGCCAACCACGCTACGCTCGCCGGTCACTCGTTCCAGCACGAGGTCGCCACCTCGATCGCCCTGGGCCTGTTCGGTTCGATCGATGCCAACCGCGGCGATCCGCAGAACGGTTGGGATACCGACCAGTTCCCGAACAGCGTCGAAGAGCTGACCCTGGTCACCTACGAGATCCTCAAGGCCGGCGGCTTCACCACGGGCGG
Source organism: Luteibacter sp. P1_D3 (assembly GCF_056406135.1). Lineage (NCBI taxonomy): Bacteria > Pseudomonadati > Pseudomonadota > Gammaproteobacteria > Lysobacterales > Rhodanobacteraceae > Luteibacter > Luteibacter sp. P1_D3. Next base: position 209,376 of record NZ_JBFUAT010000002.1, on the reverse strand, counting down.
CTACAACTTCGATACCAAGGTCCGTCGCCAGAGCAGCGCGCCGGAAGACCTCTTCCACGGCCATATCGGCGCGATCGACGCGCTGGCGCTGAGCCTGGAACGCGCCGCGAAGATGATCGAGCGCGATGCCCTGGCCGACTTCAAGGCCAAGCGCTACGCCGGCTGGGATGCGGACTTCGGCAGCAAGATCCTGCAGGGCGGCTTCACGCTGGCCTCGCTGGCGGATGAGGCACTCTCCCGCGACATCCATCCGAAGCACGTGTCGGGTGGTCAGGAGTTGCTCGAGAACATCGTCAACCGCTATATCTATGGGTGATATGAGACCCGACATGGAAGCTTCGGAACGCATGTACCTCGGTATCGACCTCGGCACCTCCTCCGTCAAGGCGGTGCTCGTCGACGACGCGGGAGAGGTGCGCGCCAGCGCCACCAGTCCGCTCGAGGTATCCCATCCCCGGCCACGCTGGTCCGAGCAGGACCCGGCGACCTGGTGGTCGGCGACCGAGGCCGCCGTTGCGGAAGTTCTCAAAGGAACCGATGCCCGCCGTGTGGCGGCCATTGGCCTTTCGGGGCAGATGCACGGCGCCACCCTGCTCGATGCGTCCGACACCATCCTGCGACCGGCCATTCTCTGGAATGACGGCCGCTCGGACGTCGAATGCGCCGAACTCGAAAAGGTCCCGGGCTTCCGCGAGATCACCGGCAACCTGGCCATGCCGGGCTTCACGGCGCCCAAGCTGGCCTGGGTGCGCAAGCACGAGCCCGACGTGTTCAGCCGCATCGCCAAGGTCCTGCTGCCGAAGGATTACCTGCGCCTGCTGCTCACCGGCGAGTACATGACCGATGCCTCCGACGCCGCCGGTACGCTCTGGCTGGATGTCGCCAAGCGCCAGTGGAGCGACGCCATGCTGGCGGCCACGGGGCTCGATCGCTCGCACATGCCGCAGGTGTTCGAGGGCAGCCAAGCCGCAGGGCGGCTGCGTAAGGAGCTGGCCGAGCGCTGGGGTATGGATACGGTGCCGGTCGCGGCGGGTGGTGGTGACAACGCGGCTGGTGCGGTGGGCGTCGGTATCGTCCGGGATGGTCAAGCCATGCTTTCGCTGGGCACGTCGGGCGTCTACTTCGCCGTGTCCGACGGTTTCCGCTCCAGTCCGGAACAGGCCGTGCACAGCTTCTGTCACGCCTTGCCCGACACCTGGCATCTCATGTCGGTGATGCTCAACGCCGCCAGCTGCCTGGACTTCACGGCGCGCCTGACCGGCCAGAAAGACGTGCCGGCCCTGCTCGCCGAAGCCGAAGCGCGTGGCCTCAAGCCCGATGGCCCGATGTTCCTGCCGTACCTCACGGGTGAGCGCACGCCGCACAACGACGCCCATGCCCGCGGCTCCTTCACGGGACTGGGTCCCGAGACCGATCGCGCCGATCTGGCCAACGCCACGCTCGAAGGTGTCGGACTGGGTCTGCTGGACGGCCTGCTCGCGGTGGAATCCACCGGACTGGTCGCCGAGGAGATCACGGTCATCGGTGGCGGCTCACGCAGTGCGTACTGGATTCGCATGCTGGCCGACATCCTGGGCAAGCGCCTGGTCCTTCGCAGCGGTGGCGAGGTCGGCCCGGCACTCGGCGCAGCCCGCCTGGCCCATCTCGCGGTGGATCCGCAGGCCACGCTGGAGGAGGTCTGCCCGATGCCTGCCGTGACGGCGACGTACGAGCCCGATGCAGCGCGTCATGCTTATTTTCTGCAAACGCGCCACCCTCTGTTCCGCCGTACCTACGAACAGTTGAAGTCCCTGACTACCGACGCCGTTCACGGCGACGATTTCCGCCCTTCCTGAAGGGCGATTCCATAAGCACGGAGATAAGCATGAAGCAGAAGGCTCTACACACGGTGCTGGCCGTATCGATGATCGCCGCAGGCGTTTTCGCCGCTCCGCAGGCGCATGCAAGCAAGGAAAAACCGGTCATCGGCTTCTCCATCGACGATCTTCGCGTCGAGCGTTGGACGAAGGACCGCGACTACTTCAAGGCTGCCGTCGAAGCCAAGGGTGGCACCGTCTCGGTGCAGTCCGCCGATGCCAACGAGCAGAAGCAGATCCAGCAGATCGAGAACCTGATCTCGCGCAAGGTCGACGTCATCGTCATCGTGCCGTTCAACGCCAAGACGCTCACCACCGTGGTCGCCGAAGCGAAGAAGGCCGGTATCAAGGTGATCTCGTACGACCGCCTGATCCTCAATGCCGATGTCGATGCCTACATCTCGTTCGACAACGACAAGGTCGGCCAGATGCAGGCCCAGGGCGTGGTCAACGCCGCACCGAAGGGTAACTACTTCCTGCTCGGCGGCGCGCCGACCGACAACAACGCGAAGATCCTTCGCGAAGGCCAGATGAAGGTCCTCAAGCCGCTGGTCGACAAGGGCGACATCAAGATCGTCGGCCAGCAGTGGACGAACGAGTGGCTCGCCTCGAACGCTCAGTCGATCATCGAGAACGCGCTGACCGCGAACAAGAACAACATCCAGGGCATCGTCGCCTCGAACGACGGCACCGCCGGTGGCGCCATCGCCGCCCTCAACGGCCAGAAGCTGGCCGGCAAGGTCGCCGTGTCGGGCCAGGATGCGGATCTTGCCGCCATCAAGCGCATCAAGGCCGGTACGCAGACCATGACGGTCTACAAGCCGATCAAGACGATCGCCACGGACGCCGCCAACCTGGCTATCGACCTTGCCCAAGGCACCGCGCCGAAGTTCACCTCCAAGATGAACAACGGCAAGGGCGATATCAACACCATCCTGCTCACCCCGACCCTGCTGACCAAGCAGAACGTCGACCTCGTGGTGAAGGACGGTTTCTACACCCAGGCCCAGGTCGGCCCGTAAGCGAAGCGTTAGCGTAAGATCGACGACGCCCCGCCGGATGGCGGGGCGTCGTCCTGCTAAAGGAAATATCGGTGAGCGAATACCTGTTCGAGATGCGCCAGATCGTCAAGGAATTTTCCGGCGTGCGCGCGCTCAATGGCATCGACCTGGCGGTTCGTCCAGGCGAATGCGTCGGCCTGTGCGGCGAAAATGGCGCCGGCAAGTCGACCCTGATGAAAGTCCTGTCCGGTGTGTATCCCTACGGCACCTGGGAAGGCGAAATTCTTTTTGACGGCAAGCCCCTGCGCGCGCACTCGGTGCGCGACAGCGAGGATGCCGGTATCGTGATCATCCACCAGGAGCTGATGCTGGTTCCGCAGCTCTCCGTGGCCGAGAACATTTTCCTCGGCAACGAGATCCGCAAGTTCGGCGGCGTGATGGACTTCGACGCGATGTACGCGAAGGCCGATGCCCTGCTTGCCCGGCTCAAGCTGAAGGACGTCAACGTTGCGGCGCCCGTGATGAACTACGGTGGCGGCTATCAGCAGCTGTTCGAGATCGCCAAGGCGCTGGCCAAGAACGCACGCCTGCTGATTCTCGACGAGCCGTCCTCCTCGCTGACCTCTTCCGAGACCGACACCCTGCTGTCGATCATCGAGGACCTCAAGAAGGAGGGCGTGGCCTGCGTCTACATCTCGCACAAGCTCGAGGAAGTGGCGCGCGTCTGCGACACGGTGACCGTGATCCGCGACGGCAAGCACATCGTCACCAAGCCGATGAGCGAGATGACCACGCACTCGATCATCACGGCGATGGTCGGCCGCGATATCGAAAACCTGTTCCCGAAGGTGGACCACGACATCGGTGAGGTGATCTTCGAAGCGAAGCACGTGACCTGTTGGGACGTGGCCAATCCGAACCGCAAGCGTGTCGACGACATTTCCTTCGAAGTGCGCCGCGGCGAGATCCTCGGCATCGCGGGGCTCGTCGGCGCGGGTCGTACCGAGCTGGTCTCGGCGATCTTCGGTGCCTACCCGGGTCGTTCCGAGGCCGAGCTGGTCCTCGAAGGCAAGCCGATCAAGATCAAGAGTCCCGAGCAGGCGATCAAGGCGGGCCTTTCGCTCGTGCCGGAAGATCGCAAGCGCCAGGGCATCGTTCCCCTCCTGGGCGTGGGCGACAACATCACCCTGGCCACCTTGTCGCACTATGCGCACGCCGGCCAGATCGATCGTCAGGCGGAACTCCAGGTGGTCGAGACCGAGATCAAGCGTCTGCGGGTCAAGACGGCAAGCCCGGAACTCGCCATCATGGGCCTGTCCGGCGGCAACCAGCAGAAGGCCGTGCTGACCAAGATGCTGCTGCCCGGTCCCAAGGTGCTGATCCTCGACGAACCCACTCGTGGCGTCGATGTCGGCTCCAAGTACGACATCTACAAGCTGATGTTCGAACTGGCGTCCAAGGGCGTCGCGATCATCATGGTCTCTTCGGAAATGCCCGAGGTGCTCGGCGTGAGCGATCGCGTTCTCGTCGTCGGCGAAGGCAAGCTGCGCGGTGACTTCAAGAACGTCGGGCTGACACAGGAGCAGGTGCTTGCCGCCGCCATCTCGCATGCCGCCGAAGGTCCGGCGCACGCGGCCTGATCCTCCCACCACTTCACGCGATACCAGGAAGCTCCTCCATGCAGTCGCAGCAAATCCAGCAACTGTTCGTCCGTTACAAGATCCTCGCGCTGCTCATCGCCGTTGCGATCATCTGGGTGTTCTTCCACATCAAGACCGACGCGGCCTTTGTCACGCCGGGCAATCTCTCCAATCTGTTCCGACAGATGGCGATCACCGGCATGCTCGCCTGCGGCATGGTCTTCGTCATCATCGCCGGTGAAATCGATCTCTCGATCGGCTCGCAGCTCGGCCTGCTCGGCGGCGTGGTTGCGATCCTCACGGTCAATCAGGGCTGGGGAACGTGGCCGTCGATCGGCGCCGTGCTCGTTCTCGGCCTGCTGATCGGCGGATTGAACGGTTACATCGTCACCAAGCTGCGGGTGCCTTCGTTCATCGTCGGCCTGGGCGGCATGCTCGCCTTCCGCGGCATCGTGCTCTACATCACGGGCAGCTCCACCATCGCTCCCGCGCCGGACAACCTGATCACGATCGGCCAGGGCTTCGTTCCGCCGAGCGTGTCGGTGTGGATCGGCGGCCTGATCTTCCTGGCCATGGTCGCCTTGACCGGACGTCGTCGCGTACGCCGCGGAAAGCTCGGTCTGCAGCAGGCCGCGTTGTGGGTCGATGTCGCGAAGATGGTGGCGGTGGGTGCCTTCATCTTCGGGTTCGTGCGCATGCTCAACGACGCCAATGGCATCCCCATCCCGGTGATGATCCTGCTCGGCCTGCTCGCCGTGTTCACCTACGTCTCTACCCAGACGGTGTTCGGCCGGCACATTTATGCCGTCGGCGGCAACATGGAAGCCACGCGCCTTTCCGGCGTCAACGTGGCACGCGTCAAGCTCGTCGTATTCGCCATCATGGGTCTCATGTGTGCCTTCGCCGGCATCATCACCGTGGCGCGCACCGGTTCGGGTTCCCCGTCCGCCGGTACGGGCGGCGAGCTGGACGCGATCTCGGCCTGCTTCATCGGTGGCACGTCCATGCGCGGCGGCTCGGGCACGGTCTACGGTGCGCTGATCGGCGCCCTGGTCATGGCCAGCCTCGATAACGGCATGCAGCTGATGGACGTCGACAACTCCTGGCAGATGATCATCAAGGGCGTGATCCTCGTCCTCGCCGTGTGGGTCGACGTACTCTCCGGTTCCAACCGCAACGGCTGATCGCCCGCCAAAAAGCATCGCCGATGAATCGGCTCCTACCGAGCACGCTGCGCTTTGCCAGGTAGGAGCCGATTCATCGGCGAACGGGTGCTGGCCGCACCCCTCAAGGAAGACCATGAACGACCTAGAAAACCTCCAGGGCACCTGGACCCAGACCCGCTTCGAAGAAAACGGCGTCATCAACCCGCCAGACGTCCACGGCGGCAACGGCGGGATCACCACCTTCAAAGGCGACACTTTCGCGGTGAACCTGCCCAGCGGCGAGCTGCTGCTCGCCGGGCGCTTCATCCTTGACCCCAGCACCACCCCGCGCTCGATTACCTGGATCGACAGCATGGGTGACGACGCAGGCAAGTTACTGCCGGCGAGCTATGTGCTGGAAGGCGATTCGTTCGTCTTCATCGCGGGGGATGAAGGCATGCCGCGGCCAGTTGAGTTCGTGACGTCGCCGGGGTTGACGTTGCGTGGGTTCGTTCGGCGTAGCGCGCGGTAAACGCATCGCCGATGGGATTTTCTTCTGCAGCTGTCAGTAACCCGCTCCCCAAAAATCCGTTCCACCGGCACTCGCGCTGTCACGCGGGCAATAGACGTTGCGGCAAGGGCTCGGCATCCCGCTGTGGATCTTGAGATTGTGCTTGGTGTTGTAGTCGTCGAATTGCTTTTGCAGTCGTCGTTGCTCTTCGGGCGATATCTGGTTAGCGAGGAAGTACTCCATTTCACTCGATGTGCTGTTTGTGAAAGACTCGATGAGCGGCTGGTCCATATTTCGGGCAAGCATTCTTCCCACCGTCGCATGTCCCCGTGCCACGCCAGCCGTGCGGGCGCCGGAATGGCTGGTGCTGGCTGCCGTGTCGACAGGTAATGCGCTAACCGTCCCGGCACACAGCACGCCCATAAGGGAGGTTATCAAGGCTCGCACTGACATGGACGAGGTCATCATGGTCGGTCCTTCGAAACGATGAGGTAGTCGTAGCGTCACGATAGGCTACCCATCGACGACCGCCTATAGAGCGGACGTCGTAGGGGATATCACGCGTTTGCGGCAGTCACGGGCCGGCGCCTTTGATCTCATCCGAAAAACGCATGAGCGATGGCACGCCCTTGCGATCACTTACCGGTATTCAACGCCCGAGCCATCTTCAGATGTTCTTTCAGGGTCGGCAGCGTCTTCTTCGCAAACGCCTGCAGGTCCTTGTTCGAACCCTTCTCCACTTCGACTTCGAAGATGGCCACGGCCTTCTGGTGGTCGGCGACCATCACCTTCGCAAACTCCTTGTCGAACGCCGCACCATTGAGCATCTTCAGCGCGTCGATGTCTTTCTGGTTTGCCGGCGGCGGCGATTCGGCCGTGGCGTAGCCGCGGTCACCGGCAGCGAGGGTCTTCAGTTCCTCGCCTGCCTTGGTGTGGTCGGCGATGATGTGGTGGGCAAAGGTCTTCACCTTGTCCGAACCCGCGTTGGTGTCGGCGAGTTTCGCGGCTTCGATCTCGGCCAGACCGGCGCCACTGGCGTTGGTGACGAAGCCGGCGTCGGTCGGCGTGCCACCCTTGGAATCGGTGTGCTGGGCCAGGGCCGCCATGGGCAGGGCAGCGGCAAGGAAGGCAGTGGCGAGGATACGGGGTACGGTGCGGTGCATGGCGTCTTCTCCGGTAGCGACCCTTCAGGTGTCGCATCCGGGCGATGAAGTCGCCGTGACCTTCGCGGTTAAGCAGGGGATTGCGCACGATGGGGTCCCTGCGTGGAATGCCCGGAATTGGCCAGCGTCGCCCACATATCCCGGGTGTTGCCGAAGCCGTGCAGGAGAACCACGGCGGCGCCCGTGCCGCCTACGTGAACGTGGAGGGTGGCACCGTCGGTAGCGATGTCGTGGATCCGAAACGAAAACGGGCGCCCGAGGGCGCCCGTTTTCTCATGGCTCAAGACGCGTTCGCTTACTTCGCGCGAACAGCCTTCACACCAAGACCGGCGGCATCGCGCAGGATCTCGGCCTTGTCCGTCTTCTCCCACGAGAACGCCGTGAACGTGTTGCCGTTCTTGTCGGTGACCTCGTAGGGCTTGCGGCCGAAGTGGCCGTTCGATGCGGTCTGCTGGTACATCGGGTGAACCAGGTCGAGCATCTTGATGATGCCGAACGGGCGCAGGTCGAAGTGCTTGCGGATCAGCTTCTCGATCTTCTCGTCGGGAATCTTGCCGGTGCCGAAGGTGGTCACCGAGATCGAGGTCGGCTCGGCCACGCCGATGGCGTAGCTGACCTGGATCTCGCAACGGTCGGCGAGGCCGGCCGCGACGATGTTCTTGGCGACGTAACGCGCGGCGTAGGCGGCCGAACGATCGACCTTGGACGGATCCTTACCCGAGAACGCGCCACCACCGTGACGGGCCCAGCCGCCGTAGGTGTCGACGATGATCTTGCGACCGGTCAGGCCGCAATCGCCCACCGGGCCACCGATGACGAACTTGCCGGTCGGGTTGATGTGGAACTTGGTGCCCTTGTGCAGCAGCTTCGCCGGCAGCACGGGCTTGAGGATCAGCTCGCGCACGCCTTCGATGAGGTCCTTCTGCTTCACGTCCGGATCGTGCTGGGTCGAGAGCACGACGGCGTCGATGGCGACGGCTTCGCCGTTCTCATAGCGCAGGGTGACCTGGCTCTTGGCGTCCGGGCGCAGCCACGGCAGCGGCGAGTTCTTCTTCTTGCGGACCTTGGTCTGCTGCTCGACGAGACGGTGGGCGTAGTGGATCGCCGCCGGCATGTATTCGCTGGTCTCGTTGGTGGCATAGCCGAACATCAGGCCCTGGTCGCCAGCGCCTTGTTCTTCCGGCTTCTTGCGGTCCACGCCCTGGTTGATGTCCGGGGACTGCTTGCCGATGAGGTTCAGCACGCCGCAGGTCTCACCGTCGAAGCCGACTTCGGAGGAGTCGTAGCCGATATCGAGGATGACCTTGCGGGTCAACGCTTCGAGGTCGATCCACGCGCTGGTGGTGATTTCACCCGCGACGATGGCGACGCCGGTCTTCACCAGCGTCTCACAGGCCACGCGAGCGCGAGGATCCTGGGCCAGGATGGCGTCCAGAACGGCGTCGGAGATCTGGTCGGCGATTTTGTCCGGATGGCCTTCGGAGACCGACTCGGAGGTGAAGAGGAAGTTGCTCATCGTGGGTATATATCCTTCTTTACGGATAAAGAGATAAATGGGGGCGCGCCATGATACACGGCCTTTGCCGGGTTTGCAGGGGGAAGGGTACGCCCCGGGGGTGACGATTGCATGGATGTTCAGGCGGCGGCGCCTATCGGGGGCTTGCCGGAACCACGTTCACGCGTGAAACCTTGCCGTCGAGGCCGTTGCGGTACCGGGCCTTCACGTCGACGTAGCCGTCCTTGTACGAGGTATGGAACGAGGGAATCGTCACGGTGCGGCTTCCGAGGTCCTTGAGGACGCGAACCACCGTGTAATCGTCGGATCGCTTTCCATCGGGGGCGTCGAAGACGGTGAAGGTTGTGCCGGCGCGCAAACCGAACAGGCGGGCCGAGCGGGCCTCGTCGTTCTCGCAGCCCCGGCGGTTTCCGCTCTTGAAGTTGATGGTGGTCGCCTCGCCGCCGGGAATGCCGCACACGATGTTCTGGGTTGCGTTCTTGCCTTCGTACAGGACGATGCCGCCCTGATTGAGGACGCCGGCGAGCTCGAAGGCATCGCCTTGCTGATAGTGGTCGATGACGATGTAATTGGGTGGGCGACGAGCGGCGTTGGCACAGGTGCCGTACACGCGGTCCATGAGCTTGTCGTACCGGTTGTCCGTCCTTGCATGCAGAGATTCCCCGACGCCATGGAAATGGTTCATGGCGAACAGGCGGGGCCACGATTTTCCCCGAAACTGCACCTGTCCAGGCTCCAGGGTGCCGGCCCAACGGCTCTTGCACGAGGTATCGTGCGTGAAAATGGTCTTGCCCAGCTCCCAGTAGTTTTCCGTCGTGCCGGCCCTGGACGACATGATGGTCGCCACGCCGCTGGGAAGCGTGTATCGACCGGCGTTTTCGGATTTCAGATCGAAGATCAGCAATCGCTGATTCGCCGCGATCATCTGTCGAAGCGTCGGCCAGCCCGGGGTCGTCCATCTGTCCGGGTCGAAGGTCAGGCCCCCCAGGTGGGGGACCCTTGCCAACTCGGTGCGTAGCGCGGCCGAGGAGACGTAGTCCTCCAGATGGATCGTGACGATGGCCTGGCGATGGGCTAGAAGGAAGGGAACGATCTCGTCGTTGAGATGCTTGGCTAGCGGCTGGCCGGCAAAAGAGCATGAGCCGTGGCAGACCTTGACCCTGCCCTGGTGCTCGTGCAGATCCAGCGACAAGCCGCGCACGCCGTCGCGAAGCTGCTGGGGGATGCTCCTGCTCTGGCTCGAGGGCACCCAGGTATTGAACGCATTGTGGGTAGTGACCCACGTGTACTGGTCGAAACGACGATCCAGATCGTGGACATACGGGCGCTCCCCCGCGATAGCCTGCGTGCTTGCGAGGGCAAGCAGCAGGGCGATTCCTTTCTTCCTCATGTGACGCTCCTTCCGATGGAAGGCCGTAGGTTATGAGGTTGTGTACCTTCGCTCCGTCAGGGAATGGGGTGGATGTGCTGCGGGGTTTGCCCTGCGCCCGCGTCAGTGAGCGCTGACGCGGGCGGGGAAACTCATCGCCGCTGAAGCGGCTCCCACAACGGCGGAGGCGGCTCTCCAGGTAGCGGGAGCCGCCTTGGCGTCAGACCGCCACGGCCAGTCTCTCGCGAGCCGCCCTGGCCACCTCGACCATGCTCTTCAGGGCCTCGGAAACCTCCGGCCAGCCGCGGGTCTTCAGGCCGCAGTCGGGGTTCACCCAGAGCTGGTCGGGACGCAGGACCTGGAGGGCCCGGGCCAGGAGGTCGGCCATTTCGGCTTCGGTCGGGACGCGTGGCGAGTGGATATCGTAGACGCCGGGGCCGATGCCGTTCGGGTACTGAAACCGGGTGAAGGCGTCCAGGAGCTCCATGCGCGAGCGGCTGGTCTCGATCGAGATGACGTCCGCGTCCATCGCGGCGACCGCCTCGATGATGTCGTTGAACTCCGAGTAGCACATGTGGGTGTGCACCTGGGTCGCATCGCTGACGCCGCCGGCCGTGATGCGGAAGGCATCGACCGCCCAGGCGAGGTACGCGTCCCAGTCGGCGCGACGCAGCGGCAGGCCTTCGCGCAGCGCCGGTTCGTCGATCTGGACGATGCCGATGCCAGCCTTCTCCAGATCGTGCACTTCGTCTCGCAGCGCCAGGGCGATCTGTCGGCACACATCGGCGCGGGGGAGGTCGTCGCGTACGAAGGACCACTGCAGCATCGTCACCGGTCCGGTGAGCATGCCCTTCATGGGCTTATCGGTGAGCGACTGGGCGTACGCTGACCACGCGACCGTCATCGGTGCGGGACGCGCGACATCGCCATAGATGATCGGCGGCTTGACACAACGGGAGCCGTAGCTCTGCACCCAGCCGAGCGAGGTGAAGACGTAGCCGTCCAGCTGCTCGCCGAAGTACTCGACCATGTCGTTGCGCTCGGGTTCGCCATGCACCAGTACATCGATGCCGGCCTCTTCCTGGAAGCGCACGACACGGCGCACTTCGTCACGAAGAATGGCCGCATACGCGTCGTCGTCCAGCTTGCCCGAGCGATGCGCGGCGCGCGCGATGCGCAGGTCGTTGGTCTGCGGGAACGACCCGATGGTCGTCGTCGGCAGATCGGGCAGGCCGAAACGCTCGCGCTGCACGTCGGCGCGGAACGAAAAGGCCGAACGACGCTGGCCGAACTGCGGCGTCAGCTGACGTACGCGGGCGCGGACGTCGGCACGCACGACGTCGCCGGAGGTCTGGCGGCTGGCGACGATCTCGTGCTGCCGGGCCAGGGTCTTCCGTGCCGCGTCATCACCGGCGACGGCGTCGGCATAGCGACGCAGTTCGGCGATCTTCTGCCGGGCGAACGACAACCATCCGGCCAGGTGCGCGGGGAGGTGTTTTTCTTCGGAGACGTCGATCGGCACGTGCAGCAGGGAACACGAGGTCGACAGCCAGAGGCGGTCGTCGCCGAGGCGCGCGAGCAGGCGGTCCACGCGGGGGAGGATGGTCGACGGGTCGCTCAGCCAGATGTTGCGGCCATCGAGCACGCCGGCGGAAAGCACGCGGTCGGCGGGCAAGGCATCGAGTACGGCGTCCAGCTGGTCGGGCGCGCGAGCGAGGTCCACGTGCAGGCCGGCTACCGGTAGCGACGTGGCGAGCTCGAGATTCGCACCGAGTTCGCCGAAGTAAGTGGCGAGCAGGATGCGTACGCGACCGTGTGCGGCCACCGCGGCATAGGTACGCCGGAACGCTTCGCGCCACGGCGCATCCAGATCGAGCACGAGGGTCGGCTCGTCCACCTGCACCCAGTCGGCACCCGCGTAGGCGAGGGCGTCGATGACACCGAGCCAGGCAGGCAGCAACGAGTCGAGCAAGGCCAGCGGGTCGCTGCCGTCGACGGTCTTGGACAAGCGCAGGAAGCTCACCGGCCCGAGCAGGACAGGGCGTGCCACGTGATCCGCCGCGAGGGCCTCACGGTATTCGGCGACGACCTTGTCCGGGCGCGCGGCGAAGCGCTGACCCGCCTCGAGTTCCGGCACGATGTAGTGGTAGTTGGTGTCGAACCACTTGGTCATTTCGAGGGCATGCAGGTCGACATCGCCGTCCTGGTGGCCACGGGCCATGGCGAAGTAGCCCGCGAGCGGGTTACGGGATGCGAGTGCGCGGTAGCGCGGCGGGATCGCGTCGACCAGCACGGCCGCATCGAGCACATGGTCGTAGAGGGAAAAGTCGTTCACCGGGACGCTGTCGGCACCGGCGTCGCGGGCAAGCTTCCAGTGGCGCTGGCGCAGGTCGCGCGCGACGGCGAGCAGTTCGTCGGCGCTGCTGTCTCCTTTCCAGTGGCTCTCGAGAGCGCGCTTGAGTTCGCGGCGCCGGCCGATGCGGGGGAAGCCCGGATACGTTACGTGTGGCATGGATGATTCCTCTTCGTGGCAAAGAGGAGGGAAGGGCGGCTGGGCGCCGACGCCTACGCACCTGCCACGCGGGGCACGGCAGGTGAGGGGACGTCATGCGGGCTAGCCGTCGACCTTCGCCCCCGCGGGCGAACCGGATGCCGCCCTTGCGGGACGGCGATCCAGGTCGGACGGAGCGTTCGCGCCCATGACGGCGCGTTCGTTCCGGTCGGCGGCAGGTCTTCGGGCTCGTGGATGTGGCACCGTGCCGGTGCCGCCTTGCCCGTCGCTTCCCGGATCGTTACCGATCCAGTGCCTGTGACGGGCTCGTCTCCACATACCGCTGCGGGGCAGCGCCGGATTCCCACCGGCTTCCCTCTTAGCTTTATCTTTCTATTCGAATAAAGAGATAAAGACCGCTGACGGGCGGAAAATTAGCCGTATGGACGCCCAAAGTCAATCGGCGGCGATGCATCGCCTCGACATCCCGACGGCGACCATGAGCCGACATCCCCCTGGAGCGCCGCATGACCGGAAGACATATCGTGATGGCGACGGTGGGGTCGCAGGGCGATCTCTTTCCCTTCCTCGCCGTCGGTCGGGAGCTGCGTCATCGCGGCTACCGCGTGACGATTGGTGCCCACGGCATCCATCGTGACGCCGTCGCTGCGGCCGGGCTGGACTACGTGCTTGCCAGCGGGATCGCCGAGCCCGAGGACAAAGCGGCCTTCGCCGCGCGCGCCTTTCATCCCTGGCGCGGTCCGCGCTTCGTGGTGCGCGACCTTGCCGCGGCCGATGTGGCGAGCAGTTACGAGGCGCTCGCGCCCGTTTGTGCCGACGCGGATGCGATCGTGACCTCGACCCTGGCCTTCGCGGGGCAGATCCTCGGTGAGACCCGGCGGATCGCCTGGTTATCGGCCGCGCTGTCGCCTGCCGTCTTTCTCTCGGCCTTCGATCCCCCCGCCACGGGCATCGACTGGCTCGATCGCTTCCTGCGTACGTCACCCCGGCGAGGCGCATGGGTGCGGCGCCTCGGCGAGACGGTGACCTCGCCCTGGACGAAGGCGGTACGACACTTCCGGCAATCGCTCGGGCTGGCCCCGGTGTCGGTCTGGGGCGATCCCTTTCATCGCGGACAGCACGCGCGCGATGGCGTCCTCGCCATGTACTCGCCGCTGTTGGGTCGGCCCCCACCGGATTCGCCGGCTCACACCGTCGTGACGGGGTATTGCCGCTACGCGCCGTTCGCCGACACGCTTCCTCCAGACCTCCGCCGCTTCGTGGACGACGGCGACGCGCCCCTGGTTTTTACGCTGGGCTCGGCGGCCGTGCATGCGGGGGAGAGCTTCCTCCACGAGAGCATGGCGGTCGCCACGGCCCTGGGTCGACGCGCGGTACTACTGACAGGATCGCCTGAGATGCGTGAGCGACTGCCTGGGGTCTTGCCCGATGGCGTGGTGGCGGTGGAGTACGCCCCCCACGGTGCACTGTTCGCACGCGCGGCGGCGGTCATTCATCACGGCGGTATCGGCACGACGCAGGAAGCGTTGCGCGCAGGCTGTCCCGAACTGGTCGTGCCGCATGGCTTCGACCAGCCGGACAATGCGGCGCGCGTCGTTCGTCTCGGCGTGGGGGATGTGCTGGCGGCGTCGCGTTATCGCGCTGATGTCGCGGCGGCGAAACTACGCGGGCTCTTGATGGACGAGAGTGTCGCGGCGCGGGCACAGCGTGCAGCGGCGGTGATTCGCGTGGAGGACGGTGCGCGTGTCGCGGCTGACGTGATCGAGCAGGCGATTGCGCGGCGTCTGTATCACTAGGCCCGCTGCCGCGGGAAAGGAGCATCGCCGCTGGAGCGGCTCCCACATGGCGGTTGCTCTGTGTAGGAGCCGATTCATCGGCGATGGGTGCTGACGATTACGCAGCAACCTGGGCCTTAACCCCATAACGCGACGCCGGCACCGACTTCGACAACTCCGGGAACAGCGCACGTCGCGCCGCTTCGAGCCCGTCGACCAAGGCAGCGGATTCGACGGCAGGAATCGTCACCAGCTCGCCCGCGTCGAAGCCGGCCAGCGAGGCATCGACCATATCCTCCGCACTCATCACCCATTCCTTCGGCAGGTTATCGATGGACGTGCCGGCCACGGGCCAGAAGTCGGTCGCGGTCGCACCCGGCAATACCGCCTGAATCTGGATGCCCTTATCGGCAAGCTCGTGATGCATCGACTGGCTGAGCGCGAGCATGAAGGCCTTGCTCCCGCCATACACACCGTTGAGCAGCTCGGGAGCGACCGCCACGATGGACGAAATGTTGATCACCGCGCCGCCACCGCGTGCGACGAGCCCCGGCACCGCTTTGTAGGCAAGGCGCGTCGGTGCGGTGACGTTGAGCGCGATGAGGTCGGTCATCTTGCCGATGTCCGCCTGGAGCATCGGGGCCATGGCGCCGACACCGGCGTTGTTGACCAGCAGGCTCAAGGCCGCCGTCTCGGCGATCACGGCTTCCACGCGGCCGAGATCGTCGTCGCGCGTCAGGTCGGCAGGCACAACACGCACCGCGCGGCCGGTGGACGACGTGATGTGTTTTGCGAGGGCGTCGAGTTTTTCCTTGCTGCGCGCAACGAGGATGAGATCGAAGCCGCGCTTGGCGAGACGGTCCGCATACACGGCGCCGATGCCGCTGGACGCGCCGGTGACGAGGGCGGTGCCGGGATTGCTGGTGGTCATCACGAGAATTCCTGTCTAAGCGTGCGTATGCACATATTGAGGTAAAAAAAGGGGTGTCAGGGCTTCAGGCCATCTGCCCGATCCGATGCATGGTCTCGCGCGTGGCGGTCGCCGTCGCGCTGCCGAACGTTGCTTCGTATTCGGCCTGCGCTGTCGCCCAAAGCTCACCGGCCTGCGCGGTCTTGGCATGACCGGCCGGGGTGAGCAGGTAGACGTTCTGGCGTGAGTCGTCGACCGACGGCGCCACCGCGACGAGACCGTCGCGCTGCAGGGGTTTCAGCGCGCGAACCAGGCTGGTGCGATCCATGACCATGTCTTCAGACAACTCACGCATGCCGATACCGGGACGATCTTCCAGCAGCACCAGCAGGGTGAACTGCGAGCTGGTCAGCCCGGAGGGCGCCAGATGCCGCTCGTAGGTCCGCGTGATCGCACGGGCGGCCTGACGGGCGGCGAAGCAATTGCACAGGTCGATGCGGGAGGTCATGGAGCGATCATGATCGTGCATACACACACATGTCAAGCACTCTGGCCCGCTGCCGCGGGATCGCCGATGAATCGGCTCCTACGGACAGCGGGGCGTTGTGGTTACTCGAAGCCTTCGACGGGGTGGGGCGCGTAGGCCTTTTCGAGGGTCGCCGTTTCTTCGTCGGAGAGGACCAGGTCGATCGCCGCCACGGCATCGTCCAGATGATGCGGTTTCGATGCGCCGACGATAGGGGCGGTGACACCGGAACGATGGGCGACCCAGGACAGGGCGACCTGTGCGCGTGGTACGCCACGTTCGTCAGCGACCTTCTTCACGGCCTCGACGATCGCGCGATCGGAATCCTCGGTGGCGTTGTACAGGGTCTTGCCGAACACATCGCTTTCCTGCCGGATGCTGCTCTGGTCCCAGTCACGCGTGAGGCGGCCACGTGCCAGCGGGCTCCACGGCAACACCGCGATGCCCTGGTCCTCGCAGAACGGAATCATCTCGCGCTCTTCCTCGCGCTGGAGCAGGTTGTAGTGGTCCTGCATGCTGACGAACTCGGTCCAGCCGTGCAGGCGCGAGGTGTAGATCATCTTCGCGAACTGCCAGGCGAACATGGACGACGCCCCCAGGTAACGCACCTTGCCTGCCTTGACCAGGTCGTGCAGCGCTTCGAGGGTTTCCTCGACCGGCGTGGTGTGATCCGCGCGGTGGATCTGCAGCAGGTCGATGTAATCCGTGCCGAGGCGCGCGAGGCTGTCGTCAACGGAATGGAAGATCGCCTTGCGCGACAGGCCGCCGCCATTCGGCCCCTTGCGCCAGTGAAAGTAGGTCTTCGTAGCGATGACGACTTCATCGCGCCGCGCGAAGTCCTTCAGGGCGCGACCCACGATTTCCTCCGACGTACCGTCCGAATAGGCATTCGCGGTGTCGAAGAAGTTGATGCCCAGATCGAGCGCCTTGCGGATGAACGGGCGGCTCGCTTCCTCGTCCAGCGTCCACGCGTGGTTGCCGCGGTCAGGCACGCCGTAGGTCATGCAGCCCAGGACGAGCGGGGAGATGTCGAGGCCGGTGCGGCCGAGTTTCACGTAGCGCATGGGGAGCTCCGGTGGGGACTGCGGTAAGTTTGATCCCTCGGAGGGGTACGGGAAATGAAACATCTTTAATTTCGGCTGGCGCTATCGCCGCTGAAGCGGCTCCCACACAAAGCGCCCCCTTGAAACACGCCAAACCCTCCCTAACTTACGGTCCAGCGAAGACGCGATGCCCTTGCCGGCCCTCACCGGCGGGGCGTAGCATCTCCCCCTCACCCAGAGAGCCCAGCCATGTTCCGCTGCAAGCATGATTTGATGTTCGTCACACCGATCGCCCCATGGGCGCGTCGCGGGTGCGCGCGTCCCATGCCTGGCGGAGTGTCGTTCACGTAACGACGCGCCGGCCTCGAAGAACACCGCAAGCACCCGCAAGGGTGCTTTTTTTTGTCCCGATTTTCTCGACTCAATTCTGCAAGTCCTCACCGGAGCAGCGTGCCATGAAGAACAGCCGCGACCCTCGATCCTGACCGTCCCGCTCAGCCAGGGGCGGCGGTAACAGGATCGGGGAGTGCCTCGCTCGAYGATGTATCGAGCCCCTGGCGACCCCATCAGGAACCGTTAGCCATGAGTACCACCCCGCGCGAAACCCGCATCCCCGTCAGCCGTTGGCGCAACCTCGGCATCATTGCGCACGTCGATGCCGGCAAGACCACGCTCACCGAACGCTTGCTCTACAAGACCGGCACGATCCATCGCACCGGCGAAGTGCACGACGGAGCGACCACGACCGATCACATGGAACTCGAGCGCGAGCGTGGCATCACGATCGGCGCCGCGGCCGTGCGCGCCAACTGGACGCCCGACGGCGGCCAGCCGCATCGCCTGACCCTGATCGACACGCCTGGGCACATCGACTTCGCCATCGAGGTGGAGCGTTCCCTGCGCGTTCTCGACGGCGCCGTTACCGTGTTCTCCGGCGTCGCCGGCGTGCAGCCGCAATCGGAAACCGTGTGGCACCAGGCGCGTCGTCACGGCGTGCCGTTGATGGCCTTCGTCAACAAGATGGATCGCCCCGGTGCGGACTTCGATGCCGTTGTCGCGCAGATGCGCGAGAAACTCGGTGCGAATCCGTGGGTGGTCGCGCGCCCGATCGTCGAAGGTGAACACATGACGGGTCTGGTCGATCTCGTTGGCGAACGCATCTGGCGCTTCGACGATGCCGGTACGCCGAGCATCCATGCCTGGGACGCCACCGAGCGGGCGACCCATGCGGACGCGCGCGGCGACCTCGTGGCCGCCGTGGCGGACCGTGACGAAGCACTCGCCGAACTCTGGCTCGCCGATCAGCCGATCGACGCGGCCACGCTGACGGCTGCGCTGCGTCGCGGCACCCTGGCCCGTGCTGGTTCGCCGGTGTTGCCGGGCTCGGCGTTCCGTAACGTCGGTATCGAGCCCCTGCTCGATGCATTCGTCGCCTACCTGCCTTCGCCGCTCGATCGTCCCGCTGTCGTCGCGCACACCGACGACGGTGACATCACGGTTGCGCCCGATGGCGATGCGCCGCTGGCTGCGCTGGTGTTCAAGGTGGTCAACCAGGCTCACGGTCCGCTGGCGTTCGTGCGCGTGTACTCGGGCCGCCTGCATGTCGGTGACGCGGTATGGCGTAGCGGCACGGATCGCGTGCAGCGCGTCGGCCGTCTCGCCGTCGTGCGTGCGGAAGATACCGAGGCGGTCGAAGCTGCGGAGGCGGGTGACATCGTCGCGATCGCAGGCTGGAAGGATGTCGCGACGGGCGAAACGCTGGCCGATTCGCACCACCCCCTGCGCCTGGAAACGATCCAGGCCCAGCCGGCCGTGCTGTCGTGGCGCCTGTCGCCGGAACGCTCGGCTGACCTGCTCAAGCTCGGCAACGGGCTCGCGCGCCTGGCGCAGGAGGATCCGTCCTTCCGCGTGGGCACCGACCCGGATACCGGCGAGACGCTGGTCTGGGGCATGGGCGAACTCCATCTGGAAGTGATGGTGGAACGCCTGCGCCGCGAGTGGGGCGTGCAGGTGCGTACCGGTTCGCCGCGCGTGGCCTACCAGGAAACCCCGGCGTCGGCCTCCGGTCCGGTGGAAGGCAAGGTCGCCAAGCAGACCGGTGGCAGCGGCCAGTACGCACGCGTGGTGCTTTCGGTCACGCCCACGGGTGAGGACAGCAATCGCTTCGAGGACAAGACCACGGGCGGCGTGATTCCCAAGTCGTTCCAGCCGGCCGTGGAGAAGGGTGCCTTGTCGGCCCTGCTCGAAGGTCCGCGCGGTTACCCGGTGGTTGGTGCGCACGTCGTGGTCACGGACGGCCAGGCCCATGCGGTGGACTCGAACGAGATGGCCTTCCACCGGGCTGCGCAGATCGGCGTGAAGTCGGCGCTGGAGGCGACCGGCACCGTGTTGCTGGAGCCGGTGATGCGTGTCTCGGTGAGTTCGCCGGGATCAGCGGTCGGCGATCTGCTGGGCGACCTGCAGCGTCGTGGCGGCCAGATCGTCAACCTCACCGACACGCAGGAGCGTACGGAGATCGAAGCCGACGTGCCGCTTGCCCAGCTCGAGGGCTACAGCACGGCGCTGCGCTCGTTGAGCCAGGGCCGCGCCTCGGCCACGGTGGCGTTCCACGCCTACCGCCCGGCGGCGGTGCAGGAGGCGTCACGCAAGCTGGCGTGATGTTGGTTTTGTGGGGCGATTCATCGGCGATGCGGCGTTACATCGTCGCCGCTTCGTTGGCTTTTCGCCGATGAATCGGCTCCCACATTCCTTATTCGCCGATGAATCGGCTCCTACATTTCCTGTTTGCCGATGAATCGGCTCCCATACGGGGGCCCACCGGGTTACGCTCCACCCATGATTCCTTACCCCGACGCACTGGCCCTGTTACTGGGCGAAGCCGACGCGCTCGAGAGCGAGCGCGTCGACATCGATGCCGCCTCGGGACGCTTTCTCGCCAGCGATATCGTCAGCCCCCATGCGCTGCCCGGCTTCGACAATGCGGCCATGGATGGCTACGCCCTGCGCGCGCCCGGTGAGTCGATCGCCGCGGGCTCGACCTATGTGGTCGGCGCCATGCACGCCGCCGGCGATGACACCTACGATTACCCCGATGCGGAGGCCTGCGAGATCGCCACCGGCGCGCGCATGCCGGCGGGATTCGATACCGTCGTGCCGGTGGAACGCTCCGAACGCCAGGGCGATCGCGTGCGCTTCGTCGCGGACGAGCGTCGTGGCCAGAACGTCCGTCGTGCAGGTAGCGACATCGATGCCGGCACGGTCGCCTTGAGCGCGACGAGGCGAGTGGATCCCGCAGCGATCATGTTGCTGGCGGCCCTTGGCATCGCTCAACTGGATGTCGTGCGACGACCACGCGTGGCGATCATCAATACGGGTAGCGAGCTCAATCCGGGCGGACCGCTGCCGTTAGCCGGTATCCATGATTCGAATGGACCTTTCCTGGCGTCGAGCCTCGCCCGTTGGGGCGTAGAAACGGTCGGACGCACGCGGGTCCCTGATCACGGCGACGCGTTCCATCTCGCGGTTCGCAATGCGTTGGCAGCTCACGCCGATCTGATCGTCACGACCGGGGCGGTGTCCGCGGGGCGCTTCGACTTCGTCCCTGCCGCGCTCGCCTCGCTCGGTGCGCGCGAACTGTTCCACAAGGTCGCCATCCGTCCGGGCAAGCCGCTGCTGGCCGCGCGCTTCGACCGCGGTCCGCTGGTGGTCGCCTTGCCCGGCAACCCGATCGCCGTGGCAGTGGGCTATCGCTTCTTCGTCGCGCCGGTCTTGCGGGCGATGGCGGGGCTGGGGCCGGAGCAGCCGCGCCGCGCGCGCCTGGATGTTGTTTCCGCGACACGCGAGGGCCTGCAGTATTTCGGCCTCGGCGAGGCCACCCATGACGAGGGCGGTCATCCGATCGTCCGGATGACGCCTGCGCAGGCGGCCTACCGGATCCTGCCGTATACCCACGCAAATGCCTGGTGGTCGGCCGTGGAGGACCGTGTGGACTCGGTCGACACGTGGCCACTCGATCCCACGGACGCCCCATGATTATCGGCCTGATTCTCGCTGGCGGCCTGTCGTCGCGGATGGGCGAAGACAAGGCGCTGATGGAAATCGATGGCGAGACGATGCTCGACCGTACCGCCCGGACACTGCGCGCCCTGGGTGTCGACCTGGTGGCTGTGAGTGGTTCGCGTCCCGGCGGCATTCCCGATCGCTGGGCGGGCGCCGGTCCAGTGGGTGGGTTGGCCAGTGCCGCGGCGGTCCTTCCCGACGCCGAGTTGCTCGTCGTACCCGTCGACATGCCACGGCTGGAGGAGGCGGTGCTCATGCCCTTGCTGGCGCAACGCTCCCTCCCGGCGACGCGGTGGAAGGGTCATCCGCTGCCGATGCGACTTACGTTGAACGCTGGTTCGCGCGACGCGCTGGCCGCGGTGATGACGCTGAGCGGTCGCGACCGCTCGGTGTCCGCCTTGCAGGCACGCATCGGCACGACCACACTGCCCGGAGACCGGCTGGATCCGCTCTTCCTGGCCAACTGCAACACTCCCGACGAATGGCGCGAGGCGAACGCATGAGGGTACAGCTGGAGAACGATACGGTTCGCGTGCGGATCGACGAGGAAGAACTGGGCGAGCTGCTCGGCAACGTGGCCCTGCTCGGCTCGACCGCGTTCGGCAAAGCCTTCGTCATGCGTTACTCGGTCGACGCGACCGACGCGGTGACCTGCACGCTCGAAGGCAATGCCCACGAGTGGCGTCTCAAGGTGCCCATGAGCGAACTGTCGGCGCTGGAGTCACGTCTGCCAAGCAAGGACGGCCTCGTGTTCGACATCCCTGGCCACGACACGGTGGCGACGACCGTGCGCTTCGACGTCGACGTCAAGGACAGCCTGCGCCGTCGCCGAAGCTGAAAGCGATCAGATGATCCGCTGTGGCCGCGTATAGACGTTGAACCGCCCCGGTCGCGCGAAGCCGATCAGGGTCACGCCGCAATCGCTGGCCAGATGCACGGCCAGCGCGGTGGGTGCGGAGATCGCGACGACGATGGCGATCCCGGCCACCGCCGCCTTGGTCACCATTTCGTAGCTCGCCCGGCTCGTGATCACCACGAACCCGTCGTTGGCATCGATGTGTGCCGTACTCATCGCACCGATCAACTTGTCCAGCGCATTATGGCGGCCGACATCCTCGCGCACGCAGACGATCGCACCGTCGGGAAGCGCCCAGGCGGCGGCGTGGACGGAGCCGGTAAAGGCATTGACCGGTTGTAACGCGCGTAGCGACTCGAGGGCTCGCTCGATGGCGTCGACGCCGATCGTCGGGCCAAGGCCCACGGGTTCCGGGCGGCGCACGACGTCTTCGAGCTCCCGGCTTCCACAGATGCCGCAGCCGCTGCGTCCGGGAAGCTGTCGCGTGTGGGAGCCGATTTCATCGGCGATCCCTGCGGAGCGATCAAATGACGTCTCCGGCAAGCTCCCATCGCCGCTGAAGCGGCTCCCACAGGTTTTTGCCGTACGGATGTTGACGGTGATGCCTTCGAGCACTTCCTGGACGTCGATCCGTTCGATCTCTTCGATCGAACCGACCCGTCCCTCGGTCAAGGCGAAGCCACGCGCGAAGTCTTCCAGGTCCATGGGCGTCGCCATCATCACGGCGAACGGATCGCCGTCGACATGCATCGCGACAGGCACCTCCTCGGCCAGCCGATCGTCGTCCGCGCTCGCGATGCCGCGTTCGACGCGCAGCACCGGTCGCGTGGCGGTGCCGATCGGCGTGTGTCGGTCAGACGGCATGCGTGGCCTGCCGCTTCGGACGTGTGGCGCCCGGCACGGTGGATAGCGTGATGCGCACGGGTACTGATTTGTAGGCCGGCGTGCCGGACCGTCGGTCGTGGCTTTCCAGGGCGATCAGCGCATTGCCTTCGGGGTAATACATCGCCACCGATCCTTCCGCGATGTCGTATTCCACCGCGACGAAGCCATCCACGGCACGCCGCTTGCCATCGGTCGCGTTGACGCCGGTAGCGACCACGTCGATCCGGTCGCCGTGCTTGAGGCCGCGCGCGGCGAGGTCCTTCGCGTGCATGAAGATAACGTCGCGCCTGCCGGTGACGCCGCGGTAACGATCGTTCAACCCGTAGATCGTGGTGTTGTACTGATCGTGCGAGCGAATCGTCGTCAGCATGAGGTTGTCTTCATCCGGCAGGGGATCCTCGTCGAGGCCACGGGCAAGAAGAAACTGCGCGCGTTTGTCCGGCGTCGCCCAGTCACGTTCGCTCGCCGCCACGCGCAGGCGAAAACCGCCGGGCTGGCGCAAGCGCTGGTTGAAGTCGAAGAAGATCGGGAAGACCTTTTCGATGTCCTCGCGGATCAGGTCGTAGTCGGCGACCAGGCCGTCCCAGTCGACCCGCGTTTGCGGCAGCGTGGCTTTGGCGATGCCACGCACGATCCACGGTTCCGACCGCAGGTGTTCCGAGGCTGGCTTCAGGCTGCCGGCGGAGGCGTGCACCATCGACATCGAATCCTCGACCGTGACCGACTGCGGACCCGTGGCCTGCATGTCCAGCTCGGTGCGGCCCAGGCAGGGAAGGATGAAGGACTGTTTCGCCAGGATGAGGTGCGACCGGTTGAGCTTGGTCGCGATGTGCACGGCCAGATCCAGCCCGCGCATTGCCGCGAAGGTCTCTTCGGTATCGGGCATGGCGACGGCGAGATTGCCGCCGAGTGCGACGAGCGCCTTCGATCGGCCCTCGCGGATGGCGATTACCGCGGCGACCGCATCGTGGCCGTGTTCGACCGGCGGCTCAAAACCGTAAGTGCTACGAATACCGTGGTTGAGTTCGTCGTTCGGTTTTTCGGTGATGCCGACGGTGCGGTCGCCCTGTACGTTGCTGTGTCCGCGTAACGGGCAGATCCCGGCGCCCTGGCGGCCGATATTGCCGCGCAGGAGCAGGAGATTGGCGATCTGCTGCACGTTCTCGGTACCGTGCGCGTGCTGGGTGATGCCCATGCCGTAACAGACGATCGTACGCTCGGCCCTGGCGTAGATCTCGCCAGCGGCTTCGATCTCGACGCGGCTCAGCCCGGACTTCGCCTCGATGGCGTCCCAGCTCGTGGCGTCGACATCGTCGACCAGCGCCTCGTAACCCGTGGTGTTCGCCTCGACGAACGCGCGGTCGATCACGCCGGGCTGGCCGGCGGCTGTCGCTGCGCGGTCGGCGGCGAGCAGGTATTTCATCATGCCCTTGAGCACGGCCACGTCGCCACCGATCTTCAGCTTGTAGTAGGTGGAAGCGATGCGAACCGAGCTATTGGTCAGCATTTCCACCGGGTGCTGGGGCGAGGTGAAGCGTTCCAGGCCGCGCTCGGGCAGCGGATTGAGGACCACGATCGGGACGCCGCGCAGTGACGCCTCGCGCAAGGTCGACAGCATGCGTGGATGATTGGTGCCGGGATTGTGGCCGATGCAGAAGATGGCATCGCAATGGTCGAAATCCTCGAGCAGCACGGTGCCCTTGCCGGAGCCGATGGACTTCGGCAGACCGACGCTGGTCGCTTCGTGGCACATGTTCGAGCAGTCGGGGAAGTTGTTCGTGCCGTATTCGCGGACGAACAGCTGATAAAGGAACGCGGCTTCGTTCGAGGCACGTCCGGAGGTGTAGAACTCGGCCATGTTCGCATCGGGAAGGGTGCGCAACGCTTCGCCGATGCGACGGAAGGCCTCCTCCCACTCGATGGGCTGGTAGGTGTCGCTGGCGCGGTCGTAAGCCATCGGGTGGGTGATCCGCCCGAGGCCCTCGAGCGTGTAGTCGGTCAGATTCCACAGGTCGGAGACGGTGTTCTTTGCAAAGAACTCCGGCTTGACCCGCTTGGCCGTGGCTTCCCAGGTCACCGCCTTGGCGCCGTTCTCGCAGAACTCGAAGGAGGAGGTTTCCTTGGGGTCCGGCCAGGCGCAGCCGGGGCAGTCGAATCCGGCGGGCTGGTTCATCCGGTGCAGGGCGATGGTCTCGCGACCCAAGGCCAGCTGTCCGCTGACGGCGCGCGCCACGGCCCCGAGGGCACCCCACCCGCCGGCGGCGCCGTCGTAGTCACTGACGCCCGGTACGTTGGGAAGGTCTTTGTCGCTCATGGCTGCCGTCTCGATGTCTGCACCTGGCCTAATCCTAAACGGGAAGGCGTAAGTAAATCGCGCAGGACGTCGTCGCCTCGCTCGCGCGGGATTCACACCGCCTTGGCGGCCCGCCCGGCAACCTGCGCGCCGCTCGGCGTTCCTCCCCACGACGCCAGGAAAGTACAGTGTCCCAACAAGAGCTTGCCGCCATTACCCAGGAACGGCAGACCGCCTGCGGCCTGCCTGTCGGCGATCTGCGCGGCTTCGGCCGGGTGCGGGCCGATGCGTCGGTGGTCCAGCTCGCGCTGAACCGGGACGCCGGCCTGCTTCGCCCGGCGTATCCGCAGCAGCCCCTGATGACGCTCGCGGTGGACGGCGACCCGGCTTGGGTAGCTGCTTACGTCCCGGGCACCAATGTCCTGGAGTCCACGGCTCACACGGCTTCGGGCGAGCTCCGGGTGGTCGACTTCATGGCCCTGGCCGAGGGCCGGCCGGGGCAGGCCGAGGCGATTCCGTCCGGTCGTTTTGTGCGGATCGTGACGTGCACCGAGGGAGAGGTGGCCTTCGAACTGTCGTGCGCGCTGTGGGATATCGCCGCTGAGGCGGGTCCGACACGGGGCTGGCATGTGGCCTGTTCGCGTCTGCTGGCCTTTGATGAGGGTGTGGCGGCAAAGGCATTTCGACTCACGGCGGGTGAGAGCGTCGCGCTCGTCGTGAGCGAGAAGCCGGTGCAGGGGGGCGCCTCGCTGGTCGCCTCGGCCATGCATGCCCTGGGCGACACTATCCACTACTGGACCTGGTGGAGCGACCGTTGCCGCTACAAGGAGGCCGATTTCGACGTCGTCCTGCGCGAAGCGCTCGCACTCAAGCTGGGCTGCTCGGCCGCCGGTCTCCGTGTCGAAGACCCCGGGGCGACGGGGTTCGCGGTTGCTCCCCTGGGCGAGTCGACCCGGGCGGCGGCTCGCTTCCTTGCCCTGGGATACCGACACGAATGCGTGGAACTACTCGCCTTTGTCCAGCTCCAGGCGGTGTCCTCGGTCCCTGAGCGCTGGACGTCCGATACGTCGTTCACCGAGACCCTTGGACGCTACCTGGCGACTTACGGGGAAGTCGGTTTGCCTGAATCCCTGCGCGACGCCGCTCATGTGCCACCGCCGCAATCGCGCCTTGCCTGAGTCCGGCAGAGCGCCCTCCGGGCGCTCCCACTACGTGTTGCGATGCACAATATTCATGACGTGGTGCAAGTCATGCGTTCTGTGCATACCTGATAGTTCCCCGATCGCATTGTTCTGCGACCGTCGGGCCGACAGCATCGCCCCCGCTCCGCCATCGTCTGGCGGTTTCTCCAGGGGCTTCACCGATGATCCAGCGCTTCGCCATTGCCGCACTGTTTGCCGTTGCCACGTCTGCCGCGGTGGCGCAGACGACGCCCGACGCTCAAGAGCCTCGCCAGACGACGCCCGTGAAGCCGAAGGACACGGGTGGCCCGGTAGACCAACTGCGCGACGAGGGGATTTCGCTGCGCTTTGTCTGGGCCAACGACTGGGCCGGCAGTGTGCGCGGCGGCGAGCGCCTGGGTGCGACCAACGGCGGCGGCGCGGTGGGTGGCGCGGACCTGGACATGGGCAAGCTCGCCGGGATCGATGGCGGCAAGATGCATATCACCTTCGCCCGCTACTACGGCCACAGCGTCGCGGCCGACGATATCGGCGTGGTGCAGAAGGTGCAGGGCTACTGGTATCCGAAGCGCCAGTGGCAGCTCGCCCAGTTCAGCTGGGAGCAACAGTTTTCCGATAGCCACATCAACGTGCTCGCTGGCCGCCTCAATGCGACCTGGCAGTTCGCGCGCTCCACTTACGGCTGCCGTTTCGTCAGTGCCCCGGATTGTCCGTACCAGCTGACCAACACCACCGGTGGTTTCAGCGGCTTCCCGTACGTGAACTGGGGGGCGCGCGTGAAGTACCAGCCGGATGCGCGCTACCTGTCGATCGGCGCGTTCGAAATCAATCCCGAGCGTCGCAACAACAATGGTCTGGACCTGGGCATCAACAACGCGACCGGCGTGATGATCCCGGTCGAAGCCGGCTATGAAACCAGCTTCGCCAACGATCCCTACCCGAAGCACCTGAAGATCGGCGGCTGGTACAACTCCGCGGACTTCACCGATCCGGAATTGAACACGAAGGGCCTGCATCGCGGCCTCGTCGGCGGCACGGCGCGCAACTACGACGGTGGACGCTACGGTGTCTACGTGCTCGCCGACAAGGTCGTCTGGAAGCCGGATCCGAACAGCAATACACGTAACCTCGCCGTGTTCGGCTCGCTGACCGGTCCGCTGGACAACGCCGAGAACTACACGCTGCAGTCCACGTTCGGCCTGCTGTGGACCGGCCTGTCCGCCGCCCGTCCGAACGACTCGCTCGGCTTTCAGGGCACGCTGTTCCGATTCAGCCGCAAGGCGGTCGGCTACGAGGACGACCTGATCCACAAGAACAGCGGCACGAACGATCATTTCGCACGCAACGAATGGATGACCGAACTCAACTACAGTTACAAGCTGTTCCCGGTGGTCAGCCTGGTGCCCAACCTGCAGTACATCGTCAGCCCGGACATCCTCGGCAATACGGTAGGCGTGAAGCGTGTGCCGGCCAATGCGATCGTGATCGGCCTGCGCGTCATGGTGAACATGGGCGGCCCGGGCAGCCAGTGACGCCGCCCTCGCTGTGTTCGCGCCATAATCGGATCACCCTGGATACCTGGTGCGCGACGCAACCTTGGACCTGAAACACCTGCAGAGCTTCATCCGCATCGTCGAGTTCGGCAGCCTCACGCGTGCCGCGGCGACGCTGGATGTTTCCCAGTCCCTGCTCAGCCGCCAGGTCAGGCAGCTGGAAATGGAACTGGGCACTCACCTGCTGGAACGCAACGGGCGTGGCGTCGTCGCCACCGAGGCGGGCCGCGAGTTGGTCGAGCACGGACGCGGCATTCTCCGCCAGGTGGAAGTGGCGCGCCTGCAACTCGGGCAAGCCCGTGGCGTGCAGGCCGGCAAGCTCGCCATCGGCGTGCCGCCGAGCATCGGATCGCTGTTGACGGTCGAACTGGTGATGCGCTTTCGCGAGCGCTATCCCGCCGCGCAGATCAGCGTGGTCGAGGCTTTGAGCGCCAGTCTGCTCGAATGGCTGCAACTGGGCCGGCTGGACTGCGCGCTGCTGTACAACCCGGCCGTGAACGCGAACATGCGCTTCCGGCATGTCCATTCCGAAGAGCTGTACCTGATCGGCAGCACGCACGACGGCCGCGCCTTGCCCGACACTGTCCCACTGGGAACGCTTGGCCAGTACCCGCTGATCATTCCGTCGCCCCTGCATTCCGTGCGGCAGCTGATCGAAGCGGATGCGGCGCGGTATGGCGTATCGCTCGACATCCGGCTCGAGATCGACGCCGTGCGCTCCCTCCTCGACCTGGTGGAACGTGGTGTCGGTTATGGCGTGCTTTCGCGCAATGCATTGCTTGCACGGCGCGGCGAACACCACCTGCGTGCCGTCCCCATCGTGATGCCCAGCATCGTCACGCGCCTGGTCGTGGCCACACCCACGCAGCGGCCGATGAGTAGCATCACCGAGCGTACCCTCACGCTCGTCGACGAGCTGATCGCCGAAGGCCGCCTCGATCCCGCCGAGTGAGACGTTGCTCCCGTAGGAGCCGATTCATCGGCGATGCTCCGCCGCTTGCTGCATTGCAACAACTGCAATTCGCAACCCAAGTCATGACGATTCCGCATAACAGATAAGCGGCCCATCGCGTTGTTCGCCCCGCCGGCCAGGACGACCATCGTCCCGGTTCAAGACCGTGGTGACGATGACGATGGCTCATGAGATTCCTTGCTGGTACATGCGTGGTGGCACCTCGAAAGGGCCATTCTTCCTCGCCAGCGACCTCCCCGGCGACAAGGCCACGCGCGATGCGGTGATCCTGGCAGTCATGGGGTCGCCCGACGAGCGCCAGATTGATGGTCTCGGTGGCGCGCGGACCCTCACCAGCAAGGCCGGCATCCTGTCGATCCCCGACGATGGCACCGCCGATCTTGATTTCCTGTTCGCCCAGGTTGGCATTGCCGACGCCAGCGTCGATACGACGCCGAACTGCGGCAACATGCTCGCCGCGGCGCTTCCTGCCGCCATCGAAGCAGGACTGCTCGACGGCGACCACGGTACGACGACGCGCCGCGTTCGCACGGTCAATACCGGGGTCATCGCCGAGATCACCATCGAAACGCCGGTCGGTCGGCCGGTGTATGACGGCAACGCGCGTATCGACGGTGTGCCGCGACCGGCGTCGCCGGTGAGCTGCGGCTTCCTTGACACGGAAGGTTCGGTCAGCGGCAGCCTGCTGCCGACAGGTCATCTGCGCGACACCATCGACGGCATCGCCGTGACCCTGATCGACAACGGCATGCCGGTGATGATCGTCGCGGCGAGCGATCTCGGTGTCCGCGGTGACGAGCGCCCGGAAACGCTCGATGCCGATACCGCTCTCAAGGCCCGCATCGAAGCCTTGCGCCTGAAAGCGGGGCCCCTGATGAATCTCGGCGACGTCAGCAAGAAGCCGATCCCGAAGATCACGCTGGTCTCCGCACCACGTCACGGTGGCGCCATCGGCACGCGCACCTTCATTCCTCACGATTGCCATAGCTCGATCGGCGTCCTCGGCGCGGTCACGGTTGCCACGGCAGCGGTCTTGCCGGGCACCGTGGCCCACGATCTCGCGGTGGCCGGCGACGGCGACACGCGCACGGTGTCGATCGAACACCCCAGCGGTGAGTTCAGCGTCGAGGTCGGTCTCGAGGGCACGCGCGTGGTCCGCGCCGCACTGCTCCGTACCGCCCGGCTGCTCATGCGCGGCAGCGTACCCATCTCCCCCTCGATCTGGCGCGGCCCCACCGCCTGATTTCCTCTCTGGAGCTCTAACCCATGTCCGATACGAAGACCGCGCTCGTCGTGAGCGCTCATTCCGCCGACTTCGTCTGGCGCGCCGGTGGCGCCATTGCGCTGCACGCCGCGCAGGGCTGGCGCGTGCACATCGTCTGTCTTTCCTACGGCGAGCGTGGCGAGTCCGCGAAGCTGTGGCGCCAGGCGGGCATGACGATGGACCGCGTGAAGACCAATCGTCGCGCCGAAGCCGAAGAGGCCGCGGGCATCCTCGGCGCGAGTGTCGAGTTCCTCGACATCGGCGACTACCCGATGCGCGCGGACCTCGATGTCGTCTTCCATCTGGCCAAGGTCTACCGCGAACTGCGCCCCTCCTTCGTGCTGAGCCATTCGCTGAAGGATCCGTACAACTTCGACCACCCGCTGGCGACCCATATCGCGCAGGAGGCGCGCGTCGTCGCGCAGGCCCATGGCCATGAGCCCGAGGTGCCGGTGATCGGCGCGCCGCCTGTGTTTCTCTTCGAGCCGCATCAGCCCGAGCAGTGCGAGTGGAAACCCGAACTCTTCCTCGACATCACCTCGGTGTGGGAGAAGAAGCGTGCCGCCTTCGAGACGATGCGTGCGCAGGAGCACCTTTGGGAGTACTACACCCGTGTCGGCCTTCAGCGCGGCGCGCAGGCCGCGCGTAACTCGGACTTCAAGATCACCTATGCGGAAGCTTTCCAGCGCGTCTTCCCGCACGTGACCCAGGGTACGCTCGCATGATCGGTATCGTCGTTCGTAACCGCCCGGTGATCAGCGAGGATCAGGCCGCTACGCTCGCGGCGATGGGCGTCGCCACGGTGYACGAGGCGCAAGGCCGCATCGGTTTGCTGCAGCCGCCGATCCGCGCCATCCAGCAGGACGTCGCCATCGCCGGCAGTGCGGTCACCGTGCTCGCCCAACCCGGTGACAACTGGATGCTGCATGTCGCCGTCGAGCAGTGCCGCCCGGGCGACGTGCTCGTGGTCGCCTGCACTACGGAGAACGATGACGGCATGTTCGGCGACCTGCTCGCCACCTCGCTCATGGCGCGCGGCGTCGCCGGCCTGGTCATCGACGCTGGCGTGCGCGATACCGCCGAACTGCGCCGGATGGGCTTTCCCGTCTGGTCGCGTGCCGTGCACGCACGCGGCACGGTCAAGGCCACGCTGGGCTCGGTCAACGTTCCCGTCGTGATCGGCGGCCAGTACATCCGGCCCGGCGATGCGATCGTTGCCGACGACGACGGCATCGTCGTGGTTCCCTTCGCCACCGTCGACACGGCCATCGCCGCGTCGCGCAAGCGCGTACTCAACGAGGAAGCCAAGCGCGAGCGTCTCGCCGCGGGTGAACTCGGTCTCGATATCTATGACATGCGTCCGCGTCTGGCCGAGGCCGGGCTGCGCTATGTCGACGACCTGCCCAACGAGTGAACGATGAAATCCTGCCTGCCCCCCGATCCGAATCCCACGACACCCGAACAGGCCATGCCGCCGCTATCCTGTGACGCGCATTGCCACGTCTTCGGTCCGGCCGATCGCTTTCCCTATGCGCCCGACCGTAGCTACACACCGCCCGATGCACCCTACGAACATCTCGTGGCGCTGCACGATTTCCTCGGCTTCGATCGCGGCGTGATCGTGCAGGCGAGCTGCCACGGTACCGACAACACCGCCATGCTCGACGCCATCGCCCGTGGCCAGGGGCGTTACCGCGGCGTGGCCATCGTCGACGATGGCATCGACGAAACTGGCCTGGCGGCGCTGGACGCCGGCGGCGTCCGTGCCGTGCGCTTCAACTTCGTGCAGCACCTGGGCGGGCGCCCCGACATGCGCGTGTTCTGGCGGGTGCTCGATCGCGTCGCCGAGATGGGATGGCACGTGGTCCTGCATCTGGATGCCAACGACATCGTCGAGCTCCAGGACGTACTCGGCAAGATCCGCGTGCCGTTCGTCATCGACCACATGGGTCGCGTCCAGGCAGCCCAAGGCGTCGAACAGGAACCATTCCGCCTGCTCGTGGCGCTGATGCGCGACAATCCCCTGGCCTGGGTCAAGGTGTGTGGGGCGGAGCGCGTCTCCGTCGGCAAGCGTCCGTTCGACGACGCGATTCCCTTTGCCCGCACCCTGATCGAAACCGCGCCGGACCGCGTGCTGTGGGGAACGGACTTCCCACACCCGAACATCTCCAAGGACATGCCCAACGACGGCGGCCTGGTGGACCTGATGTTCCGCTTCTGCCCCGATGAGACGCTGCGCAAGCGCCTCCTTGTCGATAATCCTGCACGCCTGTACGACTTCACCTGAGCATCCTCATGTCCTTACCCACCGCCGCCAGCACGCTCCCGTCGCCGAAGCCGCGCAAGCCCTTCTACCGACAGCTCTATATCCAGGTGCTGGTCGCGGTGGTGATCGGCGTGATCCTCGGTTACCTGTCACCCGCCTACGCGGTGAAGATGAAGCCGTTCGGCGACGCCTTCATCGCGCTGATCAAGATGGTTATCGGCCCGATCATCTTCTGCACCGTGGTGACCGGCATCGCCGGCATGCGCGACATGCGCAAGGTCGGTCGTGTCGGTGGCAAGGCCTTGCTCTACTTCGAGATGATCTCGACGGTGGCGCTGTTCTTCGGTCTGGTCGCCGGGCACATCTTCCATCCGGGCTCTGGCTTCAACGTGGATCCGACCACGCTGAAATCCGGTGAGATCGGCAACCTGGTGGCCCAGGGTCACAACATCGAGTCGATCGAGTTCCTGCTCGGGATCATCCCGAACACCTTCATCAGTGCGTTCGCCAAGGGCGACGTGCTCTCCATTCTGCTCATTTCCGTGCTGTTCGGCTGTGCGCTCGCGGCAACCGGCGATCGCGGCAAGCCGGTCTACGACGTGATCGAAGCCGGTGCGCAGGTGTTCTTCAAGATCGTGCACTACATCACCGCGGTGTCGTCCATCGGTGCGTTCGGTGCCATGGCGTTCACCATCGGCAAGTACGGCGTCGTCTCGCTCGTACCACTGATGGAGCTGATCGGTAGCTTCTACGTAGTCTGCATCATCTTCGTGGTGCTTGTACTCGGCCTTGTCGCACGCATCGCCGGCTTCAGCATCCTGCGTTTCTGTGCCTACATCCGTGACGAGCTGCTGATCGTGCTCGGCACGAGTTCGTCCGAGGTGGTGCTGGCGCCGCTGATGCGCAAGATGGAAGAACTCGGCTGCCCGAAGGAAACGGTTGGCCTGGTCGTTCCGACCGGTTACTCGTTCAACCTCGACGGCACCAACATCTATCTCACCATGTCGATCCTGTTCATCGCGCAGGCACTGAATATCGACCTCACGCTCGAGCAACAGATCACCGTGGCCATCGTCGGCATGCTGACGTCGAAGGGTGCGAGCGGTGTGGCCGGCGCGGCACTGGTGATGCTGGCTTCGACGCTGAGCGTGGTTCCCGTCGTGCCCGTGGCCGGCATGGTGCTGATCCTCGGCATCCACCGTTTCCTCGGCACGGGGCTGGCGATGACCAACCTGGTTGGCAACGGCGTCGCCGCGATCGTGGTCTGCGCGTGGGAAAAAGAGCTGGACCGCGAGAAGCTCAAAGCCGTCCTCGCCGCCGCCTAAGCCCCGTTGGTAGGAGCCGATTCATCGGCGATCCCGCGGCAGCGGGCCAGGTTGCGGCGCTGTGGCGAGCACCCATCGCCGATGAATCGGCTCCTACCAACGGCCGGGCCTTGCTAGGCGGCCAGCGTGAGGCCGGCTTCCAGCGCGTCAAAATACTCGCGGGTCAGCCGCATTTGCGTGGCGGCGTCTTCGGCGCGGTTGACGACGTCGCGGAATGCCGCGTTCTCCGGGCGGTCCTTCGCATACCAGCCCAGGTGCTTGCGCGCGATGCGCACGCCCATCTTCTCGCCGTAGAACGTGTACAGATGCTCGAGGTGGCCGCAGAGGATGTCGCGGACCTCGGTGGGCGTCGGCGCGGCGAGGTGCTCGCCGGTGTCGAGGAAATGCGCGATCTCACGGAAGATCCACGGGCGGCCCTGCGCGCCACGGCCGACCATGATGGCGTCGGCGCCGGTTGCCGCGAGTACCTCGCGTGCTTTCTCCGGGGTGACGACATCGCCGTTGGCCATGACCGGGATGCGCACGCTGGCCTTCACCGCCGCGATGGTCGCGTATTCGGCATCGCCTTCGTATTTATCGGCGCGCGTACGCCCGTGCACGGCAAGCGCGGCGATGCCGGCATCCTCGGCGATGCGGGCGATGGTCAGCGCGTTGCGGTTGTCGCGGTCCCAGCCGGTGCGGATTTTCAGGGTCACGGGGATATCGACGGCCTTGACCACGGCGGCGAGGATACGTGCCACCAGCGGTTCGTCCTGCAACAGCGCGGAGCCCGACCAGACATTGCAGACTTTCTTCGCCGGGCAGCCCATGTTGATGTCGACGATCTGCGCGCCGTTATCCGCGTTGTATTTCGCGGCCTCGGCGAGCATGCCGGGGTCATAGCCCGCGATCTGCACGCTGACCGGTTCCGGTTCGCCGTCGTGGTCCATGCGGCGCAGCGACTTGGTCGTGTTCCACAGGCGCGGGTCGGCGGTGGTCATCTCGGACACGGCAAGGCCTGCCCCCATGCGCTTGCAGAGGAGGCGGAAGGGCTTGTCGGTGACGCCAGCCATGGGCGCGAGCACCACGCCGGGTGCGATGGAGTAGGGGCCGATGCGCATGGGACGATTTTACGCGATCCGCGGCGCGGACGCGTTCAGGCTGTCGCGGACCGCTCAGCGGGCGTTTCTGGCAGTCTTTTTCACGGCGGCGACGGCCGCCGCGGCATTGACCTCGAGCATGCCCTTCTTCTGCTCGCTGGTACGCAGGAGGATGGCGTGCACTGACGCCGGGTCGAGCCTGGGTGCCAGTGAGAGCATCAGGGCGACGATGCCGCTGACGTGCGCCGTGGCCATGGACGAGCCCGAGCTGAAGTCGTAGCCGCCGCCGGGCTGGGTCGTCAGGATGTCGTTGCCCGGTGCGCTGACCACGCCGGCGGGCGCGGCGTCGGACGCACTGGTGCGGACCACGATGACGCCGGGGGCGCCGTCGGGAAAGCCGCTCAGCTTGCCGTCCGGTGGCATGGCAGTGATGACGATGCGGCCCTCGCTGAGGATCTTGGCGAGCAGCTTGCTGAGGAGGGGGTCGGCCGGACCGCCCAGGCTGAGATTGACGATGCGTGCGTCCGTATCGTTCACCGCGGCCAGTGCCTTGGCCAGGGTGAACGAGTTACAGCGCGCGCCACCCCGGGCGTCGGGCGGGTACCAGCACGCCTTGTAGACACTGAGCCTGGCCTTGGGTGCGATACCGACCATGCCCTGATGGTTGTCGCCGATGGCCGCGATGATGCCGGCCACTTCGGTGCCGTGGCTGTCGCGGTCGAACGCCGACGTATCGTTATCGACGACATTGCGCGTATCGCCGATATGTCCGCTCAGGTCGGGATGGCTCATGTCTACGCCGGTATCGACGATGGCGACGCGAACGCCTTCTCCCTGACTCACGTTGTGGGCCAGCGCGGCGTCGGTTTCCACGAACCCGCGCTGCAGGTCGGCGTAGGGATCGTTGTATTTGTGTGCGTCGCCGGCTGTGTTACCGGTCCTGGTGTCGGCGGAGTACACCGAATAATCCTGCAGCGGCTGGGCGAGCTGCACGCGGCTGTCTTTTTGTAACGCGGCGATCAGCTGATCGCGGTCCACCCCCGGCGCCGGGTGGAGCACGACGCAGTACAGATCCAGCGCCTTGATCGGCCAGCCACTGACTTCCTGCAAGCCGTAGCGCTGTTTCAGGTCCGCGAGTTCGGCGATCGCCCGCTCCCCGGCACCGTAGTGCGCGGAAGGTGTGTAACCGAGCAGGCTGGAGCCCGCGTGCGTCGCCGCCGGTGCCAGCGGATTGGAAACCGCGAGCACGATGTCACGCTGGCTGTCCATGCGCTCGACCGAGTCGGTCGGCGAGGCTTTGGTACTCGCATCCGTCGATGGCAACGGACGCGCCGGGGCACACGCCGTCAACGTGGCAAGCAGACCCAGCAGTGCGATCACGCCGATCTTCATGGGCCGATCTTCATGGATTGGCGTTGACCGGTTCGGCGAGGCGAACACCATGTGCCACGCGCAGTCGCTGCACGACGGCGGGGGACGTCGCAGCACCCCCCGAAGGCATCACGGTATACGCGCCCACATCGTTCGGGCCGCCGATCACCTGCAACTGCATCGTGCGGAGCAGGGCGCTCCAGTCGGCGAGTCTCATGGCCGCGTCGGGAACGACGTGGATCGCGCCCGCCGGCACCGACGGCGCCTGCTGGCTCAGTGTGCGATAGGCCGGCGGCGGTGTGCCTTCGGCCCAGAATCTCGCGCCCAGGGCGCCCAGGCCGATCGCCTGGATGAGCACGGCGGCGACCAGGGCACGGGTCAGCCAGCTACCACCGGCGACACGCGCGGGTGCGGTTTCCACTTCGGGTGCATCGATGCGGGCGAGCAGGCGGCGCAGGCCGAGTTCGGGGTCGATGGAGACATCCGCCGGCAGCGACATGGCCAGGCGCAGGCGTTTCTGTTGTTCGAACTCGGCGCGGCAACCATCGCATTCGGCCAGGTGGCTCATCAGCCACTCGGTCTGTTCCTGCGGCGCACTGTCCTGGAGTACCCAGGGCATGGCTTCCCAGGCGCGGGCGCAATCGCGGCCGGTATCCGTCGGCATCCTCATGGCGCATTCTCCTTCGTAACGGACGTCGCGCCGGCAAGCCCCGGGAGCACGTTGCGCAGTTTCACCCGAGCGTGGAACAGGCGTGCTTTCACCGTGCCGACCGGGCACTGCATGATGACGGCGACATCGTCCAGGCTGTGGCCGACGCCGTAGACGAGTTCGATCACGACCCGCTGGTCCACCGTGAGGCGGTCCATCCCCTTGCCGAGCCAGTCACGCAATTCGCGGTCTTCGTCGGGGTCGTGGGAGGGGATGCGGTCTTCGGGAACGGAATCTTCGTCGACCGGTTCGCTGCCGTGCTGGCGAAGGGCTTTCAGCCCACAGCGGTATGCGATGCCCATGATCCAGGTGGATACACGCGAGTCGCCGTGGAAGCTGCCGGCCTTCTGCCAGGTGATCCACAGGCAGTCGTTGATGACTTCCTCGATGATGTCCGCGCGCCGGGTCAGGCGCGACAGGAATCGGCACAATCGCCCGTGATAGCTGCGGTAAAGCACGGTCAGCGCTGTGCGGTCGCCTGCCGCCATCCGCTGGAGCAGGAGGCGATCGGTGGTATCGGCGTCGGTGTCCGCGTCATTCATGGGCTGTGGGAACAAGTCGGGAGGCCAGCGTGAGTACCCCTTTCGAGGGGAAAGGTTGCGCCGGCTCAGAACGCCTTCGATACGGTCGCATTCCATCGTGAGACTGACGGCGATCCGTCAGGTCGTGGCGCGTGCTCGGTGATGATGCGTTTGAGTTCCACCCGCCAGCCGTCATTCTCCCACGCCAGTCCGGCGTGTCCGTATTGATAGCGAGGGTACTCCCGATTGTAGGGCGGGATCAGGTACTGGGCCGTTCCCACGCTGGCGGTCACGGAAAGATGCGGAGCGATGGGCCAGCGGAAACCGATATCCGCCGCGCAACGCGGGCCGCGGCCGCCCGTATGGACGAGCCGGGCCTCGGAAATACCAAGCGTAAGGACATCGCGATAGATCCAGTTGGCTCCCAGTTCCACGCGGTCGTAGGTTCGCCAATGGGAATCGTTGCCGTAGCGGTAGTAGAGCAAGCTGGTCTGCATTTGCCAGTCGGTGGACAGCGACCACGCATACGCGGCCTGGGCCAGGGCCTCGACCACCTGTCCGGGTGAGCGCGTCTCGGTGCTCGCCGACAGGCCGAGCGACCAGCCCGAAGGCGTGGTCCAGGAGAGAGCACCCTGGAGCACCGGGGTCTTCGGCGTAACAGCCAGCCCACGATCGACCAGCTGGTTGCTGATCGCCACGACGCCACCGACGCTTGCCGACTGGGCGTGCGGCGCCCCACAGGGAAGGCCGAGCAGCAGGGTTGCCCCGAGGGCGAGGCAGGCACGCCAACGCGTCGGCAAGGTGGAGAGCCACCGTGCCGACCCTATCCCCCTGCGTGTGGAGCTGGGGTCGCTTTGCCGCATCACGTCGTCATTCAGATGGGTTCAGTGCACGCTGCTCAGGTAAGACAGGAGATCGTCCAGCTGCTTCGCGTCGGTGAGTCCATCGTATTTCATCTTCGTGCCAGGGTTGGCCTGTTTGGCGGGTTGGGACAGGTACCAGTGGAGCTTGTCCGCGGTCCACACCCAGTTCGCCTGTTTCAGGGCATCGGAATAGCTGTAGTCGGCGATGCTGCCCGACTGGCGTCCGACGATACCGAACAGGCTGGGGCCTTTCTTGTTGCGACCTTCCTTCACGGTATGGCACTCGGCGCACTCGGACTTGAAGACGTCGGCTCCTGCGGTGGCGTCGCCGGCCCGTGCGGCTGGGGATGCCGCGAGCCAGCCGACCACGAGCGCACCCAGCGCGATGCCATGCAGCCACCGGCCGCGATGAGCCTCAGAACGCCACGCTTGCGGAAAGGGAGAAAGCATTCAGATCTCCTGCACGAGTAGGTTGGACGCCAGGGGGAGCGCCGAAGATGTTGGTCTCGCGACCGTTGAACCGCGTGATGCGGTACCAGGTGGCAGCCAGCTTGAGGTTGGCGATGGTGGTGTACGAATCGTCCTTGCCGAACGGCGCCCAGAACAACGTGATCATGTTGCTCGTGGCGTCCGGATCGCCGAACGGTGGATAGCGCACGCTGTCACGCGTACCCGTGCTCAGCATGTGCGACACGGCGAGGCTGTACGTCTGGTGGAAGGTGTAGGTCGCGGTGAGCGTCTGGTCGCGGACATCGCCGCGATCCGGAGCGACCACGCCACCGGGACCGAACAGGTCCGCGCCATAGTGACGCTGCTCGAGGATATTGACGTAGCTCAGCTGGAGGATGTGCTCGCGATTGCCGAGGTACTGGTAAGTCAGGTCGTAGCCCAGATCGGTGAGCTTGTCGCTGGGGCCCGAGCGAGGCAGCGAGCGATCGGTCGTGAGCGCCACGACGCCGGCCGAGAAGAACTGCGTCTTCATGTCCTTCATGTACGCGAAGCGGAAGTAGCCGGTGTCGTGAAGCTTGCCGGGATCGCTGGCGATGTTGTAACCGAAGTGGTCCTGCGTCGAGGTGGGCAGCGATCGATAGGTGCCTGCTTCGCTGTACCAGTTCTTGTCGTAGAGGGCATACATCGTGGCGCCGATGACGCGGTCRGTCGGCGCATTCGGCGTGGCCAGACTGAGGAACGTGCCAGTGACGCCCACCGGCGAGATGAACGATGCGTTCGGCAGGGCGGCGATCGGATCCTGGAAGCCGGGGCTGTTGTTCACGCTCACGCCGAGCGTGAGGTCCTTCCCGCCGAGCTTCAGTTCCTTGGCGACGAAGCGCAGGTCGAGGTTGCTCAGTCGCGTGTTGTACGTGTCGTGTCCGGTGCGATCGGCCTCGATCTTTACGAAGCCACCGACCTGGTCGGTCAGACGACCGGCGAGGTAGAGATCGCCCTCGGACAGGTCGGTCGAGCTCTTACCCGTGGCCGGGTTCGTGTACGTTTCCTTCAACTGGCCCGACACCGGAACCTTGAAGCCCTTGCCATCGGTATCGGTATAGCCGTTGAGCTTGAAGCGCATGCCGTACGGCGTGAGTTGCGGACCGTAGGAACCCGCGTGACAGTCCGCGCAGGCGGAGCCCGTCTGCCGTGCATAGGCCGGGATCGCCTGTACCGATGTGCTGGCGAGCATCAGCAGGGCAGCGACGGCCCAGCCCAGGTGTGCGGGGCGTGCCCAGCGGCGAACGCTTCGAATCAGAGGGGACAACATGACACTCCTTGTTTTCTCGGGTTGATCAGCGACGACGCTTGGGCCACATCCGGCGGAGCATGCCGTCGCGCATGACGAAGTGGTGCCAGAGCGCGGCGGCGATATGCAGGCTTATGAGGCCGAGTAGCAACCAGGCGGCATCCAGGTGCCAGGCCTGCAAGCTGTCGGCGAGGTCTTCGTCGGCCGCCACTAGATTGGGTAGCGTGGCGCCGAACAGATGCACGGGCTTGCCCTGCGCACTGCTCAGTGCCCAGCCAAGCAGGGGCAAAGTGACCAGCAACGCGTAGAGCGCGATATGGGTGAGGCCGGCGGCGACGCGCATCGGCCAGGGGGCATCGCCCGCCGGTGGCAGCTTGCCGGCCCTCAGGCGCACGACGACGCGGATGACGAACAGGGCCAGCACGAAGAGGCCGAAATGACGGTGCCCTTCGAGCAGCCAGAGGCGTACGGCGCGTCCGTCGAGCTGGTCGCGAGTGAGGATGAACGCCGCGGCCATGGCCACGCAGATCACGGTGAGCCAATGCAGGATGCGCATCCGGCGGGGCAGGGGCGCGGGGCCCCGACGTCCCTCGTGCGCCAACCGGTAACCCCGTGACGGGCTGCCCTTCAATGGAAACACCCTGTTCAGTCCCATGCCCGAGCTGCCCTTCGCATCGCTGCCAATGCGATTGAGTGCCGCCTGGGCGGCGGAAGGTTGCCGCAACCTTTGACGGCAGGCCCGGCACTCAGTTTTCGTAACCCGCCATCAACGCAACAGGGCCTGGCCGACACCATGGACATCGAGCGCATCCAGTTACAGAAGCACGGCGACAGCCGGGGCATGCTCGTTTCCCTGGAGCAGAACCGGAACGTGCCCTTCGACATTCGCCGCGTTTATTACATCTTTGCCAACACGCCCGACGTGCACCGTGGGCAGCATGCCCACCGTCACCTCACGCAGCTGGCGGTCCCGGTGCGTGGCTCGGTCACGCTCCTGCTCGACGACGGCACGGGTCCGGCGACGGTCGTGCTCGACGATCCCACGCAAGGTCTCCTGCTCGGCAGCATGGTCTGGCGCGAGTTGTACGACTTCAGCGACGACTGCGTGCTGATGGTGCTCGCGGACCAGTTCTACGATCCAGCCGACTACATCACCGACTACGCTCAGTTCCTGCGCGAAGTGCACGGCGTGCGTTATGTGGAAGGGCTGGCCCTGTGACGCCGGCCGCGTAATGGACGTGTCCTTCCTCGATGTGCGTGCCATCAATGCGCGCCATGCGGACGAGCTGAAGGCCGCCGCCGCGCGCGTGATCGACTCGGGCTGGTACGTCCTCGGCGAGGAAGTGGCCGCGTTCGAAGGTGAGTTCGCCCAGTGGTGCGGCGTGCCTCATGCGGTCGGTGTCGGCAATGGCCTCGACGCACTCGTACTGATCCTTCGCGCGTATCGCTCGTTGGGTCGTCTGGCGGAGGGCGACGAGGTGATCGTGCCGGCCAACACGTTCATTGCGAGCTTCCTTGCGATCACGCAGAGCGGGCTGGTGCCCGTCGCGGTGGAACCGGACACGCAGACCTTCAACCTGGACCCGGCGCGCATCGAGGCGGTCATCGGGCCGCGAACGCGGGCGATCATGCCGGTGCATCTTTACGGCCAACTGGCCGACATGCCTACTATCTCGGCCATCGCGCGTCGGCACGACCTGCTGGTGATCGAGGATGCGGCGCAGGCACATGGCGCGACCTGGTCCGGCCGCCGTGCCGGCGCCTTCGGCGACGCCGCCGCCTTCAGCTTCTTTCCCGCCAAGAACCTGGGCGCGCTCGGCGACGGTGGCGCGATCGTCACCGCCGATCCCGAACTGGCGCAGCGGGTCGCCGCGCTGCGCAACTACGGCTCGCTGGAAAAGTACCGTCATCTCTACCAGGGCGTGAACTCACGACTGGACGAAATGCAGGCAGCGATGCTGCGCGTGAAACTGAAATATGTCGATGCGGATGTCGGCCGTCGTCGCGCGATCGCGCGACGCTACATCGCCGCCATCCATCATCCCGAGATCGCCTTGCCGCTTGTGTCCGCCGAGGAGCGTCACGCGTGGCATTTGTTTGTCGTGCGCAGCGCGCATCGCGATGCGCTGCAGGCGCACCTGCTGGCCCAGGGCGTTCACGCGCAGGTTCACTATCCCGTGGCGCCACACCGGCAGCTGGCGTACGCAGGCGAGCTGCCGGAAACCCTGCCCTTGACCGAGCGTCTGCACGATGAGGTCCTGAGCCTGCCGATCGGGCCGACCCTGGACCACGGCGGTGTCGAGCGCGTCGTTGCCGCGTGCATGAGCTTCAGGCCGCCGGCATGAACCTGGCGCGTGCCGGCTTCTATTCGGCGATCGGGACCGCCGCGCGCCTGCTGGCCGGGCTTGTCGTGATCAAGCTCGTGGCATGGTTTGCCGGGCCCGAAGGTGTCGGCAGGCTGGGACAGTTCATGAGCCTGATGTCGCTGTTGGCCGTGCTTGCCGGCGGCGGTATCAGCGCGGGTATCGTCAAGTACGTGGCTGAGTACCGTAGCGATCCGCAACGTCTTTCGCGGCTGCTCGCCGCCGCGCTTTCCTATGCGCTATGCGCCTCGTGCCTGATGGGCCTCGCCGCCCTGGTCTTCAGCCGGCAGCTCGCCGTCTGGATACTCGGTGACGCGAGCTTCGCAAGCCTCATCCGCGTACTGGCGCTGGCCCAGCTGGGCATCGCCGCCGCGAACTATGTGCTGGCGGTGATCAATGGCTTCATGGACGTGCGGCGGCTCGCCTTCATTCAGGTGGTCGGTTCAGTGCTGGGCATCGCCATGGCGGCCTGGCTGGCCAGCCGTTTCCAGCTCTACGGCGCCTTGCTTGCCCTCGTCCTCGGCCAGCTGGCGTGGCTGGCGGTGGCGCTGCCTTCATGGTGGCGCAGCCCGTACTTCCGGCAGAGCCTGCCGCGCCTGCGCTTCGATCGCGAAATGAACGGCCGGCTGGCCGCCTTCTCGCTGATGACGATCAGTTCGGCGGTGTTGCCGCCGCTGGTGAACATCGCGGTGCGCGATCACCTCGCGCTGCGCTTCGGCTGGCAAGACGTGGGGAACTGGCAGGCGGTGAGCAAGGTATCCGACGCCTACCTGCTCTTCCTTACCGCCGCGATCAACATCTACTACCTGCCCAAGCTCGCCTCGATCAGCGGGCGCGTCGCGCTGGTAGGTGAGCTGCGTAACGCCTACCGGCACATCCTGCCTGCGGTGATCGTGCTCGCCGCCCTGGTCTACGTGGCACGTGGCTGGGTCACGCGGATCCTCTTCAGCACGGACTTCACGACGGCCGAAGCGCTCTACGCGCCGCAACTGATCGGCGACGTGGTCAAGATCGCCTCGTTCGTCCTTTCCTACGTGATGCTGGCGAAGGCGATGACCCGGTTGTTCGTGGCCTCGGAGATCGCCTTTGGCCTGAGTTACCTGCTGCTCGTTTACCTGTGCACGGCGCATTTCGGCCTGGTCGGCGCGATGTACGCCTTCGCCATCAACTACGTGGGCTACCTGCTCTTCAACCTGCTGGTGGTCCGTCACTACCTGGGAGGGCTGCGCACATGACCGCCGACCTGGACGAAGGCACACGCACCCCCCTGGTATCGGTGCTCATCCCCGCCTTTAATCACGAGGGCTTCGTGGAGCGCTGCCTGGACAGCGTGCTGGAGGATCCCTATCCGGCCAAAGAGATCGTCATCATTGATGACGGATCCACCGATCATACCGCCGAGCGGATCGCGCATTGGGTGGCGGCACATGGCAGCGAGATTCCCGTGGAGTTCGTGCGTCGGGAGAATCGTGGGATCGCGGCGACGCTCAACGAACTGGCGGCGCGCTCGCACGGTGAGTTCCTCCGTATCGGTGCCAGCGACGATTACCTGCTCCCCGGCGGACTCCAGGCGCAGGTGGGCTACCTGCTGTCGCATCGGAACAAGGGCGCGGTGATCGGCGACTCGATCGTGATCGATGGCGAAGGGAACCGGCTCTACGACAGTGGCATGTGCGACCTGCATGGCGCGGACAAACGCCTCTACGATTCCAGTGACGGCATCCGTCGCGCGGTGATCGGCCATTGGGCGGTGGGCGGCCCGGTCACGCTGTTGCGCAAGAGCGTGCTCGAGACGGTTGCCCGCTGGACCGAGGGCCTGCGCATCGATGACTGGGACATGTTCCTGCGCCTGGCCGCGCGCGACGCGATCGGCTTCATCGATGTCACCGTCTGCGCCTATCGCCTGCACGGCGCGAATTTCAGCAAGACCCGGCACACGGCGACGCGCATCGTGAACCTCATCGAATCGCGCGAGGTGGCGATGAGCCGTGTCTGCCTGTTCGACGAGCCTTATCGCACGTTGCTGCGCGCGCAAACCCAGTTCATCGCCGCGAAGATCGCCTTCCTGCAGAAGCGTCACACGCGCGTCGCCCTGCACCTGGCCACCTACGCGTCCCTGGTGTTGCTGTCGAAGCTGCGTCTGCACCGCGCTGCTCATACCCACGCGGAAGGTGTATGAAGCGGTTCCTTCGCCTGCCTTCGACGTACATTGCCTGGCCTTTCCTGTTTGCCTGCGCGATCACCTGGTTTGCCTACGACTTTCCGGCGGGCTACCTGCAGGGAATGGTCTTGCTCGTGATCGTGGCCGCAGGCATCGTCCTCGTCGACGCCTTCGCGGGTATCCGCCTGCCGTCG
The DNA here is from genome assembly GCF_056406135.1 of Luteibacter sp. P1_D3. NCBI lineage: Bacteria > Pseudomonadati > Pseudomonadota > Gammaproteobacteria > Lysobacterales > Rhodanobacteraceae > Luteibacter > Luteibacter sp. P1_D3. The sequence goes on along the minus strand of NZ_JBFUAT010000002.1, from coordinate 164,755 downwards.
GTGGCACGCCTTCGTGAACGGAACTACGCCGGCAGCCGCGAGGCCCTGGTCGCTCTCATCTTTGCCGCAGTGGTGATCGTCTTCTGCGGGCTCGACCTGGCCCTGTTCCCCATACCCTTGATCGACAATCCCGCCTCGTACGCGACGATGGAGCCGGGCCGTGAACACGTCCGGCACATCTCCTCGCTGTGCTGGACCTTGCCGCCGATCGGCTTGCTCTGCACGCGCCAGCGTGGCCTGCGCAACGCGCTCATCGCGATCGGCCTGGTCTTTCCGGTGCTGGTGATCGACCGCAACCGGATCTTCGCCGCGCTGTTTTCCTTCGCCCTGGTGATCCTGTTCCGGCGCGATCCGCATCGCCCCCTGCCATGGAAATCCGTCGGCGTGATCGGCGTGATCGGCGCCGGCGTGTTTTCCATACTCGGCGCCGTGCGCTCCGGGTCGCTGGACAACGTGAAGCTACCCTTCAGCGCGCTGTACCTGGCTTCGCCCCAGGGCATCAAGTGGCTGGTGCTTTACATGAGCGCGGGGCCGTACAACTTCGCGTCGATGGTGGCCAAGGGCTATGCCGATACGAGCATCCTGGTCAGCCAGCTGGTCCCGCTCAGCGGACCGCCGGCGACGGCCAGCATTCCGTTCGACGCGGCCAACATCAATGTCGGCACCGAGTTCCTGCCGTTCCTTCTTGCCTTCGGTCCGGTGGGCGCCGTCGCCTCGATGCTCCTGCTCTATGCGCTTCTGCTGTGGAGCGTGCGCCGCCTTCGTGCCTCGGTGTCGCTGTTCTCGCTGTTGATCTTCCTGCGCGTGGCCTATGTCTGCGTGATGTCGCCCTTCGCGCCGCAAGCCTTCATCTGGACCAACGCCGTCTTCATCGTCCTCTGTCTGTTCATGCAGCTCTTCGCGGCGTTGCTGCCAAGCCGACGTGACCGGGCCCTTCTCCATCCCATCGAGCCCCACGCATGGAACCGAACGAGATCTACCTGATCGACCTGTGGCACATCTTCCGTCGCGAGTGGCGCTGGTTCATCGCCGTGCTCGTCGTGGTGCTCAGTCTCACGGTCGCCTGGCTGCACACGACGCGCAGCCAGTGGGAGGCCAACGCCTGGATACAGGTCGGCCAGGTCGCTTCGGCACCGCCCGGCCAGGACCTCAAGACGGAGCCGATGCTTCGCGTGACCGCTCGCGTGCAGTCGGAGGCATTCCAGGAGGATGTGATCCGTCGCCTGGGACTGAGTCCGGAGTCGGCTGACGCGGGGCTGTATCGGTCCAGCATGAAGACCGATCCCCAGTTCTACGCCAACTTCTTCAAGCTCACCGTCCGCGCCTACTCGGCCGCCCAGGCGAGCGACCTGGCCAAGGCGTCGGTCGACGCCTTGCAGGCGATCCATCGGGGTATCGATGCCTTGCCGCTGAAGCTCGCCCACGACCGGCTCGAGGAACTGGAGAGCAACCTGCGCATCGCGCTGGCGGACCGCGATCGCCTCATGGCCTCGACGACGTCGGCCGATCGCACGGCGGCTGCGCTCGCGGGGGTCCTGCTGGCCAGCAAGAACGAAGATATCCGCGCGCTGCAGCAGGCGCACAGTGAACTGCTGGTGCGGCTGGCACCCAATTACACCTATGAGACGTCGATGCCCTGGCCGATCGCCGTCTCGTCAGGCCGCGTCTTTCCCAACGGGGTGTTGACCCTCGGCATCGGCACGGTCTTCGGCCTGTTCCTTGGCGGCGTCGCGGCGATTGCGCGCAATGCGCTGCGGCGTCGTTCAACCAAAGCGGCGCCGCCCGGCACTCACTGATCCGATCCCCCGGAAACGACTGCCATGAGTGCTCAATCGACGCCTGAACCGATCGACGACGCGCGTCTGCTGGACACGCAGCGGGCGTTCGACAGCGTCGCCGCCGACTACGACGGACCGCGTGGTAACAACGCGCTCATCCAGCGGATGCGCCAGACGTTGTGGGACACGGTGACGGCCGCACTTGGCAACCATGCGCGGCTGCTCGACATCGGTTGCGGCACCGGCATCGACGCAGCCGAATTCGCCCGGCGCGGTCACGCGGTCGTGGCGACGGACTGGTCGCCGTCGATGGTCGCGCGCACGGATTCCCGCGCAGGCGACCCGGCGCTGGGCGGACGGTTGAGTGCCCGCCATCTCGGCGTGCAACAGCTCGATCGGCTCGAGGGTACGTTCGACGGTGTCTATTCGAATTTCGGCCCACTCAACTGCGCACCGGACCTGGAGGACGTGGCCAACCAGTGCGCGCGCCTCGTTCGCCCGGGCGGGGTCATGGTCTTCTCGGTGATGGGCCGGATCTGCCCGTGGGAAGCGGTGCACTACGCCCTGCGCGGACGCTTCCGTCGTGCTGCGGTGCGCGCCGCGCGAGGCGCGACGGCCGTCGGCATGAATCGCCACACCATCTGGACGAAGTACTACCTGCCGCGCGAGTTCTATCGCCCTTTCGCGGAGCACTTCCAGCTGGCCAGCTACAGCGCGCTGAGCCTGTTCATGCCGCCACCGTACATGGTCGATCGCTACGAGCGGCAACCGGCGCGCTACGAGCGCCTGGGCAGGCTCGACGATCGGTTCGGCACGTGGCCCCTGTTACGCGACATGGGCGACCACTTCCTGATCGTGATGCGTCGGCGCTGACGGCATGTCCGCGTCACTGACAGCGATGCGTTCGGTGCTGGAGGGTGGCCTGACCACGCTGCCGCATGCCGCGTCGCGAGCACCGTTGCCGCTGCACGGGGGGCGTGTCGCCGCGACGTCTGCCGGTGACGCTTATCGCGTCGACGTTCACGGGCACCGCATTTTCCCCGGCCTGATCAATGCGCACGAACACCTTCAGGTCAATGCGGTGCCCGCCCTGCGCGGCGCGGGCCCGTTCCCGAACAGCTACGCGTGGATCGCCGCCTTCCAGCAACATTTCCAGGATGCCGAGGTGATCGCCGCGCTACGCGTGCCGAAGGCCGTACGGCTGCGCCATGGCGCCCTGAAGAACCTGCTCGCGGGGACCACGTTCGTCGTCCACCACGACCCCTGGCATCCGGTGCTCGACGCGGCGGACTTCCCCGTGTCGCTGCTGCGCGATCACGGATGGAGCTACGCGCTGGACGGTCCGGACTTCGGGCCGCCCGTACGCGACAGCTACGTCGCCACACCGGCCGACCGACCGTGGATCATCCACCTGGCCGAAGGCACGGACGCCGTCGCGGCGTCCGAGCTTGCACGCCTGGACGCGCTCGGCTGCCTCGGCGGCAATACGGTGCTGGTCCATGGCGTCGGACTGAGCGAAGACGACATCGAACGGGTCATCGCCCGCGATGCCGCCGTGGTCTGGTGTCCGGGCAGCAACAAGGCGCTCCTGGGTCGTACGCTCGATCCCCGTCGGCTGCATGCGGCCGGGCGCCTCACGCTGGGCAGCGACTCGCGGCTGAGCGGCCGGCGCGACCTCCTGGACGAGCTGAGTGCCGCCGCGACGAGTGGCGAGCTATCCCACACGGCCCTGCTTGCGTTGGTCACGACCGACGCCGCGCGCATCTTCCGTCTTGGCCTGCGCGGGAGTCTTGCCCCGGGTGCGCCGGCAGACCTCGTGATCGTGAGGGATCGCGATGGCCTGGCTGCGGACTCCCTGGTCGGCGTCGCGCGCAGCGATATCCGCGCGGTGGTACGCGATGGCGTGCCACGTGTCGCTGATCCGGACTTCGCGGACTGGTTCGCCGCGGCGGGCGTCGATGCCGTGCCCGTGCAGCTCGATGGCCAGCCGAAACTAATCGCCCGCGACCTCGTCGATCCCGCCGTCGTGGCTCTCGAGCCCGGCCTCGACCTGTCCCTTTCCGAAGACGAAGGCGAGTTCGATCTCGCTGTGGAGGCCCGGTGTCACTGACCTCACCCTTGCCCGAGCTGGATCCCCTGGAGGCCTATGCGCTGTGGTCGTCGAACTATCCGGCCCATGCGCACAACCCGGTCATGATGGCCGAGGAACGCGCGATGCTGGCCCTGATGCCCGAGGCGTTGCGCGGCAGGCATGTGCTGGACGCGGGCTGCGGCAGCGGACGGTACCTGCTTCACGCGCTTCGCCGCGGTGCCTCGCGGGTCACGGGCGTGGACCTTTCCCCCGCCATGCTCGAACGTGCGCGCGAGGCCCTCGGCGACTATGGCGACACGGCGCACGTCGATCTGCGGCAGGGCGACCTCGCCGCCCTGCCGCTGCCCGGCGCCATGGCCGACCTCACGGTCTGCGGCCTGACCATCGGCCACCTCGAGGCGCTCGCGCCCGCGTTGGGCGAACTGCGTCGTGCCACGCGTCCCGGGGGGCGCATCCTGTGCAGCGACGTGCATCCGATCGGGCATGCCCTCGGCTGGCAGCGTGATTTCCGCGCCGGCGGCCAGCGTTACGCCGTGCGCCATACGCGGCACCTTTACAGCCATTGGCACGCGGCCTGCGCGACGCTCGGTCTGGCGATCGAGCGCGTGGAGGAGCCGATGCTCGATCCCGCCGATATTCTCGTCGGCGCGCATTTCGATCCGATGGCCCTTGAACTCCCGGTGGCCATCGTCTTCCAGTTGAGGCGCATTGCGTGAACCCATTCAATACATCGACGCCCGACATCGGCGGTTCGCCGCGGACCTTGTTGATCAATCCCACGATCACCTCGCGTTCGAGTGCGCGATTCCCCCTGGCACTCCTGAACCTGGCAGCCGCGCTCGACCGTAACGGGCACAGCCAGATCGTCGATGGCAACGTTGATCGCGACCTCATCGGCGCGACACTGGCGGCGATCGAGAGCGACCGGTTCGACGCGATCGGCGTCAGCGTGATGGGCGGGCCGCAGATCGCGCCGTCGATCGAGGTGTCGCGCGTGATCCGTGAGCGATATCCACAGCTGCCGATCATCTGGGGCGGTTACTTTCCGACGCTCTATACGGACACGGCGCTCTCGGCCCCGTATGTCGATTACGCCATTCGCGGTCAGGCTGAAGAAAGCCTGCCGGAACTCGTGGCGGCGCTGGCGCGTCCGGGCACACCGGCCATCGCCAACATCGGCAGCCTGTCGTGGAAACACGATGGCGCGGTGGTGCACAACCCCAACCGACGCTTTTCGCTCGGCGACAGCGGCATCGTGCTGCCTTACGAGAAGCTGGGCGATCCGCGTCGTTACCTGGCACGTACCTTCCTCGGCGAGCGCACCGCCGCGCACCAGGCCGCCATCGGCTGCCGCTTCCGTTGCACGTTCTGTGGCGTGAACGCGATGTTCGGCGGCATGACCGCACTGCCTACGGCGAAACGCCTCGAGCGCGACCTCAGCTATCTCAAGTACGAGCTGGGCGCGGACTCCATCCAGTTCTTCGACCACAACTTCTTCGATCGCGAAGTGGACATGATTCCCTTGCTCGAAGTCATGGCGAAGCTGGAGATGCCGTGGTGGTGTTACGCCCGTTCCGACGCGCTGCTGAACCTTTCCGAGAGCACCTGGGACCTGGTGCGCAAGAGCCGCCTGCGCATGGCCTACGTTGGCGCGGAGTCGCCGAGCGGTGCCATGCTCAAGGAGATTCGCAAGGGCACCCGGCCCGACCAGACGCTGCAGGTGGCCGAACTGTGTCGCAAGAACGGGGTCATTCCCGAGCTGTCCTTCATGGTGGCGCCGCCGCAGAACACGCTGGAGGAAACCGAGCACACGTTCGAGTTCATCCGTGAACTCAAGCGTATCAATCCGGCCTCCGAAATCATCGTCTACATCTACACGCCGTTGCCGGAGAGCAGCAAGCACGAGAAGGATCGCGGCAAGCACGCCTCCATGCCGCTGCTCGATCTGCACGGCGAGCCGGTGGTCTTTCCCTCGTCGCCCGAAGAGTGGACGGAACGCCGCTGGGTGGACTACGCCTGCCACGCCGACGCGCCCTGGCTGACCGACGAGCTGCGTCGGCATATCCAGGATTTCGTGACGGTGCTGCGCTGCCGATTCCCCACCGTGCAGGACTTGCGTTCGCCCTCGTGGGCCAAGCGCGGGCTCAGCGCGATGGCCTCGTGGCGCTATCGCCGTCGTCAGTACGATCGCCCTTGGGAGTTGAACCTCGCGAACCGGCTCGTGCGCCTGCGCATGCCCCAGGTCTCCGGTCTCTAGGCGGGATACGTCCGTGCATGTCGCCCAGATCAACTTCCTCCGCGCGCCGGCGGATTGCCCGCCCGATGCCTTGTTCGAACGCTGGCCGTCGCTGGCGGACATCCCCGAAGCGGCGGCGGCCTCGGGGACGCGCGTATCGGTGATCCAGGTGGCGACCCACACCTGCGTGCTCACCCGGCACGGCATCGACTATCACTTCGTCGACCTGGGCGGCATGCGCTCCCTGGCGGCGCGCGGACGCTTCCTCGCCGACCTGGTCGCCGATATCGGTAGTCAGGTCGTTCACGTGCACAGCCTCGGCTTTGCCGCCGATGCGTTCGCCGTGGCCCAGTGCCTGCCACGCGTGCCGATCCTCATCCAGGACCACGCGGACCGTCCGCCACGCTGGTGGCGACGGGCGCGCTGGCGCATGTGGTACGCGGCGGCGTCCGGTATCGCCTTCACGTCGCCGGGACTGGCCGGGCCATTCACGCGTGCGGGCCTGTTCGCCCAGCGCACCCGCTTGTTCGCCATTCCGGAATCGAGCAGCCGCTTCCATCCAGGCGATCGCATGGCCGCGCGCGCTGAAACGGGCATGGGCGGCGATCCATGCGTGCTCTGGGTGGGACACCTTAGCCACGGCAAGGATCCCCTGACCGTACTGGATGGGATCGCGCGTGCATCGCAGCGCTTGCCGGGCATCCAGCTCTACTGTGCCTTCGGCAGTGCGCCCTTGCTGGACGAGGTGCGTCACCGGATCGAGAGCGACCCGCGCCTGCACGGCCGCGTTCATCTGCTCGGCAACCAGCCGCACGCGCGTATCGAGATGCTGATGCGCAGCGCCGATCTGTTCGTCTCGGGCAGCCGCGCTGAGAGTTGCGGCTTCGCCTTGCTCGAGGCGCTGGCCTGTGGCGTGACCCCGGTGGTCACGGACATTCCGTCGTTCCGCTCGCTCACGGGCAACGTCGTCGGTGAACTGTGGCCGTGCGGCGATGCCGCGCGGCTGGCGGAAGCGCTGGTTCGCGCGGCCGGGATCCGTCCCTCGCGTGCGGACGTGCGTGCGTTCTTCGATGCGACGCTGTCCTTCGCCGCCGTGGGCCGCCAATGGGCGGATGCCTACGCACGTCTGCTCGCCGATCGGCGGGAGGGCCGGTCGTGAAGATTGCCATCGTCGTCCCCGGCGGCATGGATCGCACGGGGGAATACCGGGTCATTCCCGTCTTCCTCGCGCTCGTCGCACGGCTTGCACAACGCCATGACGTGCATGTCTTCGTCCTTCACCAGGAGCCTCTGCCTGGGACCTGGCCGTTGCTGGGCGCGACCGTTCACAACATCGGCGACGGCTGGCCGCGTCTTCGCGCGATTGCCGCGATTCGCGCCGAGCACAGGCTGGCGCCGTTCGCCCTGATCCACGCGATCTTTTCCGGCTCGTGCAGTTTTGTCGCCGTTGCGGCGGCGAAGTGGCTGCGCATCGCGAGCCTGGTCCACATCGCCGGCGGCGAACTCGTCGCGCTGCACGGCATCGGCTACGGCGGCCGGCGCCGCTGGAAGGGACGGCTTCGCGAAGCGGTGGTGCTCCGTGCCACGGACGCCGTGACAGCGGCCAGTGCACCGATCGTCGATTCGCTTGCCGTACTGGGTATCACAGCGCGGCGCATCCCGCTCGGCGTCGACACGACCGCATGGCCACCGCTGGCGCCACGTCGCCGAGCCACGCCGCGCGCGCGCCTCATGCATGTCGCCAGCCTCAATCTGGTGAAGGATCAGACGACCTTGCTGCGCGCCCTGGCGGCGCTACGCGAGGCCGGCGTGGACTTCGAGATGGACATCGTCGGCGTCGATACCCTGCAGGGCCGGATGGATGGACTCGCCCGTCAGCTGGGACTCGACGCGCACGTGCGCTTCCTGGGCTTTCGCACGCAGCGCGAACTCCGCCCATTGGTGGAGGCTTCCGACCTGCTGGTGATGTCGTCGATGCACGAGGCGGGCCCCCTGGTGCTTCTCGAGGCCGCTGTCGCCGGTGTGCCCACGGTCGGTACGGCGGTCGGTCACCTTGCCGAGTGGTCTCCGGTGGCGGCACTCGCGGTCGACGTGGGTGACTGGGTCGGCCTGGCCGCGGCGATCCAGCGTGTCCTGCTCGACGAGGCGCTACGTTGCCGGCTGGCGGTGGCCGCCCAGCATAGGGCGCTCGCCGAGGGCGCCGACCACACCGCCCGGACGTTCGAAGCCCTGTACGTCGAACTGCTCGCGCGCCGCGGTACGGCCGTTTAGGCCAGCGGCGCCGCGGGTTCGAGCGCCGCACGCACGACGTACAACGTGTCCATGCGCGGCACCGGACGCGTGAGCCACGTGAGCATGCGTCGACGGTGACCCTGGGTGACCCAGCTCTGACCCTGCAACCACACCTGCGTACGCACCATGTCGGCGCGTTCCTTCACGCTCTCCGCCGAGGGGCGCAGGCGGTTGCGCAGGCATCGCGCGACCTCGCCCAGACTGCGTGACCACTCGACGCCGGGTAAGGCGTGCAACCACAGGTCCGAGCAGGACACGTCGGTCAGCATCCAGCGCCGTGACAGGGCGCGCAGGAGGGGAGGGCACTCGCTTTCCAGGCGCCCGAGAATCATCGGTGGCACCGCCTGCGTGTAGTAGCGTGCAACGAGGCGCAGCGGCGGTAACGCCCACCACGCCGAGCCGACGCGGCCGTCATCCCACAAGGCCTGCCAGTCGCTCGCCACCATGCGCGTCGAGAGCAGCGAGATATCGTTCAGGTGCATGAGTCGCAGGCTGCGGCCGCAGACATTGCCGGCGGCGTGCAGCAGAAGATGGCTCATCAAGGCGCCATGCGAGGGATAGGGATTGAGCCCCGGCCGCGGATGACGGGGGTAGATACGCGCCGTGATATCGACCGTGGACACCGGCAGGCGCTCCTGGATGCGCGTATGCAGTTCGATGTTGACCGGTGTGTCGCGGTGTTCGCCGAGCCCCTGGAACGCATGACTGTCGATCGGCTTGAACACGCGGTGCTTCCACTGCGCGAACGATTCCTCATAGCCGAGTTCGAGGAGCAGGGCGGTGGTCGGTCCGACGTCGTCCTCGCGGACGAGCAGGTCGATGTCGGCCATGGGACGATCGCCCGGGCTGTAGATGCCCAACGCGTGCAGCGCCGATCCTTTCAACGGCACGATGGCCAGGCCGACGTCGTGCGCGCCCTCGTCGATGCGTTGGAGCAGCGTGGCGATACGGCGGTGCCGTTGCTCCACGTGCTCGCGTTGGGTGGCGAGAAACAGTCGCCAGGCAGGTTTGTTCCAGGTGGACAGGCGACTGAGCAGCGGCGAGACACCGTGCGCCACGGCCACCGCGGAAGCCAGTCGCCATTCGAGGTCGGTCCACGCAGGGAGCCGGCTGCCCGGCCTGGCCAATGCGAGCTCCGCGGCAAGTGCCTCGGTGGTGCGGTTGAGACCGCTACGGACGAGCTTCAGGGAGGGCATCATGACGGCATCTACAGTAGGGGTAGTGCGATGGTCTGCATCGCCATGAACGGCGACGGCGTGGGTTGCTCGGTGCGATGTTCCGCTTCATGGGCGAACAGGGTGTTCCAGCGGGTCTCGAGCTGGGCGTGCACGTCGCGGCGCGTTGCCGGCGAGAGCGTCTCGCGCGACTGGCGCAGGTTGACCTGCTGGTGCAACAGGTCTCGCATGTTGCGATAGAAGTCCGAATCGTAGGCGCCGCGGAACATCATGGCGAGGTCGTTGCTGTCACGCCAATGGGTCTTCCTGCCCAACTGCGCTTTCACTTCTTCGTAGAATGTCGTACCTGGCAGCGGATATGACACGCTGACGCCGATGTCGTCCGGCGCGGCCTCGGCGACGAGGTCACGGGTGGCGAGCAGGTCGGTGAGTTGCTCGCCGAGGTAACCGAGCTGGATGAAGAAGCCGACACGCACGCCGTGCTCGCCGAAACGACGGCGCGCCGCGATCAGCTCGGCGACCGTCGTACCTTTGTTCATGCGGTCGAGTACGCGCTGGCTGCCGCTCTCCGCACCGATCCAGGCTTCCGCGCAACCGGCGTCGGCCAGGGCGGCGACCATGCGTTCGCTGCCGAGGTCGGCGCGGGTCTGGATGGTGAAAGGCACCGAGCCGTCGCTGTCACGAAGATGGTCGGCGAAGGCGCTCACCCAGCCAACATGGAAACCGAAGATGTCGTCGGCCATCCAGATGTGGTCCGGCTGGAACGTGCGCTTGAGATAGGTCATCTCGGCGGCGACGTCCTCGGCGCTGCGCTGCTTGTAGTGGTTGCCCCAGATCGGTTTCGCACACCAGTTGCAACGGAACGGGCAACCGCGGGAGGCCGCCATGTTCAGGCTGAAGTAGCCGTGGCGTTCCTGCCAGAGTGAGCGGTAACGCTCGATGTCGACGAGGTCCCAGGCGGGACGACCGACCACCCGCGGATCGGGGGGTACCGCGCCGAGTCGGACCAGTTGCGTCTCGCCGTCGACGAGGGTGGCGACACCGGCCAGGCCAGCCGTCCAGCTCGCCGTATCGATGTCCGGTGAGCGTTGCAGCCGGTCCACGAGGGCGGCCAGCCCGGCGATGCCTTCGCCGACAAGCACCGCGTCGGCCCCGGCGGCGAGAAACGCCTCGGGTTGGTCCGATGCGTCGGAGCCGGCGACGATCACCCGGGCCCCCGACGAGCGCGCCTCGGCGATCATCTGGCATGCCGCGTCGCGCATGCGGCTGAGGCACATCTTGGTCAGGTAGTTGAAGTTGTCTTCATAGATCACGACGAGGTCGGGGTCCGCGGCGTGCAGCGCACCGGCGTATTCCTCCACGCCCTCGGCCAGCATGGCGTCGAACAACGACAGGGTGTGGCCCATCTCCCTGAGCAGCGCGGCCACCTGGATGGTGGCAAGCGGGGGATAGGGTTTGCCACGTTCCCACTGCTTCGGGTCGTATCGAAGGAAGTAGGAGTGGCCGACCTGGATCTTGAGCATGTCGGGGAAGCCTCGATCGTCGCGTTGGTCAGTGAGTGCCTGCGCGCAACGCGAGGGTTGCCTTCACTTCATGCGCAACCTTTCCGCAGGCGCTCCGCACCCACGGGTTCACTGCCGGGATGCCGCATGGCCCAGATCACCCCTCCGGGCATTGGCGACATTGGCGCCGATCCCTTTTTCGAGCGCTCGCCCTATCCCTTCGCCATGGTCAAGACCATTCTCGGTGCCCGTTTCCGCTTCGACAGTACCCATCCGGCGCTGCTCGCGCCGGTCGAGGCGGCTTACGGTGGTTTGCCGCGCGACGTGCCGGGCACGATGCTGCCGAGCTTTCACATCGAGCTCCGTCTCTCGCCACGGCGCCACGCGCCGGCCTGGGACGAGCCGCCGCCGGTGCTCACGCAATCCGGCGGGGGCCTGCTGTGCGGCATCGTGGATGCCGCCAATTACGTCATCATCGACCACGGCCGCCAACGGGCCTTGGTCGTCGTGTCCGAAGACATGCTCGACTGGCCTTATCACGTCCGCTACGAACTGATCGAGTTCGCGGTCTTCGTGCTGGCCGCACGCGGCATGGACCTGCTCCCGTTGCACGGCGCCTGCCTCGGTCTGGACGGCCGTGGTGTCCTCCTGCTCGGCGCGAGCGGTGCCGGCAAATCCACACTCGCCCTGCATGGCCTGCTCGAGGGGATGGACTTCGTCGCCGAAGACGCCATCTTTGTCGATCCCCGCAGCATGGAAGCGCGTGGCGTCGGCAACTTCCTGCATGTGCGCGACGATGCCTTGCGCTTCATCGACGAGGGGCCGCTGCGTCGCTGGATCGCGGATTCGCCGACGATCCGCCGACGTAGCGGCGTCGAGAAGTTCGAAGCCGATCTGCGCCAGGGATACGGTCATGTCGCGACCGCACCGCTGGCCCTCGTCGGTGCCGTTTTCGTTTCCGCCGAGCTGGCTGCCGACGAGGCCGACATGCTCGTCCCGCTCGCGCATGACGATATCGCCGCGCGCTTGCTTGCCGACCAACCCTATGCGGCCGGCCAGGCCGGATGGCACCGGTTCGTCCATCGGCTGTCGGAGATGGACGTCCATGTGCTTCGGCGTGGGCGGCACCCGCGCGCTTCGGTGGATGCCTTGCGGTCCTTGCTGACATCACGCCACGCCGCGAGTGCATGACGATGAACGCCGCGACGCCGCGCGATGGCCTGCGCGATCTCCTGAGATCGCTCGCGACAACGCTACCCACGGCAGACCGCTGGAACGTCGGCATCTACGTCGCGCTGTCCCTGGGCTCGGCCTTCGCGGGTGCGCTCGCCACCGTGTTGCTGGTGCCACTGGTGCAGCCGGACGCGCGAATGCCGTTCGACGGACGCTGGCTCCATGCCTCACTGAGCGTGGGCTGGCGTATCGCCGCGTTTACCGCGGTGACGCTCGCCTTTGCCCTGCTGCGCTGGCAGGCCGCCTGTCTCGGCGCACGGCTGACGGGTCGCTACGGCATGCGCCTGCGCCGGCAGGTGCATGCGCGACTGATCGCTGCCGAGATCGGGCCGCTTGCGGCCGTCAGCTCGGCGGAGATCGCGAACGTATTTACCCACAACGTCGAGATCATCGTGCAGGCGTTCAGCGCGCTGCAGCAGTTGCTCGTCGCTGGGATCACCGCGGCGGTCAGCCTTTCCCTTGCGTTCTGGGTATCGCCGCTGCTGCTCCTGGTCGCGCCGCCGCTTGCAGCCCTCGCCTTGCTCGCTTCGCGCTTCTACGGTCGTGAACAGGTCGACGTGGCCCGCCGCTACGTCGCGGACATCACACGCCTCTTCTGGCGCAGTGAAGACTTTCCCCGCCGGCTACGACACGTACGCTCGTTCGGCCGCGAGCCCACGGAACGTGACAGTTTCGGCGAGGTATCCGAAGACCTGTCTCGCGGCTACGCCCGCCAACTGGAGCTGATCGCCTCGGGTCGGTTGATACTCGAACTGCTGGCCGTGGGCGGTATCGCCTTGCTCTTCGTCGTCGCACAGCGCTGGCACGGCATCGATCAGGGCGCCCTGATCGCGGTCTGCCTGCTGCTCGGCCGACTCTTGCCCTACCTGGTGTCGACGCGGCAAAGCATGCAACAGATGCGCTCGGCCGCACCCGCGTTCGCGTTGTGGCGGCGCTACATGAGCCTGGCCGCCTCCGACACGCCGTCCGCGTCGATCGCCTTGCCGATCATTCCCGCCAGTGGCATCCATCTCCGGCATATCCACGTCACGCCGCCGATTCCCGGCATCGACCTCGAAGACCTGATCGTACGTCCCGGCGATCTCGTCCTCATCCAGGGCGATTCCGGCATCGGAAAAAGCAGCCTCGTCGATGTACTCGCTGGCATGGCACGGCCGACCCTGTTCGACGTATGGGTCGGCGGGCACGCCATCGATTACGACGCGTACCGCGCTTACGTCCGGCACGGCGCCTACGTCAGCCAGAGTGTGCGGCCATGGCAGGCGACCGTGCGCGACTGCCTGCGCTGGGCGTCGGCATCGGCGACCGACGAGCAGCTGCACGAGGTGCTGTGCGACGTCGGCCTCGATAAAACGCTGGACGCGGCCTTGCACGATATGTCCAGCCGACTCTCCGGCGGCGAACTCCAGCGTCTTCTGCTTGCCCAGGTGATCCTGCGCAAGCCCGCCGTCGCCGTGCTCGACGAAGCCACGGGCGCGCTGGATGCAGCGTCGGAGCTGGCCRTGTTGTCGGCACTGAAGCGGCGCCTGCCGCGAAGCCTGTTGATCGTGGTGTCCCACCGGGAAGGTGTCGCCGCACTGGCCGATCGCTGCGTGACCGTCGGCCCCACCATTCGGTCTATTGTTCCTTCACGCGCCGGGGCCTAACGTCGGCATCGTCAACCGGGGGGAAGGCCATGCGCGTCACCACGAAATCCATCGCGATGCTGGCCGGGCTCATGCTCGCCCTCGCCGGCGGTCGGGCGCAGGCGCCAGGCCAACCGTCGTTCGACACCGTCGCCGCCACGCATCACAACGATGTCTGGAGTACAGACCCCTGCGGACCGCACCGACCGATGGTCGCCATCTGCCGCATGCTGCGTCCCGTTCGCGGCTGAGCCACCGACTGAGCTAGGCTAGCGTCGGATCACAGGGGAAGCCCATGCGCCGTCTGCTCGCCATCGCGACTGTAGTCATCCTGGGCGGTACACCGGCCCATGCCGGGCGGGTCGTTGTCGAGGTCGTGGATACGAGTGGGCATCCGGTGGCGGACGCCGTCGTCAGCCTTGCGCCCCGGCCCGGCACCTCGGCACGAACGATCCCGCCGGTCACGCACTACGTCGACCAGAAAGACGAAACCTTTCTTCCCTTCGTGTCGGCGATGCATGTCGGCGACAGCGTGATCTTCCGCAACAGCGACACGACGCGGCATCACGTCTACTCATTTTCGGACATGGTGAAGTTCGAAACCATGCTTGCCCCCGGCGAGAGCTCGCCGGCGCTGGTGATGAAGGGCCCTGGCAACGCAGCCGTCGGTTGCAACATCCACGACCAGATGCTCACGTACCTCTATGTGACGAAGGATCCCGAGATGGCGACGACCGATGCTCAGGGCAGGGCGAGCATCGACGGCATCGTCGCCGGGGACTACGTCGCACACGCCTGGCATCCCCAGCTTCGTCCCGGCGTGACCCTGCCAATCCAGGGCGTCACGGTGAACGAGTCGAGCCCGGCCACGGTCCGTTTCAACCTCGCCCTGTTGCCCGATCCACGCGGGGCGATGGATCGAGAGCACCTGGGCTACTGAGCCGACCATGCCGGTCCTCGGTTTCCGCACCCGGCTGGCACTGTTCTTCGTCGCCACGCTGATCCTCGTCCAAGGGGTTACCGCCGTTCTGGCCTACGACGTGGCACGCCGCCAGCTGGTTAAGGAAGGCGGCCATCAGTTGACTGCGAGCGCGGCGGCCTTCGTCGCCCAGATGAACGATCTGTCGGCCAGCGTTGCCAACGGTGTGCAGATCATGTCGCTGGACTATGGCCTGCGCTCGGCCATCGGCGCGCGCGACAAGGACACCATCCTTTCCGTCCTGCGCAACCATGGGCGACGCGTCGGCGCATCGCGTATGCAACTGCTCGACCTCGACGGCAAGGTGCAGGCAGATACGGCAAGCGGCGCCGGCGACGGCCAGCCGTTCGCCTTTCCCGATCTGCTGAGTCGGGCCTTCAACGAACGGACGGCGGCCGTCGCGGTCGTCGACGGCAAGGCCTTCTGGGTGGTCGTCGTGCCGATCTACGCGCCGCAACCGGTGGGGTTGGTGGCGGCGAGCATGCCGGTCGACAACGCGATGATCGCGCACATGCAGCAGCTATCCGCGCTACCGCGCGATATCGAGCTCGCCACGCCGACCGGCACCGGACACTACGCCGTCATGGCTCGCGGAAGCAGTCGTTCCGAGCTGACGGCGAGCTTTTCCTCCAGCGACCGCTCGCTGCCGTCGGAGCCGACCGCGGCGACGATCGGCGGCCGCGATTACCTGGTGCTGGCGCAGTTGCTCCGCCAACCGAAGGGAAGCGGTGCGGTCTACGCCGTGCTCGGCTACTCGCTCGACGACGCGTTGCGTCCCTACAAGGCGGTGTGGGATGCCTGGCTGGCCTTGCTTGCCGTTGGCCTCGCGGCCGGGTTGCTCGTTGCCTGGCTGGTCGCGCGCGGCGTGTCGCGACCGGTGGAGGCCTTGGCTGCCGCGGCGCGGCGCATCGCCGGTGGCGATTACCGTGATGCACCCGAGGTGCGTCGCCGCGACGAGATCGGCGAACTGGCGACGGCGTTCCGCACCATGGGTGACGCGGTCCGCGAACGCGAACTGCGCATTCGACACCAGGCCATGCACGATGGCGTGACCGGCCTGCCGAATCGCGCCGCGGCCGAGGAAGCGATCGACCAGGATCTGGCGACCGCACCCGGCCAGCAGGGTGCCCTGTTGATCCTGGGCGTCACGCGCCTGCCGGACATCATCAAGACGATCGGCCACGCACTGGCCGATCGTCTGATGCGCGATGCCGGCGTGCGCGTCGGGCAGGTGGCCGGCACGCACTACGTCGCGCGCGCCACGGACACCCAGTTCGCGGTGTGGCTTCGCGGCGCCGACCGTACCGAGGCGATCTCGGTGGCGTTCCGGGTGATGGATGCGCTCGGCCAGCCCTATCAGGAAGCCGAAGTGAACATGGACATGGGCCCCGCGGTCGGTATCGCGCTGGCGCCAAGCCACGGCGAACGTGCGGCCGCCTTGCTGCGTCGGGCCGAGGTGGCGGAATTCGCCGCTGTAGGTTCGGCGCGGGGTGTCGATGTCTACGACCCGCAGGCCGATCCCCATCGGCCTGAACGTCTTTCCCTCATGAGCGAATTGCGCACGGCCATCGAGACCGATGCGCTGGAGCTGTACTACCAGCCCCAGCGGCGTCTGGCCGACGGTCGCATCGACGGTGTCGAAGCGCTGGTGCGCTGGCCCCGGCCCGGACGCGGCATGGTCTCGCCCGAGCAGTTCGTCGCCGTGGCCGAGGAGACCGGCAATATCGGCCGCCTGACGCGCTGGGTGCTCGCCCGCGGTATCGCCCAGGCGGCGGAACTCGTCCGTGCGGGGCAGCCGCTGCGATTCTCGATCAACCTCTCTGCCCGAGACATCGGCGATACCGAACTGCCCGACCACGTGGCCCATCTGCTGCGGGTGCACCAACTGCCGGCCACCGCGCTGGTCCTGGAAGTGACCGAGAGCGCCGTCATCGGCGAGCCGGAGGCGGCGCTTCAAGTCCTCCGTCGCCTGGCCGATATGGGTATCGACGTGGCGATCGACGATTTCGGGGTCGGCCAGACCTCGTTCGCCTACCTCCGCCGCCTGCCCGTCAGGGAACTGAAGATCGACAAGATGTTCGTCCAGCACCTCGCCACCGATGAAACCGACCGCGTGATCGTCCGATCGCTGGTCGAGCTCGGCCATCGGCTGGGCTATCGGGTGACCGCCGAAGGGGTGGAGGACGAAGACACCATCGCCTTCCTTGGCGAGGTCGGTTGCGACCATGTGCAAGGATTCCATGTCGACCGGCCAATGTCCTTCGCGGCGCTGGTCGCGCGGCGCGCCGCGCCAGACGCGGGATTCGCGTGAGTCGTTTCCGTCGCGCGTTCACCATCACCGCCATCTGCCTGGTTACGCCCCTCGCCAGCGCACAGGAGCTGAAGCTGCATGCGTATGCGGATGTGCGCGTGGTCGACGCCGCCAACGATCCCAGCTTCGTCAACGGCGGCCCGGGACGCCTGCGCTATGGCGACGGCGAGACGCGGGCGCGCTTCGGCGCAGCGGCCGTCGTCGTTACCGCGCAGCTCACGCCGGCCCTGTTCGCCCTGGCCGACGTCCAGCTCCAGCAGACCGACCACGCCAGCCCGCAGCTCACCGAAGCCTTCCTTCGTTACCGTCCGCTGTCCCTTTCGGCCTGGCGCACCGCCATCAAGGGCGGCCTGTATTTCCTCCCCGTCTCGCTCGAAAACGACAGCATCGGCTGGACCAGTCCGTGGACCATCACGCCGTCGGCGATCAACAGCTGGGTTGGCGAGGAATTGCGTGGTCTCGGTGCCGAGGCTCGCGAGGAGTGGCGCGGTGACAACGGCACGATCGGTCTGGGCGGTGGTCTTTTCCGGCATAACGACGTCGCGGGAAACATCCTCGCGATGCGCGGCTGGTCGCTGAGCGACCTGGTCTACGGTGTCGGCGGTCGGTTGCGCGAGCCTTCCGAGGAGGGCGGTACACGGGAGCAGTACGCGCCGTTCCAGCGCGTCGGCGGTCGCACCGGCTGGTATGCGGATGCCGGCTGGAAGAGCAGCACGGGCCTCGACCTGCGCCTGCTGCGCTACGACAACCGGGCGGACCCGCAGGCCTGGCGGCTTTATGCGAACGGCGACGGGCTCTTTGCCTGGCGCACGCGCTTCTGGTCGGCGGGCGCGAAATTCACCACCGGGCCGGTGACCTGGATCGCGCAGGGCATGGACGGGGACACCGACGTCCAGCCGCAGCAGACGATCTTCCGGACCCGTTTCCAGTCGGCCTTCCTGCTGGCCGGCTGGAACCGTGGCGCATGGCGTCCTACGCTGCGCGTGGAGCGTTTCCGCACCTGGCCGTCGGGCGAGCGCGGGCGCGCGATCACCGCCGCGCTGAACTGGCGCCCGAGCGAGTGGTTGCGCCTTACCGCCGAAGTCCTGCACGTGGACGCCACGCGAGACGATCGCCTGGAGGCGGGGCTCGCCCCCCAGGAACGCGGCAACCAACTGCAACTGCTCGCACGGGTACTCTACTGACATGAACGAAGGTGGCGGCGTGGCGCAGGACGTCTGGGAGCGCAAATACCATCTCGCCCTCGAGCGGATGGAGCGCGACGAACACGACTTCCGTGTGACGGAGGAGGGCTTGCGACGCCTCGTGCTTCGCCTTGCCGCGCTGGCTCGTGGACAGAGCGAGGAGGCCGATCGTCTTCTGGATCATCTGGGCGACGGCCTGCGTCACGCGTCGACTCCCGAGACCCTCGACCCCTTGCTGGATGCCCTGACCGAGGCGATCGCTGCGCTCGAACGGCAGTCGCCTTTGCCCATCGTCCCTGCGCGCGACGTGCCGCAGGCGGCGGCTGTCGTGGATCCCATCCCGGTACAGGAGATCGACGCCTGTCGCGTGGCGACGGACGCGTTGCGGCAGGTGCTCCTCACGATCGCGATGATGCCCGCACTCGCCGGGCGTGCCGACGATCTGCATGCAGTGCTGGGCGAAGCCCGCGATCCCGAGGCGATCGCGTCGGCGGCGCAAGGTCTCGCCGACCTCGTGAATCAGGAACGCGCGTCGCTGCGTCACGACATGGCGCAGCTACAGGACCTGCTTGCCGAAGTCAGCGGGCGTCTCGGCGACATGACGCGTTACCTGGTGGCCGAAACCGAGCACATCGCTACCGGTGACGAACAAGGTCGCGACCTCGATGCGACGGTTCGCGAAGAAATGCGTCTTCTCGCCGAGCAGACCCTGGGCGCCACGGACCTGGACGCCTTGCAGGCACAGGTGAATGCGCGCCTTTCGATGATCGACGAGCACTTTCGTGCGTTCCGCGATCGCGAAGACGAACGCATGGCGACCTATCGCGATCGTGCGGAACGCATGAAAGACCGTGTCGAAGAGCTGGAGACCCAGGCCACATCGCTGCAGGACTCGTTGCGTCGCGAACACGAACTCGCGCTCACCGATCCCCTGACCGGCCTGCCCAATCGCCTTGCTTACGAACGGCGCATGGCCGAGATCGAACAGGACGTACGCGACCAGGGCGGCATCGCCTGCGTGGGCGCGTTCGATATCGATCATTTCAAGGTGATCAACGACAGCTTCGGCCATGCGGCAGGCGACGCGGTCCTGCGCATTGTCGGTCAGACTCTGACGCGCGAACTGCCGGCACCGGCCTTCGTCGCGCGTTATGGCGGCGAGGAGTTCGTCGTGATCTTCGCCGGCATCGCGCCGGAGGAGGCCCTCGCCGCCGCCACGGCGCTGTGCGAAACCGTCGCCGCCCTGGCGTTCCACGCCAGCCAGAAACCCGTGACGGTGACGATGTCCGGCGGCATCACCCGCTTCCTCGCCAACGACACCGCCGCCACTGTCTTCGACCGCGCCGACCGCGCGCTGTACGCCGCCAAGCGAGCGGGGCGCAATCGCTGCTTGTTGCTTTGAGGCGGTGAGTCGCGGCGTGGCGCAAGAGCCGGCGGGTATCGCCCTCGGGGCCACGCTCCGGCGACCCGCTAGGGAAGGGCCGCGAATCGCGGCCGTTTACTTATTGCCCTACGGGCCGGGTCGGCGCCCCACCGGCGGTTTCCGACTCGACATCCTGTCTCGCGAAAACGGTCGGCCGTCCTGGCCGCCCCCCTTCGGGCTTTTTCCGGTGTGACGCCTCGCTTGCGCTACCGGCCCCGAGGGCGATACCCGCCGGCTCTTCCGAGCACTGAGGTGCCGTGAGGTCGAGCCAACGCTCGCAACGGGCACAGTGCGGGCCCTTGGTAGGAGCCGATTCATCGGCGAACCCTCAACACAGCTATAGCGAACGAGGCCTTGCGTCGCATCGTGACGGCGGTTAACCGCTCGCCCCATCACCACCCGGCCTCACTCGCTTGCACGATGTCCTGAGGGTTCGCCGCTGAAGCGGCTCCCACACAAGACCTGCGTTGCGCCGGTGGGTGGCGGCGGTTGCTTTCCGCTCACGCCACCTCAGTGCTCGGAAGAGCCGGCGGGTGCCACCCTCGGGGCCGGTAGCGGAGGCGAGGGCGTCGGCTGGATCAGGCCCGTCAGGGGGCCGGCCAGGACGGCCGGCCTTTTTCGCGAGACAGGATGTCGAGTCGGAAAACCCCAGTCGACGCCCGGCCCGGCCCGTAGGGCAATAGATAAACGGCCGCGCTCGCGGCCCTCCTTGGCGGGACGCCGTAGCGTAGCCCCGAGGGTGGCACCCGCCGGCTCTTGCGACGCGCCCTGCGAGCGCAGCAAAACGCGAGGCCGAAGGCGAGCCCACACTCAATGGAAAACGAAAAAGCCCGGCATGAAGCCGGGCTCTTTCAGCGCAGACTTTCGAGGCGACTCAGTCGCGGCGGGCGAGGAGCATGCCTACCAGGATGCCGACGCCGAAGCCGCTCAGGATCGCGCCGAGGGGGCGATGGGCGATGACGTCGCGGGCGGTGTCGACGGCCTCGCCGGCCTTGGCCTGGACGCGACCGGCCGTCTCGCGGATGGCGCCTTCGGCCTCGAGGCCGTGGTCGCCGCCCAACGCCCCGGCAGCACGCTGCACACGCCCGCCGATAGTGTTCGCCGCGCCACGGATCTGGTCTTCGTTCATGGTCCCGCTCCTCGTTGATTAGGAGACGAAGGTGCCCGGCGGGAAGTGCACGGCGCGGCAAGATGCCGTCAAGCCGATGCTTTCACCGGTTCCATGCGGCGACGCGTCATAATGGTCCACCTCGCGTCGAAAAAGGGGCTCCACGCCCATGGCAGCCACGACAGACCAACGGCCCGGTGCCGGCGCTGCGGCTCATCCCGAAGCCGTTGTCGAGCGCGCCGAGGTGCGCTTCACCGTCCTTACGCCACGGCTCATCCGGCTGGAATGGAGCGCCTCGGCGACCTTCCGCGACAGCCGTACGCAGATCGTGGTGCATCGGGCGCTGGAGGTGCCCAGGTTCCGTATCGTCGAGGACGAGTCCGTACTGGAAATCGACACGGGCGCGCTCCGGCTGCGTTACACCAAGGCCGCCGACAGTAAAGCGGCGGGACGCTTCACGGCCGCCAACCTGTCGATCCTGGTCCGTCGCGGCGAGACCGACCTGACGTGGACCCCTGGCGATATCCAGAAGAACAATCTGGGGGGCACCTATCGCACCCTGGACCGCTACGACGGCGATACCTGGCAGGATGGCAGCAAGCTGCCGATCGAAGAGGGGCTGATCGCGCGGGACGGGTGGCATGTCGTCGACGACACCGAGGGCTTCGGCATCGACGACGAAGGTTGGGTGCTCGAGCGGCCCACCGGGGAGCGCCAGGATCTCTACTTTTTCGGCTATGGCCACGACTACCGTGCCGCGCTGGCCGATTTTGCGGCGATCGCCGGTCCGCAGCCGATTCCGCCGCGTTTTGTCTTCGGCTATTGGTGGTCGCGCTACTGGAATTACACCGATGAGGAACTGCGCACACTCGGTGCGCGTTTCGAGAAGGAACGTATTCCGCTCGATGTGCTCGTACTCGACATGGACTGGCACACCACGCCCGGCCTTTCGTTGCGGCCGGGCCACGAGCACAAGGACGTCTTCGGCGAGCAGTCCGGCTGGACCGGCTACACGTTCAACCGAAGCCTGTTTCCGGATCCCAAGGCCTTCATGCGCTGGGCTCACGGGCAGCACCTGCGGGTCACCCTCAACCTGCATCCCGCCTCGGGTGTCCTGCCGCACGAAGAACAGTACGACGCCATGGCGAAGGCACTGTCGTGGGACACCTCGACACGGGCGGCGATTCCGTTCGAAGGCACGTCGCCAACCTATATGCGCGCCTTGTTCGACACGGTGCTGCACCCGCTGGAAAAAGTCGGTGTCGACTTCTGGTGGCTCGACTGGCAGCAATGGCCGGAGTCGAAGGCGCACCCTGGCTTGTCGAACACCTGGTGGCTCAACCACACGTTCTTCACCGAGATGCAGCGCGACGGCGGCCGGCGTGGGTTGATCTACCATCGCTGGGGTGGGCTCGGCAATCACCGGTATCCCATCGGTTTCTCTGGCGACAGTGTTATCTCCTGGGATTCGCTGGCCTTCCAGCCGCACTTCACCGCGATGGCGTCCAATGTCCTTTACGGGTACTGGAGCCACGACATCGGCGGGCATACCTTCCACAAGCATATTCCGCGGCCGGAGCGGCATCTCGAGCCGGAGCTCTATGCGCGCTGGATGCAGCTCGGTGTCTTCAGTCCGGTGCTGCGCACGCATTCGGCCAAAGAGGCCAGCCTGCACAAGGAACCATGGCATTTCGGACCGCCGTATGGCGACGCGATCTTCGCCGCGATCCGCTTGCGCTACCAGCTGGCGCCGTATATCTACGGTGCCGCCCGGCACGCGTACGACACCGGGCTGTCGATCGTGCGCCCGATGTATTACCACTGGCCCGAGCACGAGGAGGCCTACGAGCATCCGGCGCAATACATGTTCGGCAACGACATCCTCGTGGCGCCGGTCACCACGCCGGTCGGTGAGGACGGTGCCGCGTCGTTCCCCGTGTGGCTGCCGCCGGGGCTGTGGTACAGCCGCGACGGTGCCGAGTCCTTCGAGGGTGGGCAGATGATCGAGCGGCATTACACGCTCGAGGAGATTCCCATCTTCGTGCGCCCGGGCAGTGTGGTCCCGCTGTATCCGGAAGGCTTGCGCAACCTCGCCAGCGTGCCCGATGCCCTGATCCTCCAGGTTTTTCCGGGTGACGAAGGCGCCACCGAACTCTACGACGACGACGGCGAGAGCCAGGGTTACCAGCGCAGCGAATTCGCGCGCACCAGCGTGCGTAGTCGCCGCGGAGACCGTGCGCAGCGCGTGCACATCGATGCCATGCGTGGCCACTACCAGGGGCGGCCCGCGGCGCGTTCGTACATCGTGGAGCTGCTCGATGCCGGCATTCCCGAGAGCGTCGAAGTGAATGGCGTGCCCCTGCCGTACAGCGAGCCGCCCGCGCCGCAGACCTGGCTGTTCGATACGGCCTCGTTGTGTATTCGTGTCGATCTCGGCTCCGTGTCACTCGACGAGCCTCAGGACATCGTCGCGCGCTTCACGCCCGAACATACGATGCCTGCCGGGCTGCTGCATCGGATGCGTCGCGCCGGCATCGCCGTGGACTACCTGAAGCAGGTCTGGGGTGATATTTCCGCATTGCCCGACGATGTCGACCTCGCGGGGCAAGCGGCGCGTGTGCTGGCCTATGCCGTGGAGGAGGGCGACGACGAAGGCCGCGCCGAGCGTTTCATGGCGGCGGTCCTCGCCTTCGAGGCGCGCTTTCGCGGGCTGCCGGCGAGCGTCGATGCCACACCGATCGACGAGTCCTTCAAGCGTGCCTTCGCCAATCTGCTCGGACGCTGACGTTGCGCCGGCTGCTTGGCGTCCTGCTCGTCCTGCTGACCTTCGCGGCGCATGCGCAAACGGCGGTGCGGGTAGGTTCGAAGGCAGATAACGAAGGTGCGGTCCTCGGACAAATCGTGTTGCAGGTACTTCGCCATGCCGGTGTGCCGGTGGTCGACCGAACCCAGCTCGGACCCACGTCCATCGTGCGGCGCGCGTTGCTCAATGGCGATCTGGATGTCTATCCGGAATACACCGGCAATGCCGCGTTCTTCTTCCATCGCGAGAGCGATCCGGAGTTCCGCGATGCACGGAAGGCCTACGCGCTTGCTGCGTCGCTCGACCTGACGGCGAATCGCCTGGTCTGGCTGGCGCCTGCGCCGGCCGACAACCACTGGGCGATCGGCGTGCGTGGTGACGTGGCGCGCGCGGCGCGGCTGGTCACGCTCGATGACTTTGCGCGCTGGGTGAACGGCGGCGGTGATGTCTTGCTGGCCGGTTCGGCCGAGTTCGTGGAAAGCGATGCCGCGCTGCCGGCCTTCCAGTCCGCGTACGGATTCACCCTGCGCGGCGATCAACTCCTGGTACTGGCGGGCGGCGATACCTCGGCGACGATCAAGGCGGCCGCCGAAGGCATCTCCGGCGTCAACGCGAGCATGGTCTATTCCACCGACGGTGCGATCGCCGTGACCGGGCTGACCGTGCTTGCCGATCCGCGGCACGTGGAGATGGTGTATCAACCGGCGCCAGTGGTTCGCGGCGAGGTATTGCGCCGTTACCCGTCCATGCGCGGCGCACTGGATGCCGCGTTCCGACCGTTGACGGTCGAGGTGCTGCGCAAACTCAATGCGCGCACGCAGATCGATGGTGAGGATCCGGCCGTGGTGGCGCGGGACTACCTGCACGACGCGGGGCTCGTGCCGTGAACCCTCGCGCCTTGCCCGTGATGGTACTGGCCTGCATCGGTCTGCTCGCCGCGCTCGCCTTTCCGTTTCTCTATGTCACGCCCAATCGTCTGCTGAGCGGCGAGCCACACAGCCCGCACGTCGTGGCCCTTGCTCTCGTCTGGCTGCTTATCGTGGGGCTGGGCGTCACGCCGGTCAGAGGCGGCAGGGGAGTCGTGGCTGTGCTCGCATGGGGACTGATCGCCGGCTTGCCCCTGCTGGCGAGCATGGATGCGCGCACGCTGTTGCTGGCGGCACCGCCCAGCGCGCGCGTTCCGCTGGGTGCCGGCTTCTGGCTGATGTGGCTTTCGGCGAGCCTGCTCCTGCTCGATCGGTTGCGCGAGTTGCGCAGGGCTGCGCGAATGAGCGGGTGGACAACGCTTGTCGTCGCCCTTGTCGGCATGGGCACGGCCGGCGCGTTCGATACCTTGGCGCTGGCCCGCGAATTTCATGCGCAACGCGGGCCCTTCATGGATGCGCTGCTGACCCATCTCACGCTCGCCGCAACGACCCTGCTAGTGGCGCTGGTCATCGGCGCGCCCCTGGGCTGGTGGGCCTGGCGCACGCGGCGGGCGGACGGTGCCGTGGTCGGCCTGCTCGCCTTCCTGCAGACGGTGCCGTCGCTCGCCTTGTTCGCCCTACTGATCGGACCGTTTGCCTGGCTGGCGCACGCATGGCCGGCGCTGGGCGCGCTCGGCTTCGGCGGCACCGGTGCGGCACCCGCCGTGTTCGCGCTGGTGCTCTACGCCTTGCTGCCGGTCGTTCGCTACACCATCGCAGGCCTTGGCGCGGTACCCGCCGATGCGCGCGACGCGGCACGCGGACTCGGCATGAGCCGGTTGCAACTGCTGTCACGCGTGCAACTGCCCCTGGGGTGGCCGGTGCTGCTGGCCGGCCTGCGCATCGTTGCGGTGCAGACGATCGGCCTGGCGGCGGTGGCGACCCTTATCGGAGCAGGTGGCCTCGGGCGTTTCGTCTTCCTCGGCATCGGCCAGGGGGCCAACGACATGGTGATGTTGGGTACGCTGGCGATCATCGCGCTGGCCCTTGCCGTCGATCTTCTCTTCCAGGCCATGCTCGCCCTGACGGAACGCCGCTCATGATCGAATTCGACCACGTCTATAAACGCTTCGGCGACCATGTCGTCATCGACGACCTGTCGTTGCGCGTGGAGGACGGCGAGTTCTTCGTCCTTGTCGGGCCCTCGGGTTCCGGCAAGTCCACGCTGCTACGCACGGTGAACCGGCTGGTCCACATCGACGCGGGGAGTGTGCGCATCGACGGGGTGGATGTCGCCACTCAGGCGGTCGAGACGCTGCGGCGTGGCATCGGCTATGCCATCCAATCCGTCGGCCTGTTTCCCCATCGTACCGTCGGCGAGAACATCGCCACGGTGCCGCGCCTGCTCGGCTGGCCGGATCGCGACATTCGTGCGCGGGTCGACGCCTTGCTCGAGCTGCTCAAGCTGGACGAGCCGGGCTTCGCCGACCGCTATCCCGACACGTTATCCGGCGGACAACAGCAGCGCGTGGGTGTCGCGCGGGCGCTGGCTGCGCGGCCGCGCATCGTGCTGATGGATGAGCCCTTTGGCGCGCTCGACCCGGTGACGCGCGAGTCGCTGCAGACCAGCCTCAAGGCGATCCAGCGCGACACCGCCACGACGATTCTTTTCGTCACTCACGACATGGACGAGGCCTTCGGTCTCGGCCATCGCGTGGCCCTGATGCTCGACGGCAAGGTGGCCCAGGTCGGCACGCCACTCGAACTCATCCGCCATCCGGTGAACGAACGCGTACGCGAGTTCGTCGGCGGTTCGCGTGCGCGACTGCGCGAACTGGCGGTGCGATGTGTGCGTGACAGCATGCGCAAGGGCGAGGTCGCGGACGGCGATGCGATCGATGGCGCAGCCTCGTTGCAGGACGCGCTGGGGGCGATGCTTATGCAAGGTCGCGATCGCTTGCCGGTGCTCGACGCCGGGCAGGTCGCCGGTGCGATCCTGCTCGCCGATCTCGTGGTGTCGCGCGAGTGAAGGCGATCGTCGCCCCGTTGCTGCTCGTTGTCCTGCTCGTCGTGCTGCCGCACAGCGCGCCGTGGTTCCACGCGTGGATGCCGACGCTTTCGCATCCACTCTATACGCGCACGTCTTTTTTCGCGCTGACCCTGTCGCACCTGTGGCTGGTGGCCCTGGCGACCCTCGTCGCCGTGGTGTCGGGCCTCGCGCTGGGCGTGTTGGCGACGCGTCCGGCCGGACGTTCGTTGCTGCCGACGGTGCGCGCGGTCGCCGTGATCGGGCAGACCTTTCCGCCGGTCGCGGTGCTGGCGATCGCCGTGCCTTTGCTGGGCTTCGGTGCGGCGCCGACGTTACTGGCGCTGACGCTCTATGGCGTGCTGCCCGTGCTCGGGCAGACCGTCGCGGGCCTGGATAACGTGTCGCCCGCCGCGTTACATGCCGCCGACGGCATGGGCTACGGGCGCTGGCGACGATTGTGGGAGGTCGAACTGCCCTTGGCCGCCGGCCCGATCATGGCTGGCGTGCGGCTGTCGGCCATCGTCGGCGTCGGGACCGCCACCATCGGTTCGGCGGTCGGTGCGACGACGCTCGGCTCGCCGATCGTGGAGGGGTTGGTGGGTAACAACACGGCGTACGTGGTGCAGGGCGCCTTGCTGGTCGGCGCGTTGGCGCTGTCGATCGACGGGGTGTTGGGTGTCGTCGAGCGACACGTTCGTCGGMAGCGCTGATCGCCGATAAATCGGTTCCTACCCGGTAGCCGCATACGGCACGGTAGGAGCCGATTCATCGGCGAGCTCTGCTCAGGCGATTACCAGATCTTCACCCGCTGCTTCGGATCCAGATAAAGCTTCTGGCCGGCCTTCGGCTGGAACGCGTCATACCAGGGATCGAGGTTGCGCACGGTCTGCGCGCGGAACTCGCCCGGTGCATGACCATCGCCGATCACCTGCGCGCGCAACGCGGCGTCGCGCGTCTTCGTCCGCCAGGACTGGGCGAAAGCGAGGAAGAAGCGCTGGTCGCCGCTCATGCCGTCGATCACCGGCGCCGGCTTGCCGTGCAGGCTTTCCTTGTACGCCGCATAGGCGATCGTCAGGCCGGACAGGTCGGCGATGTTCTCGCCCAGCGTCTGCTGACCGTTGACGTGCAGGCCGGGCAGCGGCTCGTACTGGTTGAACTGCTCGACGAGGCGCTGGCCGGCTTCCTTGAAGTGCTTCTGGTCGGCGTCGGTCCACCAGTTGGCCAGACGGCCCTGGGCGTCGAACTCGGCGCCGGTATTGTCGAAGCTGTGGCTGATCTCATGGCCGATCACCGCGCCGATCGAGCCGTAGTTCGACGCCGGGTCCGCCTTCGGATCGAAGAACGGCGCCTCGAGAATCGCCGCCGGGAAGTTGAGCGCATTCTGCAGCGGCAGGTTCACCGCGTTCACCGTCTGCGGGGTCATCCACCACTCGTCGCGATCCACCGGCTTGCCGAGCTTGGCGATCTGATGGTGATATTCGGCCAGTACCGCGCGTTCGTGGTTGCCGAGCGCATCGTCCGGACGAATCTCGAGCTTCGAATAATCGCGCCAGGTATCCGGGTAGCCGACACCGACCTTGATCGTGGCGATCTTCGCCTTGGCCTTCTGCCGGGTTTCCGGTGACATCCAGTCCAGCGTGTCCACGCGCGCGTCGAACGCCTTGAGGATGTTCTTCACCATGTCCTGCACCTGGGCGCGGGACGACGCAGGGAAGTACTGCTTCACGTAGATCTGGCCGACAGCATCGCCGAGGTCCGTGTTCACGCGGCTCAGGCCGCGCTTCCAGCGATCGCGCTGCTTGGGCGTGCCGGTGAGCGTGGTGCCGTAGAAGCCGAAGGACAGGGCGTCATAAGCCTTGGGCAGCAGGCCGTTGGTCCCGGCATTGATCGTGTGGAAGCGGAGCCACGCCTTCCAGGTATCCAGCGGCTCGCTGGCGACCAGGGCGGCGAACTTCGTCACGGTGGCGGGCTGCCAGACGATGAAGGTCGGCTGGTCGTCGAGTTGGGCCGCCTTGAAGTAGGCATTCCAGTCGAGGCCCGGGGCCTTGCTCGCGAATGCGGTCCGCGGCCACGGATTGTTCGCCTTGTGGATGTCTTCGCTGTCGACGATCGAGGCCTGGGCCTGGGCGATCTTCGTTTCGAGGGCGACGATGGCCTTCGCCTTGCCGGCGGCGTCCGGCGTGCCGGCCTGGGCCAGCACTGCCTCGACAAAGCTGGCGTACTTGGCGCGGGTCTCCACCATGTCCTTGTCGGTCTTCAGGTAGTAGTCGCGATTGGGCATGCCCAGGCCGCCCTGCAACAGGTAAGGCATGTTCTTCGAGGGATCCTCGAGACCCTGGGCGATGAAGAGGCCAAGCAGGTGCTCGGTGCCGAGGTTGGTCGCGTTGATCGGGTCGACGTCGGCGCGCAGCTGCGCCCCGAGCGCGGCTGACAGGGCGGTCTTGTCCTTGATCGCCTCGATCGCGGCCAGGGCGAGCTCGAGCGGCTTCAGCCCCGCTTTCTCGATGCCGGCCTCGTCCATGTACGCCTTGTAGTAGTCGGCGATGAGCCGCTGCTCGCTGCCGGCGGCCGGATGACCGTCACCCGCCGCCTTGACCAGCGCCGCATTGCGTTTCTCGGCCTTCTGGAACACCTCCAGGAACACGCCCGTGCTGGCGCGATCGGCGGGAATCACCGCCGTCTTTTTCCAGCTGCCATTGGCGTAGCCGTCGAAGTCGTCGCCGGGCTGCACCGAATGATCGATGCCCTTGAGGTCCACGCCGACGGGCGTTCCCGCGGGGGCATCGGCGGCAAGGGCACCGGTGGAAGCGAGGCCGCAGGCGATGGCGGCAGCGAGGATGCGGTTGATCGTGACCATGGGAGCGATGTCCTTGCCATTGGGATGTCCACGATAGACCCCGCCGCGCTGCCTGTGGCCCATGACGAATGGGCTAGGTGGGCTGGCGCGTTCTTGCCGAAAAAGCGGGCTCCCGGTTGTGCCCTAATGATCGTCCGGCCCCGCAAGGGGGCCGGCTTGGCGGGCCGCGGGTCGCCCGGGCCTGCCTCGACCTTCAATTGGCAGCAGATCCCTTGGGAGTTCCTATGAACGCACGTTTTGAACTGACCGGCTCACAGACCGACATCGCCAGCTATCCGCTCTGGGCGCAGGACATGGTCTCGTCCTGCGAGGACACGCGGGCAAAGATCGTCGGCCATGAGATGTGGTCGGCGATGATTGCCGCCACCCTCGATCCGGAGACCACCCGCAACTTCATGATCGGCGTGTGGCCGGTCATCGAGCGCTTTCCGGGCTACATGTCGCACAGCCTGCTGAAGACGCGTTACGGCCGCAGCCCGGGCGACGACCTCGCCCGCCGCTGGCTGGTCCGCAACATCCGGGTGGAACAGAACCACGCCGAGTACTGGCTCAATTGGGCGGAAAGCGCGGGGGTGTCCCGCGAGGACGTGCTCCGGGCCGAACCGGCCAAGGGCACGCAGACCCTGGCCCAGTGGTGTGAAGAGGTGAGCCGCGACGATTCGCTGGCCGCGGGCATCGCGGCAACCAACTACGCGGTGGAAGGCGCGACCGGTGATTGGTCGCAAATCGTCTATGAAAGCGCGGCCTACGCGGAAAGCCTGCCGATTACGGGCCGCAAAGCCGGGCTGCGTTGGCTTCAGCTTCACGCCGCTTATGACGATACCCATCCATGGGAAGCGCTGGAAATCGTCTGCACCCTGCTGGGGAGCAATCCGCCGGTGGACCAGATCGAGCACATAAAGGAGTGCGTCCGTCGCAGCTACGTCAGCATGAGCATTACCCTCGATCGCTGCATGGATGCCACGGCGTCGATTCGCACGTGGAACGAGGCAGCTGCGTAACTCGCAAGTTGGGCACCAAGTGGCGCACTATCACGACCGGATGAGGATCTGAGGGACGAATGCAACGCGTTGAGGCCAACCACCAATTGCCGTTATCGAGGCGCCTCAGGCCATTGGCCTATGCGCTCGTTGCGGTCGTGGGTCTCATCCTTGCCCTCACGTGGGTAGCGCTCCAGACGCAGGTGACTCTCGCCGGTTTCCTCAACGGCGAGAGTCTTTGGTCCAAGGCACAGAAACAGGCGGTCATCGATCTCGACGAATACGCCGCGCACGGACGCCCGGCGGACCTTGCCGGTTTTCGGCGAAATTACAGTGTGTTGATGGCGGACCGCTGGGCGCGTGACGCGATCGCCAGCGGGGACYTCGCCCATGCCGAGGTTTACGACGCGTTCGCCCGCGGCGGCGTGATTCCCGAAGCCATCCCGGGGATGGTCTTCATCTTTCAGTATTTTTCCGGCATGCCCTACGTGCGCGAGGCCGTGACGGAATGGCGTTCGGTGGACGGCAGCCTGGCCGATCTTGCCGATACCGCCGACCGGCTCGACCGCGCGTATGCGGCAGGTATGGCGCCCGCTGCGATGATCGATGCGGAGCGTGCGCACATCGCGGCGCTCAATACCTACATGGAACCGCGCGCGAAAGCCTTTTCGCTCGATATCGCCAACGGCGCATCGTGGATCGGGCGCGTCCTCTTCTTTACGGTGTTCGGGGTCGCCGCCCTCGCGTCCTTGCTGTGGCTGCGTATGGCGGGGCGCATCGTCGCCACCATCCGCGGCACCGAGGAGCGTTACAGCCTGCTGTTCGACAGTGCGGCCGACGCCATCTTCATGGTCGACGAGGAAAGCGGACGCATCCTCGATGCCAATCGACGGGCGGCGAGCTGGCTTGGCTGCTCGCGCGCCGAGCTCACCGGCATCCAGCTGTCCAGCCTGTTTGTCGAAGGCTCCGACCACGCCGGGAATGGTGTGCTGCGCAACGCCGATGGCAGTACCCGGCCGGTGGAAACGCAAAGCAGCCTCGTCGCCTGGGGCTCGCGGCAGGTCTGCCAGGCCATCGTTCGCGACATCTCTGATCGTGTGGCCATGGAACAGGAGCGCAAGATCGCCGCCGAAGCCCTGGCCAGCATCGCCGAAGGCGTCATCATCGCCGACGCCGATCGCCGCGTGACCACGGCGAACGCGGCCCACGCCAAGCTCACCGGCATCTCGTTGCAGGCGCTGCGTCGCACACGTTTCGACGCCACGCGCACCTTGCCCGATGGCCGGCCGCTGCCGGCCTCCCTATGGGAAGACATTGCATCGGGTGACAACTGGCTGGGCGAAGTGGAAAGCCAGCGCGCCGATGGCAGCACGTATCCGGAGCTGTTGAGCATCAGCACCATCCGCGACGGCGAAGGGCGTCCGCAGCACTACGTCGCCGTGGTCTCCGACATCACCGCGCGCAAGGCCGATCGCCAGCGCCTGCAGCACATGGCCACGCACGATCCGCTCACCGGCCTGGTGACGCGCGCCGAGTTCGAGCGCCGATGCGCCGAAGCGATCACGCGCGCCGCCCATGAGCGCGGGGCCATCGCGGTACTCTTCGTCGACCTCGACGCGTTCAAGGTGGTCAACGACAGTTACAGCCACGCGACCGGCGATGCGCTCCTGATGCGCGTGGCCGAGCGCATCCGCGCGCAGCTCACGCCCGACGATATCGCCGGCCGCATCGGCGGCGACGAGTTCACCGTGCTGCTTGCCGACCTGCGCTCGCGCGAGGAGGCGCTGGTCGTTGCCGAGGCCATGCTCGCCGCACTGGCACGCCCCTTCGACCTGGGTGACTACGAACTCTTCGTCAGCGCGAGCATCGGTATCGCGGGTTACCCCCTCGACGGCAACGATGCCGTCACCCTGATCGCGAACGCGGACGCGGCCATGTACGTGGCCAAGACCGAAGAGCGCAACGCGTTGCGCTTCTACACGCCGAAGATGCATGCCGATGCGCGGCGCCGGCTCAAGCTCGCGTCCGAGCTGCGTCAGGCGCTGACACGTCATGAGTTCCACGTGGTTTACCAGCCCAGCGTGGAGATGAAGAGCGGTCGCATCGTCGCGGTCGAGGCCTTGATCCGCTGGCGTCATCCCGAGCGCGGCAACGTGGGCCCGGACGAGTTCATCCCGCTTGCCGAGAGCCTGGGCCTGATCCGCCAGATCGACCAGTGGGTGCTCGAGACCGCGTGCGAGCAACTTCGCCTTTGGGATGCCGCACGACTGCCGCCGTTGCGTCTCGCCGTGAACGTGTCGGCAGGCTCGTTCGGTCATCCGGATTTTCTTGCGGGGGTGAGCCAGGCCGTGCTCACCAGCGGCATCGCACCCAAGCGCCTGCTGGTAGAACTCACCGAAAGCGCCATCCTGCGTCTTGGCGAGGACACCGAACGGGCCATGCTCGCCCTGCACAAGTTGGGCGTGGGCGTGGCGATCGACGATTTCGGCACCGGCTATTCGTCCCTGGCTTATCTGAAACTGCCCGCTGTCGCGTATCTGAAGATCGACCGCTCGTTCATCACCGGGCTGCCGACCAACAGCAACGACGTGGCGATTACCGAAGCCATGGTGGCCATCGCGCGGAGCCTCGAGCTGCATACGATCGCCGAGGGTATCGAGACGGAAGCCCAGCACGACTTCCTGCTCCGTGCCGGATGCCAGGAAGGGCAGGGCTTCCTTTATTCGCGCCCACTGCCGCCGGATGAAATCGAGCGCCTGCTGGCACCGAACTCGAAAACGGGCGGCGCCACCCGGCTCTCCCTGGTCCCGCCGGGGCGCGCGTGATCGGGTCCGCCGATACAAGACCCCGAGGCCCCTTCGGTCCACGATGAGCATCCCCATATAGGCGGGAAGCTACCCGTGCAAGGATCCATCGTGTCTACCCGCGACCCCATCGTTTTCCTGTTCGACGTCGACAACACCCTGATCGACAACGACCGTTTCAGTGCCGACCTCGCCGCACGCCTGGTGCGTGATTTCGGCGATGCCGGGCAAGCGCGCTACAAGGCGATCGACAAGGAGATCCGCGACCAGGTCGGTTACGCCGACTATCTGGGCGCGCTCCAGCGCCTACGCGGCCAGGAGAGCAGCCCGGCCTTCATGGAGATGTCGTTCTTCCTGCTCGACTATCCCTTCGACGAACGCCGGTTTCCCGGTGTGATCGAAGCGATCGACCATCTGCGTACGCTGGGTCGGCCGGTGATCATGTCCGACGGTGACACCGTGTTCCAGCCGCGCAAGATCCGTCGTGCCGGACTGTGGGATGCGTTCCGCGAGGACGTGCTGATCTATGTGCACAAGGAAGACATGCTCGACGACATGCAGAAGCGCTATCCCGCCGACCACTACGTGATGGTCGACGACAAGCCGCGCATCCTCGTCGCGCTGAAGAAGCTTCTCGGCGACAAGGTGACGACGGTGTTCGTCAAGCAGGGGCACTACGCTGCCGCGGCGGGCGCGGACCTGCTCGAGACCCCGCCCGACATCACCATCGACTCGGTCGGCGAGCTGGCGACGATGGGCCGCGAAGCCTTCCTGGCCACCGCCTGACGAAATCCCGGTAGGAGCCGATTCATCGGCGATTGGCGTTGCAGCTTCTCCGCTCCGTTGGCTTTTCGCCGCTGAAGCGGCTCCTACATGTCTTTATTCGCCGCTGAATCGGCTCCTACCGAGCCGCGTCTGCGTCGAACGCCGCGCGGATCCACTCCATGGTTTCGCCCTCGAACGCCAGCACATCGAAGCGGCAGGGCCGCTGCGCATCCTGCGGATGCCAACCCAGCCACAGGTGCGCGGCGCTGATCAGCTTGCGCCGCTTTGCCGCGGTGACCGAACCCAGAGCTCCGCCGAACGCGCTGTTGCGCCGGTAACGCACCTCGACGAAGACGAGGGTTGGGCCATCGCGCATGACCAGGTCGATCTCGCCGTGCCGACAGAGGAAGTTCGCGCGCACGAGGCGCAGGCCGCGCGCTTGCAGAAACGATAACGCCGCGCCCTCGAAGCAGTCTCCGGTGGCGCGGCGCGCGGTGATCTTTTTCGTTGTCGTGGTCACGCGGCCTCCTGGCCGCGCCGGCGGGAATCAGCCGCCGCCGCTTTCCACGTTCGGGGCCGCTGCCGGCGCTTCGAGTTCGAGGCTACCGGCGACGGGGTGGGCGACGCCGTCAGTGAAGCGCGCCCAGATCAGTACGCGGCGCACGCGGCCGAACTCATCCGCCACCAGCTGGCCGGTGGCACCGGGCAGGTAGCTGCCCGGATGCCCGCGCATCCAGTCGATGTAGGGCACGAGGCCCCATGCATCCATGCCGAAGGCGAACAGGCGCGCCGCGACGCCCCGGGTCGAGGGCAGTGCGGAGGAAAGATCCGCACGGCGGGGCAGGCCCGGCTGCCCATCGAACAGCCAGGGCGCGTCGCAGAACTCCACGCCTTCCAGGTCGCGATCGGCCGTGGCGTCGTCGCCGCCGCTGTACACGTGCGAGGTCGCGAACACCGGCAGGGTGATCTTTGCCAGCCGCAGCTGCGGCAGGAGCAGGCGAGCCTGCTGCGGCTTCATGCTGATGAAGACGCCGCTGGTGGCGGGGTCCTGGTCGGCAGGCGCGGAAAGCTGCGAGGCGAAGTCGATGCTCGCCGAATCCAGCGTCGCCTGGCTCGTCACGGTGCCGCCGCGGGCCTGCCACTCGGCCTTGAAGGCATTGCCGGCACGGCGGGCGAAATCGTCGGTGGAGACGATAACCACGGCCGTGTGCATGCCACGGTCGGCCATGTGATCGGCCACCTGGGCGCCTTCCGTCTCCGGCAGCAACCCGAACTCGTTCGCGCCGGCCGGCGGAAGGTTCTTATTGTCGTTGGGGTAGTTCAGCGTGAGCATCGGCGCGGGCAGGGCGCCCTTGGCGAAGATGGCCGTCACGCCATCCCGGTTGAGCGGGCCGACCACGAAGCGCGCGCCTTCGGCCACGGCCTTGTCGTACGCGGCGACGGCATGCTGGGCATCATTGCCCGCGTCATAGACGACGACCTCGGGACGCGGCGCATTCGTGTGCGCCGCTTCGACGTAGTTGGTGAAGAAGCCGTCGCGGATCGCGGCACCGGCACCGGCGAGCGGGCCGGTGAGCGGAAGCAGCAGCGCGACCTTGGTCGGCACCTTGTAGCCTTCGCGCACACCCTTGTCGCCGGTCACGGTGCCGACGGCCTGGTCGAGGACCGCCGGGGAGCGCGTGACGTTGCCGAGCTGGTTCTGCGCTTCCGCCACCCAAGGGCGCATCGGATCGTTCGGCGGGAGAGCGCCGGCGCGTTCCGTCAGGGGCTGGCTGCCCATGCCGGTGAGCAGGCTGACGATCTCCCTGCGGTTCTGCTCGCGGTCGAGGCCGCGTAGCTGGCTGTCGAGTTCGACGCGGGTCTGCGCCGCGCTCCAGGGATCGTTGGATGCCGCCTGTGCGCGGGCACGCAACTCCGCGAGCCGCTGCTCGATCTGAGGCGACACTCGCGACGATGGCTTGCCGGTGTACGAGAGGGCCGCTGCGGGGTCATTGTTCTTAAGGGCGATTTCGGCGCGCAGGGCATCGAAGCGCAGCGCGTCTTCACCCTCGAGGTGCGAACGGTGGATATCGGCGACGACGGGAGCGGCCCGGTCCAGCGCGCCTTCCTGGCGGTAGGCTTCGGCGGCGAGCAGCTTGTAGTAGTCACGGTGCGCCGAATCCTGGCCGGCGAGCGCGAGATACGCCTGCGCCGCCTGATCGAACTGGCCCTTGGTGTAGAGCGCCTGCGCCGCCTGCGTGGCCTCGCCGGAAGGCGCGGCCCCATGTTGGCTCACCCCGCCCTGGGTCACGCAGCCGGCGAGGCCGGTGCAGAGCAGGAGGCCGAGAGTAGTGGCGCGGATCGGTCGCATCGCAAGATTCCTTGGTAGCACGGTGGCACCCACCGGCGCCGAAACGTCCGGATCATAGCCCATCGCTTCGCGAGGCCGATGTGAGGCGGCGCTCGCGACGCCGCCCGGCGTCAACTGCCGTACAGGGCCTTGCGGGGTGCGCCGGTGATCGCGGCAGCCATCTTCGCGGCCTTGGCCGGCGGCAGTTCTTCCTTGAGGATCGCGAACACGCGCAGGCCCTCGGCCAGTCGCTCGTCTTCGCCTTCCTCGCGCCCGGCGACCATCACGACGAACTCGCCTTTTTGCTGGTTGGGATCGGCCGTGACCCGTTCGACGAGGCTGGCGAGGCTGCCGTCGAGCACGGTCTCGAACATTTTGGTGAGCTCGCGCGCGACGACGGCTTCGCGCTCGGCGCCGAACGCCGCGGCCATGTCCTCCAGTGACTCGACGATGCGATGCGACGATTCATAGAAGATCAGCGTGCGCGGTTCGCCCGCCAGCTCGTTCAGACGCGTGCGGCGGGCGCCTGCCTTGGACGAAAGGAAGCCTTCGAAGATGAAGCGGTCGCTGGGCAGGCCGGCCACGGACAAGGCAGCGACGACGGCGCTGGCGCCCGGCACCGGGCTCACCCGCAAGCCCGCCGCGCGGGCAGCGCGTACCAGCCGGAAGCCCGGGTCGCTGATCAGTGGCGTACCCGCGTCGGAGACCAGGGCCACGTCGTCGCCGCCGCGCATGCGCTCCACCAGGCCATCCACCGCCGTACGCTCGTTGTGGTCGTGCAGGGCGACCAGGGGCGTGTCGATGCCGAGGTGTTGCAGCAGGGGCCGGGTGTGCCGGGTGTCCTCGGCAGCGATCACCTTCACCCGCTTCAGCGTTTCGATGGCACGGGCGCTGATGTCGTCACGATGACCGATCGGCGTGGCGACCACGTGGAGGATGCCGGGGCGGGACAAGGACATCGAGAGGGATCCGGTGGGAGGTGACCTGGCATTGTAGGAGCCGATTCATCGGCGATGCTCTTTCCTTCGATGGGGAATGAGGCCAGCAACCTGGAAGGAACGCTGCTGCGCAGCGGGTTTATTCATTATTCGCCGATGAATCGGCTCCCACATGTACTATAGGAGCTGGAGTCGGCCGGACAGTCGCGTCACGCCTTCGGGCGTATCGAGGAAAGTCCGGGCTCCATAGGGCAGGGTGCCAGGTAACGCCTGGGCAGCGTGAGCTGACGGCTAGTGCAACAGAGAGCAGACCGCCGATGGCCCCGCAAGGGGATCAGGTAAGGGTGAAAGGGTGCGGTAAGAGCGCACCGCATGCGGGGCTAACGTCGCATGGCACGGTAAACCCCACCCGGAGCAAGACCAAATAAGGGAACTATGACGCGGCCCGCGTCGTTCCCGGGTAGGTTGCTAGAGCCTGGCGGTGACGCCAGGTCGAGAAGAATGACTGTCACGTCGCAAGACGAACAGAACCCGGCTTACAGGCCGACTCCTTTTCTTCGCGGTCATGGCGGCGCCGTCTCAGGACGGCGCCGCTTTGTTTTGTTTTTGCCTCCCACATTTTCTTATGAACGTGAGTTCAGTCACACATTGGAAAACCCGTTTGCCGCGCCCCTGAAACACCGAGCCCGTTCGTAAAAAACCTCAACGATTCAACCACCTTCCGCCCCTTCCTCAGAAACGGCTGGAATTGGTGATGAACGTGAGCTTTCTCCTTGATTCACAAGAAAAATTTCCTTGACAGTCTCAGGACCCGAGACTATCGTGGGCCCCAGTGTGAAATCGTGGGATTTGGTGGGGCGGCCAACGAAGATGTTTCAAGGCGAGACAGCCATTACGGTCGACGACAAAGGTCGTCTGACGATTCCGACGTCATATCGGGATCTGGTTGCGAACGCCTGCGCGAATCGTCTGGTCATCGCCTACAACCCCTTCGACACCGGTTGCCTCTGGATCTTTCCGTACGCGGAATGGGAACAGGTTCGCGACCAGGTGAACGCGCTGCCCAGCGTCAAGGCCGTACACCGGGCTTTGCAGATGAAGCTGGTGGGTGCTGCGGCCATCGTCGAGCCTGACGGAGCGGCCCGCATCCTCCTCCCATCGAGTCAACGCTCGGCGGCTGGCATAGAAAAAAAGGCCGTCCTCCTCGGCATGGGCAACAAGTTCGAGCTTTGGAGCGAACAGGCCCACCTCGCCAAGATCCGGCAAACGATCGGCGAGGACGAGATCAGCGACGACATGGCGGAACTGCGGTTGTGACGAACTAATTCGAGGTGTTGGTGGAACGGGAGCGGGATGTGGTGATGGCGGGGCGCGATGTGCACATCCCTGTGATGCTCGACGAAGCGGTGGAGGGCCTCGCCTTGCGCGAGAACGGGCGCTATCTCGATGGAACGTTCGGCCGCGGCGGCCACGCCCGGGCGATCCTTTCGCGTCTCTCCGCCGACGGCCGCCTGTTCCTCATGGACCGCGACCCCACCGCGATCGCCGTTGCCGAAGCCGACCTCGCCACCGATCCGCGTGTCGCCCTGCGTCACGAGAACTTCGCCACCATGGGTGAGTGGGCCGCGCTCGAAGGCGGCCTCGACGGCATCTTGCTCGATCTGGGCGTGTCCTCCCCCCAGCTCGACGATCGCAGCCGCGGTTTCAGCTTCATGGCCGACGCACCGCTCGACATGCGCATGGACACCACGCGCGGCATCAGCGCCGCCGACTTCCTTGCCGAGGCCGACGAGGTCGAGATCGCCGACGTGCTCTGGCGCTTCGGCGAAGAGCGCTTCAGCCGTCGCATCGCCAAGGTGATCGTCGAGCGTCGTGCCACCACGCCGATCACGCGTACCGCCGACCTCGCCGATCTCGTCGCTGGCTGCGTGGGTCGTCGCGAGCCGGGCAAGAACCCGGCGACGCGTACGTTCCAGGCCCTGCGCATCCGCGTGAACGCCGAGCTGGAATCCGTCGAGCGCGGCCTCGATGCCGCCCTCGACCTCCTCAAGGTCGGCGGCCGCCTGGCCGTGATCAGCTTCCACTCGCTGGAAGACCGGACGGTGAAGCAGTTCATCCGCTCCCACGAAGGCCGCGTGCAGGGCAATCGTCGCGGTCCGCCGCCGCCGGATGCGAAGCAGGCCCGCCTCAAGCCGGTCGGCAAGGCGATCTTCCCGTCCGATGCCGAAGTGGCCGCGAACCCGCGTTCGCGCTCCGCCGTGCTACGCATCGCGGAGAAACTCGCATGAAGGTGTTCGGCGCGATCTGCCTCTCGATCCTGCTGCTGGCGGTCCTCGCCAGCGCGATCGGTGTGGTGTGGACGCGCCACGAGAGCCGCCAGCTGTTCGTCGAGCTCTCGAAAATGCAGTCGCAGAAAGACGATATCGGCGTCGAGTACGGTCGTCTCGAACTCGAACAGGCGACTTACGCCGAGCCCAGCCGCATCGATGCGGAAGCCCGCGCCAAGCTCGGCATGATCACGCCGAAGCCGCAGGACATCCAGTTGGTGCGTCGATGAAGGCGCGCTACGGCAAGCCGGTGGTGCCAAGCCGCCGTCGCGGCCAGGGCCCGAGCCCGCGCAAGCGCATGACCGTGGTCGTCGCGCTGCTCTGCGTCTGTGCGTCCGGCCTGGTCGTGCGCGCGTTCGACCTGCAGGTGGTGCGCAAGCAGTTCTACCAGGACCAGGGTGATGCCCGCTTCCTGCGTGAAATGCCCATCGCCGTCTCGCGTGGCACGATCTTCGATCGCAACGGCGAGCCGCTGGCGGTATCGACGCCGGTCGCCTCGATCTGGGCCAATCCGCCGGAAGTGCTGGAAAACGAAGACCGTATTCCCGAGCTGGCCAAGGCGCTCCACGTCGACGCGGACGATCTGAAGCAGAAGATCGCCGCGCGCGCCGACAAGGAATTCATGTACATCGCCCGCCAGATGCGTCCCGAAGACGCGCAGGCGATCGTCGACCTGAAGATTCCGGGCATTTCCTCGCAGCGCGAATACCGTCGCTACTACCCGTCGGGCGCGGTCAACAGTCACATCCTCGGTTTCACCAACATCGACGATCATGGCCAGGAAGGCCTGGAACTGGCCTACGACGAGTGGCTCTCCGGCAAGCCTGGTGCAAAGCGCGTCATTCGCGATCGCATGGGACACGTGGTCGAAGACGTCGAACTGGTCCGTGAGCCGCAGCCCGGCCGCGACCTGACGCTGTCGATCGACCGTCGCATCCAGTACCTCGCCTACAGCGCACTGAAAGACGCGCTGGATAAGAACAAAGCCGATTCCGGCTCGATCGTCGTGATGGACGTGCACACGGGCGAAGTGCTCGGCATGGCCAACCTGCCGACGTTCAACCCGAACGCCGTGCGCGGCAGCACGCCGAACGATCGCCGCAACCGTGCGCTCACCGACGTGGTCGAGCCGGGCTCGACGATGAAGGCCTTCACCATGGCGGCGGCGCTGACCAGCGGCAAGTACACGCCGACCTCGCCGATGATCGAGACCTCGCCGGGCACCTGGATGATGGGTGGTCACCCGGTGCGCGATACGCACAACTGGGGCACGCTCACGCCGACCGGTGTGATCACGAAGTCGTCCAACGTCGGTGCCGCCAAAATCGCCATGACGCTCGATACCGACTTCCTCTACAACATGTGGAAGTCGTTCGGCATCGGCAGCAACACCGGCAGTGGCTTCCCTGGCGAAGCCGCCGGTTACCTGCCGGTGAGCCGCACCTGGAAGCCGATCGAAAAGTCGCGCATGGCCTACGGCTACAACCTCAGTGTGACGCCGTTGCAGCTGGCCACGGGCTATTCGGCGATCGCCAACGGCGGCGCCTTGCGTTCGCCCACCTTCATCAAGGGTGCCGACAACCCGGCGAACCAGATCATCACGCCGGACGTGGCGCATGAGTTGGTGCGGATGCTCGAGACCGTGCTTCAGCCCGGTGGTACCGGCTTTGGCTTCGCGTCCGTCGCCAACTACAGCGTGGCCGGCAAGACGGGTACTTCGCACAAGTTCTCGGTCGGCGGTTACTACGCGAAGAACTACATTTCGCTCTTCGTCGGCATGATTCCGGCCAGCGCCCCGCGCCTGGTCACCGTGGTCGTGATCAACGATCCGCAGGGCGGCCACTACTACGGTGGCTCAGTGGCCGGCCCGGCCTTCGCCCAGGTCATGCAGGGCGCCGTGCGCCTGCTCGATATCCCACCCGACAACGTCGGCCGCTGGTATGTCGGCGGCCCAAGCGTAGGCGGTCTGATCGGATCGTCGAATGCGCCACCGCCGCCAGCGGACGACAGCGCGGCAGAAGAGGTGGTCCCATGACCCTGCCTCTCGCCGAACTCCTTAATGGTTTCGCCGACGCCTCGGGTGCCGGCGACATCGTCGTCTCGGGGCTTTCGCTGGATTCCCGCGAGATCGCCGAAGGCGACGCCTTCGTCGCCTTGCGTGGTGGCAAGGGTCACGGCATCGACTTCGCAGCGAAGGCCGTGGTGCAGGGCGCCAGCGTGATCCTTGCCGAGCCGCCGTTCACGGCCATCGATGCCGGTGTGCCGGTCATCGCTATCGAGAAGCTGCGCGACAAGGCCGGCGCCATCGCCGCCCGTTTCTTCGGCGAGCCGTCGCAGTCGCTCGAGCTGATCGGCGTCACGGGCACCAACGGCAAGACCTCGACGGTGCAGCTGATCGCACAGGCGCTGGCTTTCCTCGGGCGCAAACCGGCGACGGTCGGCACGCTGGGCGCGGGCATGCACGGCGCGGTCGTCGAAGGCGAGCGCACCACACCGGACGCGATCAGCATGCAGGCCCTGCTGGCGGGATTCCGCGATGCCGGCGCCTCGCACGTCGCCATGGAAGTGTCCTCGCATGCGCTGGAGCAGGGCCGGGTCAACGCGCTGGCGTTCGACGTCGCCGTGTTCACCAATCTCACCCGTGACCATCTCGACTATCACGGCACGATGGAAGCCTACGGCGCCGCCAAGGCCAAACTGTTCGCCTTCGATGGCCTGCGTGCCGCGGTGATCAACATCGACGATCCGTTCGGCGCGAAGCTGGCCAAGGGCCTGGCCGACGGCATCGCGAAACTGCGCACGACGATGGCGGGCGATAGCACCGACAAGGATGCCGAGATCCGCGCCGATATCATCGTGACGTCGGCGAAGGGGCTCTCGTTCAACCTCAATACGCCGTGGGGCATGCGCACCGTGCGTAGTGCGCTGCTCGGCCGGTTCAATGTTGCCAACCTGCTTGCCGT
The DNA here is from genome assembly GCF_056406135.1 of Luteibacter sp. P1_D3. NCBI lineage: Bacteria > Pseudomonadati > Pseudomonadota > Gammaproteobacteria > Lysobacterales > Rhodanobacteraceae > Luteibacter > Luteibacter sp. P1_D3. The sequence goes on along the minus strand of NZ_JBFUAT010000002.1, from coordinate 122,117 downwards.
CGCCGCCGTCCTCGGTGCGCTGGGCGAGCCGTTCGATCGCATCCACGCCGCCCTGGAATCCCTCGAGCCGGTCAACGGCCGGATGAGCCGGCTCGGTGGCGACGGGCGCAAGCCGCTGGTCGTCGTCGACTACTCACACACGCCGGACGCACTGAAGCAGGCCTTGCTGGCGTTGCGTTCACACACCAAGGGCAAGCTGATCTGCGTGTTCGGCGCCGGTGGCGACCGTGACCAGGGCAAGCGCCCGCTCATGGCCGCGATTGCCGAACGTCTCGCCGATGCGGTCATCGTCACCGACGACAACCCGCGCTCGGAAGACGGCGACACCATCGTCGCGCAGATCATGGAAGGCTTCGCCCACCGAGAGACTATCCGGGTCGAGCGCGATCGCGCGCAGGCCATCGCCATGGCCCTGGCCGACGCGAAAGCCGACGACGTCGTGCTCATCGCGGGCAAGGGTCACGAAACCTATCAGGAAGGTCCGCAGGGCAAGTCGCCCTTCGACGACCTCGCCGTCGCCCGAGAGGCGATGGCCAAGAGCACAAAAGGAGTCCGCGCATGATGCGCCTGTCCGCCGTCGCCCTCTGGACCCGCGGCCGCCTGCATGGCGCCGATGTCGAGGTGACCGGCTTTTCCATCGATACGCGCACGCTGGTGGCCGGCGACCTGTTCGTCGCGCTGCCGGGCGAGCGCGTCGATGCTCATGATTTCGTCGCCGCTGCCGCCGAGCGTGGTGCCGTCGCTGCCCTGGTCACTCGCCCGGTCGACGTGGCGATTCCGCAGGTGATCGTGGACGACACGCAGATCGCGCTGGGTGATCTCGCCAGTGCCGTACGCGCCCAAAGCAACGTCCGCGTGGTCGGCATTACCGGTTCCAACGGCAAGACCACGGTGAAGACGCTGACCGCGTCCATCCTGTCGCGTCACGGCCGTACGCACGTCAACGCCGGCAACTTCAACAACGAGATCGGCATGCCGCTGACCTTGCTGGCGATGCCGCAGGACACGCAGTACCTCGTGCTCGAGATGGGTGCAGGCAAGCCCGGTGATATCGATTACCTGGCTGCCATCGCACGGCCCGATATCGGCCTCGTCAATTCCATTGCGCCTGCGCATCTTGAGCGCATGGGCACGATCGAGGGCGTCGCTGAAACCAAGGGCGCGCTCTACCAGTCGCTCCCCGTTGACGGTGTCGCGGTCATCAATGCCGACGAGACTCGCTTTGCAGGTTTCTTCGCCAACCTCGCCGGCACGCGGACCATCCTCCGCTACGGGCTCGAGCACCGTGCGGATATCGGCGCCGACATCGTCGAGGAACGCATCGACGGCACGCACTTCGTCCTGTCCACGCCGCATGGTGACGGTGACGTGCACCTGCCGATGGCGGGTCGCCACAATGTCGCCAACGCGCTGGCTGCCGCTGCCATCGCCACCGCCCTCGACGTGCCGGTCGACCTCATCGTCGAGGGTCTCGAGCAGGTGCCGCGTGTCGCCGGTCGGCTCGATCTCGAAGCGATGCCGGGCAACTGGTTCCTGATCGACGACAGCTACAACGCCAACCCGGGTTCCGCTGCCGCCGCCATCGACACCTTGTCACTGGCCCGCGGCGAGCGCTGGCTGATCCTCGGCGACATGGCCGAACTCGGCGCGGACACGATCAAGCTTCATGCCGGTATCGGCAAGCTGGCGCACGAGCGTGGCATCGAACGGCTGCTCGCCACCGGGATCAAGTCGGCCGCGGCGGTCGAGGCCTTTGGTCCGGGGGCGCAGCATTTCGCCACGCAGGAGGCGCTGATCGAGGCCGCCTGCACGCAAATCCACGAGGGTGTGACCTGCCTCGTGAAGGGGTCGCGTTCCTCCGGCATGGACCGGGTCGTGGCGGCCATGAAGAAACACGCTGAAGGAGCATCCGATGCTGCTTGAACTGGCGGAATGGATGGCTCGGCACTTCACGTCGCTCCATCTTTTCCAATACATCACGTTCCGCGCGATCATGGCGGCGCTCACCGCGCTGGCCGTGTCGCTCCTGCTCGGCCCGGCGCTGATCCGCAAGCTGGCTGCCCTGAAGGCGGGGCAGGTGGTGCGCAGCGACGGCCCGCAGACGCACCTTTCAAAGGCCGGCACGCCGACCATGGGCGGCACGCTGATTCTTTTCGCCATCGGCATCGCCACGTTGCTGTGGGCGGACCTCGGCAACCGCTACATCTGGGTGGTGCTGCTGGTCACGCTGGCCTTCGGTGTCATCGGTTTCTACGACGACTATCGCAAGCTGGTGCTCAAGGACAGCCGTGGCCTGGCCAGTCGCTGGAAGTATTTCTGGCAGTCCGTGTTCGGCCTCGCCGCCGCCGTCTTTCTTTACAAGACCCACCAGGCGCCGGCCGAGATCGCGCTCTACGTGCCCCTGTTCAAGCAGGTGGCCGTGCCGCTCGGCCTGTTCTTCGTGGTGATCGGCTATTTCATCATCGTCGGTTTCTCCAACGCGGTGAACCTGACCGACGGCCTCGATGGTCTGGCGATCATGCCGAGCGTGCTGGTTTCCGGCGCACTGGGCATCTTTGCCTACCTTGCCGGTAACAAGCTGTTCTCCGAGTACCTCGGCATCCCGGCCATTCCCGGTGCGGGCGAGCTGGCGATCTTCTGTAGTGCGCTCTCCGGTGCGGGCCTCGGCTTCCTCTGGTTCAACACCTATCCGGCCCAGGTCTTCATGGGCGACGTGGGCGCGCTGGCGATCGGCGCTGCGCTCGGTTGCGTGGCTCTCATCGTCCGTCAGGAAATCGTCCTGCTGGTGATGGGCGGTGTGTTCGTGATGGAAACCGCCTCGGTGATGTTGCAGGTCGCCAGCTTCAAGCTGCGTGGCAAGCGCATCTTCCGCATGGCGCCGATTCACCATCACTTCGAGTTGAAGGGCTGGCCCGAGCCCCGCGTCATCGTTCGCTTCTGGATCATCAGCGTCGTGCTGGTGCTTATCGGTCTCGCCACGTTGAAGGTGCGCTAAGAATCATGTTTGGCTTCGGCACAAAACAGGCGCAACGCCGACAGGGCCCGCGGGGGAGTTTCGATCTCCCGTTGCTCCTGGCTGCGCTCGCGCTCGCCGCGCTGGGAGTGGTGATGGTCACCTCCAGTTCGATCGCCGTCGCCGATGGTTCGCACCAGGGCGCCTTCTATTATCTCAAGCGCCACCTGGTGTTCCTCTTCCTCGGTGGCTGCTTCGCCGCCGCGGCGATGCGTACCGAGCTGAAGACGCTCGAGAAGCACAGCTTCCTGCTCCTGCTGCTCGGCATCATCATGTTGCTGATGGTGTTCCTGCCCGTGTTCGGCATGCGCATCAACGGTGCGCGCCGCTGGGTGAACCTGCTGGTGACCAGCTTCCAGCCGGTCGAGGCGGTCAAGCTGATTCTTGTCGCCTATCTGGCGAGCTATCTCGTGCGCCATCGTGAAGGCGTGGAATACGAACTGTTCGGCGTGGTCAAGCCGGTCGGCGTCGCGGGTCTCATCGTGCTCCTGCTGCTGGCCCAGCCCGACTTCGGCTCGGCGGCGCTGGTCGTCGCCACCACGGTCGGCATGGTCTGGCTGGCCGGTGCGCGCATGCGCAACCTGTTGCTCCTGGCGACGCCCCTGGTCCCCGCCCTGATTTATGCGGCGACCGCCGAGGACTACCGCATCAAGCGCCTAACCTCCTTCCTCGACCCGTGGAAAGATCCGTTCAACGACGGTTTCCAGCTCACCCAGGCACTGATCGCCGTGGGCCGTGGTGAGTGGACCGGCGTGGGCCTGGGCTCGAGCGTGCAGAAGCTGTTCTACCTGCCCGAGGCGCATACCGACTTCATCCTGGCCGTGCTCGCCGAGGAACTCGGTCTGGCTGGCATCGTCCTGGTCATCTTCCTTTACATCGTCCTGGTGGGACGTGGCCTCTACGTGGGCCTGAAGGGCGTCGAACTCGGTCACCGTTTCTCGGGCTATGTCGCCTACGGCATCTCGCTGATGATGGGCTTCCAGGCCATGGTGTCGATCGGCGTGAACCTGGGTGTGCTGCCGACCAAGGGTCTGACCCTGCCGCTGATCAGCTCGGGCGGCTCGTCCGTGCTGATGACCTGCGCCATGGTCGGCGTGCTCCTGCGCGCGACGTTCGAGATCAATCGCGCCGAAGACGCACGCCAGACCGCCGTTCGCCTGCCAGCCAATGCCGTGCCGGATGCGGCCGCGCCGCTCGGAGGCATGGCATGAGCGCGCCAGTCCTGATCATGGCCGGCGGTACCGGCGGACACATTTTCCCGGGCCTCGCCGTGGCCGATGAATTGCGCTCGCGTGGCGTGCCGGTGGCGTGGCTCGGTGCCGAGGGCGGCATGGAAACGCGCGTCGTGCCGGCACATGGCCTCGACCTGCACACCATCGCCGTCGGCGGCTTGCGTGGCAAGGGCCTGACGACGCGCCTGATGGCGCCGTTGATGCTCGCCCGCGCGCTTTTCGCGTCGTTGAAACTGCTGCGCAAGCTTCGCCCGCGCTGCGTGCTGTCGATGGGCGGCTACGTCGCCGGCCCCGCGGGTGTCGCTGCGCGTCTGGCTGGCATCCCGTTGGTCGTACACGAACAGAACGCCGTCGCCGGCTTCACCAATCGCAAGCTCGCGTCGTTTGCGAAGAAAGTGCTCACGGGGTTTCCCAACGTGCTGCCGAACGGCGAGTGGGTGGGTAATCCCGTCCGCGCGAAGATCGCCGCGTTGCCGACCCCGGATCAACGCCTCGCCGGCCGCGATGGTCGTCCGCGCCTGCTGGTACTTGGCGGCAGCCTCGGCGCACGCACGCTCAACCTCGCCATGCCCAAGGCGCTGGCCTTCATGCGCAGCTCGGTGGAGTTCTCAGGTCTCGAACCGGAAGTCGTGCACCAGACCGGTGAGCGCGGCCTCGACGAAGCCCGTGCTGCCTACGCCTCGGCGGGTATCACCCACGCCAATGTCGTGCCTTTCATCGAGGACATGGCCGGCGCCTACGAATGGGCCGATCTCGCGGTGTGCCGCTCGGGCGCCCTGACCGTGGCCGAATTGTGCGCCGCTGGCCTCGAAGCCTTGCTCGTTCCGTTCCCGCATGCCGTCGACGACCACCAGACGGCGAATGCCCGAGCGATGGTCGACGCCGGCGGTGCGCTGCTGGTCCCGGATCCCATCGCTGCTTCCAGCGACGGTCCCGAGGCGATTGCCGTGCTTCTGGGTAGCCTGCTTGGCGACCGGGAACACATCCTTTCCGCGGCCAATGCGTCCCGTACGCTGGCCAAGCCCGACGCCGCATCAACGATTGCACGTCACTGCATGGAGGTTTCCGCATGACGCCCGGTCGTTTGCGTGCCCACGACGATTTCATGACTTCGTTCCGCCGTGTCCACTTCATCGGCGTGGGCGGCGTCGGCATGAGCGGTATCGCCGAAGTACTGAAAAACCTCGGCTACAGTGTGTCCGGTTCCGACCGTGCGCCGTCGCCGACCACCGAACGCCTGGCCAAGCTGGGTGTGGAAGTGCACATCGGTCACAGCGCCGCGAACATCGACGGCGCCGACGTGATCGTCACCTCGAGCGCGATTCGCCAGGACAACCCGGAGATCGTCGCCGCGCAGGCCGCACGCGTGCCGATGGTGCCGCGCGCGGAAATGCTCGGTGAGCTGATGCGTTTCCGTCGCGGCATCGCCATCGCCGGTACGCACGGCAAGACGACGACGACCAGCCTGGTCGCCAGCGTGCTCGCCGAAGCGGATTACGATCCGACCTTCGTCATCGGTGGCCAGCTCAACGCGGCCGGTGCCAACGCGCGCCTGGGTACCGGCCAGTACCTGGTCGCCGAGGCCGACGAATCGGACGGCTCGTTCCTGATGCTGTCGCCGGTGATGGCGGTCGTGACCAATATCGACGCCGACCACCTCGAGAACTACAACGGCGACTTCGCCCAGGTGAAGAAGGCCTTCCGCGACTTCCTGCACCGCCTGCCGTTCTACGGCATGGCCGTGCTTTGCATCGACGACGAGGAAACGGCCCTGCTCGCGCAGGACACGTCGCGTCGGATGCTGACCTACGCGATCGACAAGCCCGGCGCCGACGTGACGGCGACGAACGTGCGCCAGCTCGGCTTCGAAATGCATTTCGACCTGCACCTGCCGGGTATGGCGGGTACGTTGCCCGTGACGCTGAACCTGCCGGGTCGCCACAACGTGCAGAACGCACTCGCTGCTGCGGCCGTGGGCTGGCAGCTCGGTGTCGAAGCCGAAGCGATCGCGCGCGCGCTGGCCCGTTTCGAGGGCGTCGGTCRTCGCTTTCATCGTCGCGGCGAAGTCGCGCTCGACAGCGGCACGGCACTCCTGGTCGACGACTACGGCCACCATCCGCGTGAGCTCGCCGCCGTGTTCGCCGCCGCGCGTGGCGGCTGGCCGGATCGTCGCCTGGTCGTCGCCTTCCAGCCGCATCGCTACAGCCGTACCCGCGACCTTCTCGACGACTTCGCCAACGTGCTTGCCGAAGTGGATGTGCTGGTGCTGACCGAGGTCTACCCGGCCGGCGAGTCGCCGATTGCCGGCGCCGACGGCAAGGCCCTGGCCCGTGCCATTCGCGCGCGTGGCAAGACCGACCCGGTCCTGGTCGACCATCCGCGCGACCTGCGCGACACGCTGTCCGCGCTGGTGCGCGACAACGACCTGATCATGCTGCTTGGCGCCGGTGACATCGGTGCGGCGGCCATCGAGCTGGGTAATGCCGGCCACCTTAGGAGCAACAAGTAATGGATGACACCCGTTTCCCCCGCCTGGTCACCGATGCCGCCGATTTCGGCCGCGTCGCCGTGGTGATGGGCGGCAATTCGGCCGAGCGCGAGGTCTCTCTCGATTCCGGTCGTGGCGTGCTCGACGCACTGCGTTCGCGCGGCGTGGATGCCCATGCCATCGACGGCATCCCGGCCTTGCTCGATGCCGTGCGCGCAGGTCACTTCGCCCGCGTCTTCAACATTCTTCATGGCGCCGGTGGCGAGAACGGCGAGCTCCAGGGTGCGCTGCAGTCGTTGGGTGTGCCGTACACGGGTTCCGGCGTGCTGGGCTCCGCGTTGTCGCTCGACAAGGTGCGCGCCAAGCAGGTCTGGATCGCGCTCGGTTTGCCGACGCCGAAGTTCAAGGCGTTGCCGCGCGGTGCCGACGTGCACGCCGCCGCGCGCGACGTCGGTTTCCCTCTGATCGTGAAGCCCGCCTGGGAAGGTTCCAGTGTCGGTGTCACGCGCGTGTTCGACGAGGCCGGCCTCGACGCCGCCGTGGAACTGGCGCGCAAGTACCCCGGCGACATGCTCATGGAAACGCTGATCGAAGGCGACGGTAACGAGGGCGGCGAGTTCACCGTCGGCATCCTCGGCCGCGAAGTGTTGCCGACGATCAAGATCGTGCCCAAGGGCGAGTACTACGACTACAACGCCAAGTACGTCGCCGAAGACACCCAGTACATCGTGCCCGGCCTCACCGCCGCCGCCGAAGACGAGATGCGCGCGCTCGCCCTGACCGCGTTCGACGCACTCGACTGCTTCGGCTGGGGTCGTGTCGACATCATGCGCGATCGCCATGGCAAGAACTGGCTGCTCGAAGTGAACACCGCACCGGGCATGACCTCGCATTCGCTCGTTCCGAAAGCCGCCGCCGTGGCGGGCCTGGATTACCCGGCCCTCTGCTGGCGCGTCCTCGAAACCTCCATGGAAAGGGAGGGCGCGAAGGCATGAAGGGAGCCGCCGCCACGCGGATCGTCGCCTGGGGTATCGCCATTACGTTGGTGGTACTTCCCGTGGTCGGCGTGATGCAGGGCTGGTTCGCCGCCGGTCGTTGGCCGGTGACGAACATCAAGGTCGAGGCGGAGTTCGCGCACGTCAGCGCCGAACAGATCCGCAGCGCCGTGCTGCCGCGGCTCGGTAAAGGCTTTTTCGCCACCGATCTGGAAGACGTGCGCCACGCGATCGGTTCGTTGCCGTGGGTCGAGTCGGTCGAGGTGCGCAAGCGCTGGCCCGACACCCTGCTGGTGCGCATCTACGAGCGTCAGCCCTTCGCGCGCTGGAACGAAGACCGACTGATCAGCCGCCAGGGCCTCGTCTTCGATGCCCCGGGCGCCGACCAGATGGGCGATCTGCCGCGATTACATGGCCCGGATTCACGCCTGGCGGAAGTCGTGAGTTTTTATGCGCAGGCGCACAAGGCCTTCGAGGGCAGGGCGCAGCTCGCCATTGTCGGCGTGAGCCTGAGCGAACGCGGTAGCTGGAGCGTCACGACGGAAAGCGGTGCCGAGATCGTCATTGGCGATCGTGACCAGGCCGACCGTCGCCTCGCCCGCTTCCTCGATGTCTACCCGCAACTTGTCGCCGGTCGGCGTGGCGGTTTCGCCTATGCCGACCTTCGTTACACCAACGGATTCGCCATCCGGTGGCCGGAATCGGAAACCACGGCCACACCCAAGGTCGGAAGCTGAGCTAAACCATGAGAAACAAGAACGACAAACAGCTCGTCGTCGGCCTCGACATCGGAACGTCCAAGGTCGTCGCGATCGTCGGCGAATACGAGCCGGGCGAACCGATCGAGATCATCGGCATCGGCACGCACGTGTCGCGCGGCATGAAGCGCGGCTCGGTGGTCGATATCGAATCGACGGTGCACTCCATCCAGCGCGCGGTCGAAGAGGCCGAGCTGATGGCTGGGTGCGACATCCGCTCGGTTTACGCCTCGATCTCGGGCAGCCACCTGGAAACGCGGAACTCGCACGGTACCGCGGCCATCCGCGACCGCGAGGTGATGGCGGCCGACCTCGAGCAGGTGCTGGAAGCCGCGAGTGCGGTGGCGATCCCGGCCGACCGCAAGGTCCTCTACAAGGAATCGCAGGAATACCGCATCGACGGCCAGGACGGCATCCGTCATCCGGTCGGCATGAGCGGCGTGCGCCTGGAAGCCAGCGTGCATCTGGTCACCGGTGCGGCCAGTGCCGTGCAGAACATCTCAAAGTGCATCCAGCGCTGCGGCCTCTCGGTCGACGAGCTGGTGCCCGCCGCCGTGGCCAGCGCGAAGGCCGTGCTCACCGAAGACGAGCTCGAGCTTGGCGTCTGCCTCGTCGACATCGGTGCCGGCACGACCGATATCGCCATCTATACGCAGGGCGCGATCCGTCACACCAAATCGCTGCCGGTCGGTGGCGATCAGGTGACGAACGACATCGCCTACGGCGTGCACACACCCACCGCTCACGCGGAAGAGATCAAAATCAAATACGCGTGCGCGCTCGCCCAGCTCGCCCACGCGGAAGAAACGATCCAGGTGCCGAGCGTCGGCGATCGTCCGCCGCGCCGTCTCGCGCGACAGGCACTCGCGCAGTCGGTGCAGGCACGTTACGAGGAAATCTTCGAGATGGTGCAGGACGAACTGCGCCGCTCGGGTTACGAGAGTCTCGTCGCGGCCGGCATCGTGCTGACCGGTGGCGCCTCGCGCATGGAAGGCGCGCTCGAACTGGCGGAAGAGATCTTCCACAAGATGGTCCGCATCGGCGTGCCCCAGCACGTGTCGGGCCTGGGCGATGTGGTTTCCAGCGAGCTTCATTCGACCGGCGTGGGCCTGCTTCTGCACGGTTCGCGGTCGAGCGGTGCGTCGCGCAACACGAGTTCCGCCGTCGGCAACGTCGGCAGTGTGGTCGAAAAGTTCCGAAGCTGGTTCACCAAGAATTTCTAAGTCAAAACCGGATTGTCGGTGCCCGATGGAAGGGGGGTGCCGGGGCAACAGGATGGCCCGTAACCCACGGTCGACAGGAGTCGGACGTGGGACATAAACCATAAAAACTAAAAGTTCTGCGGAGGACGGGAAATGTTTGAACTCATCGAAAAGCTGGCACCGAACGCTGTCATCAAGGTCATTGGCGTGGGTGGTGGCGGCGGTAACGCCGTGGCCCACATGGTCAACTCCAATATCGAAGGCGTCGAGTTCGTCGTCGCCAATACCGACGCGCAGGCCATGAAGAGCTGCAACTCGCGTACGCATCTCCAGCTCGGTGGCAATGTCACCAAGGGCCTGGGCGCGGGTGCCAACCCGGAAGTGGGCCGCCAGGCCGCACTGGAAGACCGCGAGCGCATCGAGGAAATGCTCGAAGGCGCGGACATGGTCTTCATCACCGCCGGCATGGGTGGTGGCACGGGTACGGGTGCGGCTCCGGTCGTCGCCCAGCTCGCCAAGGAAAAGGGCATCCTGACGGTCGCGGTCGTCACCAAGCCGTTCCCGTTCGAAGGCCGTCGCCGCATGCAGGTCGCCCTGAAGGGTATCGAAGACCTCTCGCAGCACGTCGACTCGCTGATCACGGTGCCGAACGAAAAGCTCCTCTCGGTACTCGGTCGCGAAGTGACCCTGCTCAACGCCTTCAAGGCGGCCAACGACGTCCTCCAGGGCGCCGTCCAGGGCATCGCCGACCTCATCACGGCTCCCGGCCTGATCAACGTCGACTTTGCCGACGTCCGTACGGTCATGAGCGAGATGGGCATGGCGATGATGGGCTCCGGCACCGCCCGCGGCGATGACCGCGCGCAGGCCGCCGCCGAGGCCGCCATCAACAACCCGCTGCTCGAAGACGTGAACCTCGCCGGCGCCTGCGGCATTCTGGTCAACGTCACCGCCGGTCCGAACCTGACCATGCGCGAGTTCGACGAGATCGGTCGCGTGATCCACGACTTCGCCTCGGAAGACGCGACCGTGGTCATCGGCACCTCGCTCGACCCGGACATGCAGGACGACGTCCGCGTGACCGTGGTCGCCACGGGCCTGAACCGTGCCGGCGTGGCGGCGAAGCAGCCGATCCGCCAGCCGGTGCAGCAGCAGGTCGAAATGCGCCAGCGTCCGCGTCCGGTCGTACTGCGCACGGGTACCGGCAACGAAGTGGTCGACTACGCACAGCCCGACGTGGTGTCGTCGACGCGTTCGGAGCCGGCACCGTCGAAGGGCGCCGAGCCGACGATCGATTACCTGGATATCCCGGCGTTCCTGCGCCGCCAGGCGGATTGACCGTCTTTTGACGTGACAAGAGGCACGTTAAGGAAAACGTGAGGCCCACCCGGCACGATGCCGGGTAGCCCGACGCTTCGCCGCCGATCCCGTCCGGGCGGCGGAGCGTTGCCGTGTCAACGGGGTAAATGCGGGAGCGTTCTCAAGTGCTTGAATGTGCAACGGTTCAGTCGCACGCACAATGAGAATGGCTCGCGGTTATAGCTGAAGGAAGGGTGAAGCCGTGCAAGACTTCTCCCGTGGGCTCGTCCATCCCCAGGTTAAGACTGTGTTAGCCTACCTGCCACTTATAGGCTGCTGCCGGCTAAGGTTTGACCCACTATGATTAAGCAGCGCACGCTAAAGAACATCATTCGCGCCACAGGCGTCGGTCTTCATACCGGCGACAAGGTGTACATGACGCTCCGTCCCGCGGCGCCGAACACCGGCATCGTGTTCCGTCGCACCGACCTGAATCCGCCTGTCGAACTGCATTCGCGTCCCGAGAACGTCGGCGATACGCGCCTTTCGACCACGCTGATCAACGGCGACGTTCGCGTGTCCACGGTTGAACATCTCCTCTCGGCCATGGCCGGGCTGGGCATCGACAACGCTTATGTCGACCTTTCCGCGCCTGAAGTGCCGATCATGGACGGCAGTGCGGGTCCCTTCGTCTTCCTCATCCAGTCCGCCGGTATCGAGGAGCAGGAAGCCGCCAAGCGTTTCATCCGTATTCGCAAGCCGGTCATCGTCCAGGACGGTGACAAATGGGCCAAGCTCGAGCCGTTCGACGGCTTCAAGGTGGGTTTTTCGGTCGAGTTCGACCACCCGCTGTTCAACAAGCGCAATTCGCAGGCCGAGATGGATTTCTCGACGACGTCGTTCGTCAAGGAAGTCAGCCGCGCCCGCACGTTCGGTTTCATGCGCGACATCGAGATGCTCCGTGAGCGCAATCTCACGCTCGGCGGCTCCATGGATAACGCCGTGGTGCTGGACGACTACCGCGTGCTCAATGAAGACGGCCTCCGTTACGACAACGAGTTCGTCAAGCACAAGATCCTCGACGCCATCGGCGACATTTATATGTTGGGCCACAGCCTGATCGGCGCGTATTCCGCGCACAAGTCGGGTCATGAGCTCAACAACAAGCTTCTTCGCAGCCTCATGGCCGATGTCACTGCCTGGGAAGAAGTCAGCTTCAAGGATCCGGCCAAGGCGCCGATTTCCTACGCCCATCCCGCCCAGGCGGTTTGAGCACGGCGCCTTCGGGCCGCCCGCCATATCGAAAGGCCGCGAGCGATCGCGGCCTTTTTTCTTTTTGGGCTCGGGGATGGCTCGCCTTCGGCATTGCGTTGGGCTCGTCGCTCGCGGGCGCGTCRCAAGGGCCGGCGGGTGCCACCCTCGGGGCCACGCTGCGGCGTCCCGCTAGGGAGGGCGGCTACCGCCGCCATTTACTTATTGCCCTACGGGCACGGGCCGGGCTTCGACTGGGGTTTTCCGACTCGACATCCTGTCTCGCGGAAAAGGCCGGCCGTCCTGGCCGGCCCCCTGACGGGCCTGATCCAGCCGACGCCCTCACCTCCGCTACCGGCCCCGAGGGTGGCACCCGCCGGCTCTTGCGACGCAGCCCACGGCGAACGCGAGGCCAAAGGCGAGCCCGTCCAGCGCGAAAACCCCGTGACAGCCGTCACGCCCACGTGAACTTTACGTCCATTTTAGGTGTTCACAGGGACAACGCGTGCTATAAAGTTCGCCGCCCCGGTGGATCCGGTGCTACTTACGGATTGAGCTTTTGACTCGTAAGTATCGAATTAATCTGAAATTTCGGCCTCGGAGGCCAGTTTCAGGAACAGATCCCGCAACGTGGGGTCGGAGAGTGACGCCGCGGCAGCTCGCAGATGGCGACCGGCTGAGGCGGAAAGCGGTTTATGTCGGTCGGGAATGACTTCCTCGACCGGTAGGGGGGCCACTTTCACGGCAACCGAACTGGCTTTCGCGCCGATGGCGCGGGCGGCTTCGAGGATCTGCGTCTGATAAAGGCGCACCCGCGATGCCCAGGCCGAGGAGGGCGCAAGGAAGACGAGCCTGCCGTCGCGCAGGTCCGCGAAGCGGACGTTATCGCGCAACGGTTGCGGCAGCGTCGCGCGCAGCTGGCGGTCCAACGTGTCGAGTTCGCGGGCCCGTTTGGCCAGCGATGCGACAGGCCCGAACTCCGAGATGGACTTCAGTCCATGGGTGGAGCGTCGGTTCGGTTGGTACGGCGGTGGCATGGACCGGCTTCAACTATTCGATGTGGAACGTATGCAGATCATACTCGTGTCTCGTGGCCAGAAAGGGCCGAAAACGCTGGATCTCACCTGCCGGCGCATGCGCTGCAAGGTGACGGCGATGGCCCTGGCCGGTTTCGTCGGGATTGCCGCGGTCGGCGCGGCGCTGGCGCTCGCTGTCGCCAGCCCGAAGGACCGGGCGCTGGATCATCTCGGTGGCCTCCAGGCGGAGGTGGGTGGGCAGAGCGCGCAGGTGGCCCAGATCAAGCGCGATGCGCAGCGCGATCTCGATGCCCTGGCGGTCAAGCTCGGTCAGCTTCAGGCCCAGTCCGTTCGCCTGAATGCCCTCGGCGAACGCCTGACGCAGGTCGGCAAGCTGGACGACGGCGAGTTCAACTTCGACGAGGAGCCCGGTCAGGGCGGTCTCGAGGTCACCAATGGCGCGGATGCTGGCGCTTATGCGCTGCCCGAGTCGTTGGGGAAGAGCATCGACCAGCTCTCCGGTCAGTTCGATACCCAGCAGGCCCAGCTCGAGGCCTTGCGCGACATGCTGATGGACCGCAGCATCGAATCCAGCCTTCGACCGACCGGCATGCCGGTCAATGGCTACATTTCCTCTTACTTCGGCGGCCGGCCCGACCCGTTCAGCGGGCATAGCGCGCGCCACACGGGCATCGACATCGCCACCCCCACCGGTACGCCGGTAACGGCCGTGGCTGAAGGTATGGTCACTTTCGCGGGTCAGCGCAGCGGCTATGGCGATGTCATCGAGATCGACCACGGCAACGGCTACATGACCCGTTACGCCCACAACAGCGCGCTGGTCGCCCATCCGGGGCAACGCGTGAAGGTCGGGGACGTCATCGCCAAAGCGGGCTCCACCGGCCGCTCCACCGGCTCCCATGTACATTTTGAGGTCTGGTACCACGATCGGGTCGTGAATCCGTTGGCCTTCGTGAAGAGCCATCGCTGATCGGCCTTGAATCCACCCCCTCCCGTCGCCACCCCGAGGAAAGCCGGGGACGCCCGTAGTATGATCGTCCCTTCGTGCCGGTCGGCTTTGTGCCTTTCGGCAGCCCTTTTCGTTTCAGATCCGGATGATCGATGTTCAATCGTGCACTGACGAGTATTTTCGGCAGCCGTAACGAGCGGGTGCTGCGTGACCTCTCCAAGACGGTCAAGCGCATCAACGCCCTCGAGCCGGAATTCGAAAAGCTTTCCGACGACGCGCTGCGTGGCAAGACCGATGACTTCCGTCAGCGTCTCGCTGCCGGCGAGACCCTCGACGCCCTGCTGCCCGAAGCCTTCGCGGTTACCCGCGAGGCGGCGAAGCGCGTGCTCGGCATGCGCCACTACGACGTCCAGCTCATCGGCGGCATGGTGTTGCATGGCGGGCGTATCGCCGAGATGCGGACGGGTGAGGGTAAGACCCTCGTCGGTACGTTGCCGGTGTACCTCAACGCCCTCGAGAGCAAGGGCGTGCATGTGGTCACGGTGAACGACTACCTGGCGCGACGCGATTCGGCGCAGATGGGCCGCCTGTACAACTTCCTCGGCCTCACGGTCGGCGTCGTGTACCCGGGCATGGACCACGCCGACAAGCGCAGCGCGTACCAGGCCGACATCACCTACGGTACGAATAACGAGTTCGGCTTCGATTACCTGCGCGACAACATGGCGCTCAGCAAGGAGCAGCGCAACCAGCGCGGCCTGCACTACGCCATCGTCGACGAGGTCGACTCGATCCTGATCGACGAAGCCCGTACCCCACTGATCATCTCCGGCCCTGCCGAGGATTCCCCGCAGCTCTACATCGCGGTGAACAAGATCGTCCCGGGACTCTCCCGCCAGGAGAAGGAAGACACCGGCGGCGACTATTTCGTCGACGAAAAGGGCAAGCAGGTGCACATGTCCGAAGAGGGCATGGAGCACGCGGAGCAGCTGCTCCGCGAAGCGGGTGTCATCGAGCCGGATAGCGGTCTCTACGATTCGAAGAACCTGGCCGTCGTTCATCACATGAACGCGGCGCTGCGTGCGAACGCGATCTACCAGCGTGACGTGGACTACATCGTCCGCGACGGCGAAGTCATCATCGTCGACGAGTTCACCGGTCGTACGCTGGCCGGTCGTCGCTGGTCCGATGGCCTGCACCAGGCGGTCGAGGCGAAGGAAGGCGTGCCCATCCAGCGCGAGAACCAGACGCTCGCCACGGTCACGTTCCAGAACCTGTTCCGCATGTACAAGAAGCTGGCCGGCATGACCGGTACGGCCGATACGGAAGCCTACGAGTTCCAGACCGTGTATGGCCTGGAAGTGGTCGTGATCCCGACGCACAAGCCGATGGTGCGCGTGGACAATCCGGATTCCGTGTTCCTCGGTCCGGATGCCAAGTACAAGGCCGTCATCGACGACATCAAGGCCTGCTTCGAGCGCGGCCAGCCGGTGCTCGTCGGCACGGCGTCCATCGATGTGTCGGAGCTCGTGTCGGGTCTGCTGAAGAAAGAAAAGATCCCGCACGAAGTGCTCAACGCCAAGCAGCACGAACGCGAAGCGCACATCGTGGCCCAGGCGGGTGCGCCGGGCTCCGTCACGATCGCGACCAACATGGCCGGTCGCGGTACGGATATCGTGCTCGGCGGCAGCCTCGAAGCCCTTCTCGCCACCTTGCCTGAGACGGCGACCGACGCCGATCGCCAGAAGACGCGCGAAGAGTGGAAGAAGCGCCACGAACAGGTGCTCGCGTCGGGCGGCCTGCATATCGTCGGCACGGAACGTCACGAATCGCGTCGTATCGACAACCAGCTGCGCGGTCGTTCGGGTCGCCAGGGCGATCCCGGCTCCTCGCGCTTCTACCTGTCGCTGCAGGACAACCTGATGCGCATCTTCGGCGGCGAGCGCATCGGCCGCTGGATGCAGATGTTCGGCATGAAGGAAGATGAGGCCCTCGAGGATCGTCTGATCACGCGCCAGATCGAGAAGGTCCAGCGCAAGGTCGAGCAGCACAACTTCGATATCCGCAAGAACCTCCTCGAGTTCGATGACGTCGCCAACGATCAGCGCAAGGTGATCTACGCGCAGCGCGACGAACTCCTCGAGATCGACGATATCTCCGACATGATCGTCGACATCCGCCAGGACGTCGTGGTGGCGCTCGTTCGCAAGTACGTGCCCGCCGACAGCATCGACGACCAGTGGGATATCGCCGGTCTCGATCGCGAACTCGCCAGTGAGCTCAATCTCCGCATCGACCTGCCGCAGTGGGTCGAAGGGCAGAAGGACGTCGACTCGGAAACGATCCTCGAGCACGTGCGTGCCGCGGTCGATACGCTGTTTGCCGAGAAGGAAGTCCAGGTCGGTCCCGAAACCATGCGTTCGCTCGAGAAGCACGTGATGCTCTCGGTGGTCGATAACGCATGGAAGGAGCATCTCGCGAGCATGGACTACCTGCGCCAGGGCATTTACCTGCGTGGCTATGCTCAGAAGCAGCCGAAACAGGAATTCAAGCGCGAGTCGTTCGAACTGTTCTCCGAGATGCTCGACCGCATCAAGAGCGAAGTGGTGCAGATGCTTGCGCGTATCCGCATCCGTAGCGAAGACGAAGTCACCGCGATGGAAGCCGAGCAGCAGCGTGCCGCCGAAGCGCAGCGCCTGCAGTTCCAGCATGCCGATGTCCAGCAGCTGGGTGTCGGCGGGGACAACGCCGTTGCCGAGCCGGTGATCGCGCCTGTACTTAACGACGGTCCCAAGGTCGGCCGCAACGATCCTTGCCCCTGTGGATCGGGCAAGAAGTACAAGCACTGTCACGGTCAGCTGAGCTGATAAAAAAACCGCCGAAAGGCGGTTTTTTTTGCGTCGTCATTTTTTTGGGAGCCGATCAGTCGCCGCCGCCCTTGGGCTTCTGGCGGTACGGCTCGGCATCGACGGTGATGTATTCCGGCTCCGGCGTATCCAGGCGCAGCGCCGTCAGCTGGCCGCCCCACACGCAGCCGGTGTCGATCGCGTAGATGCCCAGGCCGGCGAAGCGGCCGAGAGCCGACCAGTGGCCGCAGACGATCTTCGTTTCGCGGCGTCGCATGCCCGGCACTTCGAACCACGGGTACATGCCCGGCTTCTGCGTGCCGGGCGTGCCCTTGCCTTCGAAGTCGATGCGCCCGCCGACGTCGCAATAGCGCATGCGAGTGAGTGTGTTGATCGTGGCCCGATGGCGCTCGACGCCCTGCAGGCGATTGTTCCAGCCTGGCGGGCGGTTGCCGAAAAGGTTCTTGAGCAGCCGCTGGTGACGTGGGCCACCCAGTTCGCGCTCGACCTCCAGTGCCGCTCGCTGCGCCTGGCGCAGTGTCCAGCTTGGCGCGAGCCCGGCATGGATCATGGTCCAGCCGAGCGTCTCGTCGTGATGCAGTAGCTTCTGCATGCGCATCCACTCCAGGAGGACGGGCGCATCGTCGGCGAACAACACCTCACGCAACTCCGGATTCACCCGTTGTTGTGCGTCCTCACGGCGCTGGCCGATGGCCAGCAGCGAGAGGTCGTGATTGCCGAGCGTGATGATGCTCTGCTCACGCAGCGAATGAATCAGGCGCAGCGTGGCCAGCGACTCGCCGCCACGATTGACCAGGTCGCCGCAGAACCACAGGCGATCGCTCGCCGGGTCGAAGCGAATTTTCTCCAGCAAACGCTGGAGTTCGGGGTAGCAGCCCTGGACGTCGCCGATTGCGTAGACGGCCATCAGTCCTGCTGCTCCCTGGCGCCATTGACGGCGTGCGCGCTATCCATGAGTCGATCCTAGTGGAGCGTGCGCGGTATCGAAAGCACGAAAGTCGGAATCGGGGCATCGAACTGCGTGCCGTCATCGGCCACCATGCTGTAAGTGCCTTCCATGGTGCCCACCGCCGTCTCGAGGACGGCGCCGGAGGTGTACTCGAACGACTCGCCTGGGCGCATCCACGGTTGCTCGCCGACCACGCCGTCGCCGCGTACTTCCTCAACCTTGCCGTTCGCATCCTTGATAACCCAGTGACGGGTCATCAGTTGCGCGCCGGTCTCACCGGCATTGCGCAGCGTGATCGTGTAAGCGAAGACGTAGCGGTTGTCGGTAGGCTGCGACTGGTCGGGGACGAAGCGGGATTCGACCTCCACGTCGATCGTGTAGGGTGTTTTGGAGTTCATGGACCGATTGTCGGGGACGGGGACAGGGCGGGCAAGTATGCCCGCAGGAACCTTCAGATCGCGTTGGCGAGCTTGACGAAGTCGCCCGGGGGGAGGGTTTCCGCGCGGGCGCGGGGATCGATGCCCAGATCCCGGATCGTCGCTTCGTCCACAAGACCCTTCAGCGTGTTGGAAAGGGTCTTGCGGCGCATGGCGAAGGCCGCCTTCACGACCTTGTAGATGTTCGCGGCATCACCCTTGGGCAGCTGCTCCGGTGGCAGCGGGACCAGCCGGACGACGGCGGAGTCCACCTTGGGTGGCGGCCGGAAGGCGCCGGGAGGCACCGTGAACAGCGGTGTCACCTTGCAGGCGAGCTGGAGCATCACGCTCAACCGCCCGTACACCTTGCTTCCGGGCTCGGCAGCCATGCGATCGACCACCTCTTTCTGCAGCATGAAATGCATGTCCTGGATCGCCGCGGCGTGCTCGACGCAATGGAACAGGATCGGGCTGGAGATGTAGTAGGGCAGGTTGCCGGCGATACGCAGGCGTTCCGCGCCGAGCTCGCGCGCCAATGCCGTGAAATCCACCTTGAGGACATCCGAGTGCACGATACGCAGCTCGCCGACGTCCGCAGCGCGCGCCTGCAGGCCGGGGATCAGGTCGGTATCCAGCTCGATCGCCGTCATCCGGCGGGCTGCGGCCAGCAGCGGAATCGTCATCGCACCCTCGCCGGGGCCGATCTCGACCACGGTATCGCCGTCCTTCGGAGCAATGGCGGCGACGATGCGGTCGAGATAGCGCCTGTCGTGCAGGAAGTGCTGACCGAAGCTTTTCTTGGGGCGTGCGTTCATACGGCGGCCCGATGGTTGGCGAAGACGATGGCGAGTCGCGCCGCGGCAAACAGGCTGGCCGGATTCGCGCGGCCCGTGCCGGCGAGGTCCAGCGCCGTGCCGTGATCGACGGACGTGCGGATGAAAGGAAGGCCGAGCGTCACGTTGACCGTGCTGTCGAAGGCCTCGCTCTTGAGGACCGGTAGCGCCTGGTCGTGGTACATCGCCAGGACGGCGTCGTAGCGGGGGCGCATGGCGGTCACGAAGGCGGTGTCGGCCGGTAGCGGGCCGAGCAGCTCCATACCCTCGCCGCGCAGCCGCTCCAGCAGCGGGATGATCGTATCGATCTCCTCCCGCCCCATGTGCCCGTCCTCGCCCGCGTGCGGGTTGAGGCCGAGGACGGCGATGCGCGGGTGTGCGAGGCCGTACAGGGAACTCAACGACCGTGACACGATGCGCAGCGTGCGCTCGAGCAGAACCGGCGTGATGGCTGCAGGCACCGCCGATAACGGCAGGTGAGTGGTCGCCAGGGTGACGCGAAGCTCCGGGCTTGCCAGCATCATCACGACATCGCTGTGGGCGCGCTCGGCAAAGAACTCGGTGTGGCCGCTGAAGGGCACGCCGGCGTCGTTGATGCTGGACTTCTGTACCGGGCCGGTGACCACCGCGTCAAACTCACCGCCGAAGCAGCCATCGGCCGCCAGAGCCAGCATGTCGAGCACGTGTTGTGCGTTGGCGGGACTCGGTGTGCCGGGGGTGTCGCGCTCGCCCAGGGGCACGTGTCGTACGCGCACGTGCCCGGCGGCTCGTGCCGTGAGGCGGGAGCCATCGTCGTCGCTGATCGTGAGTTCGATGCCGCAGATCGCAGCGGCCCGGCGAAGCAGGTCGCGATCGGTGATCGCGACGATATCGGCGGGCAGGTCGCTCGCCGCCAGGCGGGCGACGAGTTCGGGACCTACCCCGGCAGGCTCACCGGCAGTGACGGCGAGCCGTGGCAGGGTGGTCGCGGTCATGACGGCTTACTGGGCGGCGGGCGTGGCCGAAGCCTGCTTGTCGTCCGGATCCTTGAGTTCCGGGACGAGGATGTTCACGTAAGCCGACGAACGCTGCTCGCGGAGGTAGCTCTCGTAGGCCGCATCGGCCTTGCGATTGCCGATGGCCTGGCGAGCCTGATCGCGCTGCAGCTGGTCGGTCAGATCGCTCTGACGCGTGCCGAGGCGCTGGATGACGATCCAGCCAGCATCGGTCTGAATCGGGTGCGAGACCTCGTTGTCCTTCAGGCCGGCGATCTGGGCGCCAATGGCCTGGCCCCAGGCGTCCTGCGCGAACCAGCCCATGTCACCGCCGTTGTTCGCAGTGGTGTTGTCCTTGGAGTCGTCCTTCGCGATCTTGGCGAAGTCTTCCTTCTTGTCGACCACACGGGTGTAGATGTCCTGCGCCTTCTTCTCAGCCTGTTCCGGCGTCACGATTTCGGACGGCTTGATCAGGATCTGACGGGCGTGATATTCGGTGACGATCTGCCGGCCCGGCTGGCGGGTCTCGACCAGCTTCAGGATGTGGAAGCCGGTCGGGCCACGCAGCGCGGCGGTGTTGTCGCCGGGCTTGAGGCCGGTGACCGCATCGGCGAAAGCCGGCGGCACTTCGTCGAGCCGGCGCCAGCCGAGATCGCCGCCGTCGAGGGCGTCGGGCGCATCGGAAAAGCGAATGGCTGCGGCGTTGAAGTCCATGCCGCCCTTGATCGCCTTGAGTGTCTCGTCGGCCTTGTTCTGGGCGGCGGCGATGTCGCTCGCGCTACCGTTGGCCGGGGTGCTGATCTGGATGTGCGCCAGGTGCACTTCGCCGCCCTTGTAAGTCGGGCTGGCGAGCATGTTGTTGACCTCGGTATCGGTCACGTTGACCTGGTCGCGAACCACGCTTTCGTGCAGCTTCTGGGCGGTGATCTGGTCGGACAGCTGCTGGCGGAAGCCCGCGTAGCTGTAGCCATCCTGTTCGACCGCGGCGCGCAGCTGCTCCGGCGACATCTTGTTCTGCTGGGCGACGTTGGCGGCGGCCTGGTCGACATCCTGGTCGGAGACCTTGATGTTCTGGTTGGACGCCTGCTGGACCTGGATCTTCATCAGGATGAGGCGATCGAGCACCTGCCGCGCCAGCACGTCGTGCGGCGGCAGCTGGGCAGGATTGGCGGCGTACTGCTTGACGATGGCATTGATCGCCTCGTCCAGTTCGCTCTGCAGGATGATGTCGTCCTCGACGACCGCGACGATGCGATCGAGCGTGCCGTTGCCGCCGGCGGCGCTGCCACCCTGTGCCGGCTGGGCCGATGGCATCAGCTGGGCATGGGCGGTGGGGACGACCGACGCGAGAGCCGCGGCGAGCAGGGAGTACGCAAGAATCTGCTTCATCGAATAGGGAGCCTGGGGCACCTGCCCCTCTTATTGATAGCCAAGGATAGCACGCCGCAGATAGCTGCCTGTCTCCGGGTTGAACGAGCCCAGGCCCTTGAATTCCATCTCGAACATGATCGCGTTGGCCGTCTGCCGGGTGTAGTCGTGCACGTAGTGGCGGCCGAGTACGCGGAAGGCGACGCAGCAGCTGTCGTACTCGACGCCCACGGCCGCGTCCAGCGTGCGATGTGAGAACGTGAAGGTATTGAAGGTGCCTGTGCCGGGCACGGTGACGGGGAGCACGTCGCGGCGGGCGAAGACCCATCGCGCCAGTGCGCGCCAGCGCTCGGACACCGGAAAGACCACGGATGTGTCGAATTGTTCCATCACGTTGCGACGATAGCGGTACGAGAAGTTGATGATGCCGTCGCCCTTGATGCGGCGCTGGATCTGTACCGTGGCCAGATCGGTGTCGTGGCCCTGGTCGAACGGCTGACCGTCGGTGCCCAGGTAGGGGCTCGGCTTCTTGTTCGGGTTCCACTGGTAGGAGCTGTTCATCCGCCAGTCGTCGTTGAACTGCATGCTCAGCTGAGCGATGTAGTCCGAACCGGCGAAGTTGGTCGGCGCCACCAGGGGCGACTGGACCTTCTGGTCGCTGAAGTAGCGAATCTGGCCCAGGCTCGCCGACATGCGTTCCACGCCGTGATCGTCGAGCAGGCGAGTGGTCAGGGCGGCCGTCAGGTTGTTCGCGTCCATCTGGCGGTCGGCGCCGGAGAAGCGGTTGTTGGTGAACAGCTGCCAGAAGTCGAACGACATCTCGCTGGTATCGAACAGCGGGAGGTTGTTCTGGTTGCGGTACGGCACATACAGGTAATACAGGCGCGGCTCGAGCGTCTGCGTGTAGTTGGTGCCGAACAGGCTGGTCTGCTTGTCGAAGATCAGGCCGGCGTCCACGTTGGCGATTGGCAGGGACCGGGACGGATCGCGCTCGGCGTAGTTGTAGTGCTGGTAATCGGTGTTGAGGCGGTAGTCCGTATTGCGGAATTCGACGCGCGGACGGACGAACCAGGAGGCGCCCTGGAAGTCAGCGGCCAGGAACGGTGCGAGGTCGAGTCGCGTGCCATCGACCTGTCCCGGCACGCCGGGAGAGACCGGCGCCGCGTCTTCCTTGCGGAAGTTCACGATTTCGGTGTCGATACCCGCGTCGAGCCAGCTGAACACCGGCATGTTGAAGTTGAACGTGCCACGCGGCCAGCGGCGATACGGCGCCACGTAGTTCGGCAGGCCAGCATCGACGTTCTGGTAATCGTCCGCACCCAGCGCCGCGCTCCAGTACTTGCCGCCCTTGGTCACATAGGCGCTGGACGAGAGCAGGCCGACGCCGGAGGAGTAGAGATCGTTGCCGAAGTCACGGAAGTACTGGTTGTCCGAGGCGCGGTTGACGTTCGCGCCGAAGTGATAGCCGTCGCCGAGATTGGTGGAGTTGGCGATCTGCAACAGCCAGCGCTGCTTGGATCCGTCACGGTCGCTCGTTCCGCTGATGTCCTGGTCAGGCCCCTTGTCGTGGGCCATGTAGTGCAGGTCGAAGCTGCCGTTCGATTGCGGCAGCAGGTAACGGAACTCACCGCCGAGCATCAGCCCTCGATCGCTGTAGAAGCCCGGCTCGACCGTCGCATCGTAGTTCGGCGCGAGATTGAAATAATACGGCAGCGTGAGGTACGCGCCCGAATAGCTGTTCGATCCGAACGTCGGATAGAGGAAGCCGCTCTTGCGGCGATCGTCCAGCGGGAACGAGAACACCGGCAGGTACATGAACGGGACATTCTTGTAGCGGATGGTCGCGCTGCGTGCCACGCCAACGCCGGTGTCCTTGTTCAGGTTCAGCGTCTTCGCGCGGAACTCCCACTGGTGGTTGCCGATGTCGCAGGTAGAGTACGTGGCCATGGAAAAACGGCCGTGCTGCGGGTCCATCACCTTGGCGTGATCGGCGATGCCGTTGCCACGCGATTGCAGCAGCTGATACGCGACGTGGTCGGCATCGGCCTGGTTGGGGGTCGTGGTGCCGGTCATGCGATCGGCCGAAACCAGCATCCCGGCCTCCTGGTAGCGCACGTTGCCCTTCGCGTCGTAAGCCGTCGAGTCCGAGTTATAGGTCACGTCGTCGGCGCGCATGACCTGGTCGGCGCGTTCGAGGCGGACACCGCCAGTCAGGTGATAGACGTCCGGCTCCGGGCTCTCCACCTTGACGCCGCCGACATTGCCGTCGTCGATACCCGAGTGAACGTCCGTGACCGCGGTTTCCCGCAGCGACGTGTCCTTGGTGATTTCCGGCTCGTAGAACCCCAGCATGGCGTTGGGACGGCACAGGTTGAAGTTCAGTGGCCGGGACGGACAGAAGAACGAGCCCAGGGCGCAGGTGGCGACGGGCGCCGCCTGGGTGGTCGTGCCCTGCGATGGCGTCGCCGTCGTAGGCGCCACATGGACGGCCTGGGCGGCACTCGAGACGATGAAGGCGACGGCTGTCGCCAGCAGGCGGCGTTTAGGCAGGATGCTGTTGCGTGACGTCACAGGCTCGGTCTTATTCGTTCGAAAGGCGGCCAAGTTAGCAGAATCGCCGGTCGCACCGCACGATGGCAAATCACCCATAGCTCTGGACCCCTGGAGAGCGCGTCGTCGATCGACGCGCCTGGCGATTGAGCTTACACCGCCGACTCAGCCGCGCGGGCGGCGCTCATGCTGCCAGAGCACCTCGCCGTGGCCACTGCGGCGGGCGAGAACGCGCGCGATGACGAACAGCAGGTCGGACAATCGGTTCAGGTAACGCTGCGCTTCGGGTCGCACCTCCTCGAGCCGGCCGAGCGCGACGACGTCGCGCACGGCGCGACGGCAGATCGTTCGGGCCAGGTGGCAGGACGCCGCCGCCATCCCGCCGCCGGGCAGGATGAAGTCCTTCAGGGCGGGCAGATCCGCGTTGAAGGCGTCGAGCACGGTCTCGAGGCGGTCGATGTCGCGGGCCTCGACCATGGCCATGCCGGGAATGCACAACTCGCCACCGAGGTCGAAGAGTTCATGCTGGATCTGTACCAGCGCTTCGCGGATGTCGTCGTCCACCCCGTCGGCAGCCATGGTCATGCCGATGGCGCTGTTGAGTTCGTCCACGGTGCCGTAAGCCGTGACGCGCAGGGAGTCCTTGCCGGTACGGCTGCCATCGCCCAGGCCGGTCGTGCCATCGTCACCGGTGCGTGTGTAGATCTTCGAAAGTCGATTGCCCATCGGGGCATTCTATCGGTGGAGTTATCATCCGGTCATGACTTCTTCCGAACCCATCCTCATCGTCGGCGGCGGCCTGGTCGGGGCCAGCCTCGCCATCGCCCTGGACAACGCGGGATTGCCGGCCATCCTCGTGGAGGCCGCTGCGCCGCGCGTGGACGACCAGCCCAGCTACGACGAGCGCAACCTTGCGCTGGCCCGGGCGACCGTGAACGGCCTCACGGCGATCGGGGTCTGGGATTTTGCGCAGGACCGGGCCACCCCGATCACGCATATCCATACCAGCCGTGCCGGGGACTTCGGCAGTTTGCGCATGGACGCGGCCGCGGAAGGGGTGGACGCCCTTGGCTGGACCCTGCCCGCGAGGGAACTCGGTGCCGCGCTGCTGCGTCGCCTCGACCGCTGCCGGCTGCTGACCCGCCTCGCGCCCGCACGGGTCGAGGGCATCGAGGCCGTCGACGGTGGGTGGTCGGTGGCCGTGTCGACGGCCGGGGAGACGCGGCACATCCTGACGCCGCTCCTGGTCGGGGCGGACGGAACCCAGTCGGGCATCCGTGGCCAGCTCGGCATCGGCACGCGCGAGCATGACTATGAACAGGCGCTCTTCGTCAGCACGATGACCCCCGAGCGCGACCCGCGCGGCCGTGCGTTCGAGCGTTTCACCGATGATGGCCCCGTCGCGGTGCTGCCCCTGGCCGATCGCCGGGTCGGGGTGGTCCTGACTGTCGCGGCCGATCTCGCCCCCACCGTGGCGGCGATGGATGATGCCGCTTTCGCCGCGTTCGCCCAGGAGCGTTTTGGCTGGCGCCTCGGCCGTTTCTCGCGCCCCGGCAAGCGCTCGCCGTATCCCATTCGACGCGTGGCTGCCGACCACCTCGTCGCCGAGCGTGCCGTCCTGGTCGGCAACGCGGCGCAGACCGTGCATCCCATCGGTGCGCAAGGCTTCAACCTGGGCTTGCGCGACGCGCTCACCCTGGCCGAACTGGTGACCGGAGCGACCGATCCGGGCGCCCGGGACCTGCTGGTGGAATACGCCGCACGGCGCGCGGAAGATCGTGAGGGGACGATGGTCATGAGCCACGGCCTGGTCCGTCTGGCCTGTCTCGATCAGCCATTCTTGGGCCCGTTGCGGTCGCTGGCGATGCTCGCCCTCGATCGGGTCCCGCCGCTGCGCCATGCGCTGAGTCGGCGGGGCATGGGCTTCCGGCCCCACGCGCCGCTGGCGGTGCGGGAGAAAACGCCATGAGCGAGTCCTGGCAGAACGAGCCCGCGCGTCGCCGCGGCAGCCTGCTCGATGTCGCGGTCGTCGGCGGTGGCATGGTCGGTGCCGCCGCGGCGCTGGCCCTGGCGCGTGCCGGTTTCTCCGTTGCCCTGATCGACGCGCGTGAGTCCGCCGCCTGGGCAGCCACCGACGAGGTGGATCTGCGTGTGGTCGGGCTCGCGCTGTCGTCGGTAAGCCTGCTCGACCAACTGGGTGTCTGGTCGCGTATCCGCGACGCGCGTGCCTCCGGCTATGAGCGCATGCACGTGTGGGACGCGGAGAACGGGGCTGCCATCCATTTCGACGCGGCCGACGAGGGCCGTGACGTGCTCGGCTACATCGTCGAAAACAATCTCGTCCAGGCAACGCTATGGCACGCGCTGGACGACGCCGGCGTACGCCGCATCGTCCCGGCGGAAGTGATCGCTTACACCATGCGTGAAGATCGGGCGCAGCTTGACCTGGCCGACGGCCAGGTCGTCTCGGCGCGGCTCGTCGTCGCCGCGGATGGCGCCGAATCGCCGCTGCGGGCCATGGTGGGCATCGGTACGCAGGGCCGCGACTATGCGCAACGTGCGGTCGTGGCCCACGTCGAGACGACCGAGCCCCATCAACGGACGGCCTGGCAGCGATTCCTGCCCTCTGGACCCCTGGCCTTCCTACCCCTGGCCGATGGCCGCAGTTCGATCGTCTGGTCCTTGCCCGAGGCCGACGCCCGGCGCGTGCTGGCGCTGGATGATGACGCCTTCCGCGATGCGCTTGGCATCGCCAGCGACTTCAGGCTGGGTCCCGTGCGTGCCGTCAGCCGGCGGGTCGCGTTTCCGCTTCGGCTGAAGCTGGCCGAGCGCTACGAGGTAGGACGACTGATTCTGCTCGGTGATGCGGCGCACGCGGTCCACCCCCTCGCGGGTCAAGGCGTGAACCTCGGCCTGCGCGATGTCGTCGAGCTTCGCGACACCCTGGTCGACGCGCGTGACGCGGGCAGGGACTTCGCCGCGACGCACGTATTGCGCCGCTACGCGCGTCGTCGTCGCAGCGCCGACGGTCTGGACGCCTGGTCGTTCGACGCGCTTGCCCGGATCTACGCCTGGCAGGCATCGCCGCTGGTCACCGCCCGTGGCATCGGCGTTCGCCTGCTCGATCGCATCGGCCCACTCAAGAGTCGGCTGGCACGTCACGCCGCGGGACTGTAACTACCCAGTTCGTGCGGCCGGGCCTATGCTTGCCGCACTAAACCAGGGAGTCACGTCATGCGTCGTTCGTTACTGCTGTTGTCCTTGCTCGCCCTCGGTCACATCGGCGCGGCGTCCGCGGCGATGGTCGCCAAGCCAGTCCAGTGGACCGACGCCGGCGTGACCTACAAGAGTTTCCTGGTCTACGACGATGCGGTCACCGCGAAGCGTCCGGGCCTGGTGATGGTGCCCAACTGGTACGGCATCAACGACATGGCTCTTGCGAAAGCCAAGGACATCGCCGGCAAGGACTACGTCATCCTGCTGACCGATATGTATGGCGGCAACACGCGCCCGACATCGGAAGCCGAAGCCGGCGCGGCGGTGAAGCCTCTCTACGCGGATCGCAAGATCATGCGTGCACGCGTGTCGCGTGCCTTCGCCGAGCTGAAGGCACAGGAAAAGAACGCCCCGATCGATCCCGCGCGCTTGGCCGCCATCGGCTTCTGCTTCGGCGGCTCCGCCGTACTCGATCTCGCACGCGCCGGTGCCGACGTCGCCGCCGTGGTCAGCTTCCATGGCTTGCTCGCCACCGATGACCCGAAGCTCGCGTCGAACATCCACGGCAAGGTGCTGGCCCTGAATGGTGCCGACGATGCCAACGTGCCCCCCGAACAGCGTGCGGCGTTCGAGGCGGAAATGCGCGACGCGAAGGTCGACTGGGCCTCCACCGACTTCGGCGGGGCCGTCCATTGCTTCACTGAAAAGGAAGCCACGACGACGACGGGCAACTGCCGCTACGACGCCAAGGTGGCGAACCGCGCCTATGCCGCCATGCGCGCATGGCTGACGGAAGCCTTCGCGAAGAAGTGATCCGCGCGGTCGGTCAGAAGCGCCGCTCGACCGAATAATCGGCCAGGGCGGCGAGCGCGTCGCGGAACGGCGACGCGGCGATCTCATCAAGCGCCGCTCGCGCGGCGCTGGCGTGGGAAACCGCGCGATCGTGGGTACGCTCGAGGGCACCCGAATCGCGGATCGCTGCCACGATGCGGTCCAGCGAATCGAGGCCGCCGTGCTCGATGGCGTGGCGGAGGGACTTCAGCTGCTCCGCATCGGCCGACTGCATGGCATAGATCAGCGGCAGGGTCGGCTTGCCCTCGGCGAGGTCGTCGCCGATGTTCTTGCCGAGCGTCTCCGCGTCGGACACGTAATCGAGCAGGTCGTCGGCGATCTGGAACGCATAGCCGAGCTCCATGCCATAGCGGCGCAGGGCGGCGATCTGATTCTCGGGCAGGCCACCCAGTACGCCACCGAGTTCGGTGGCGGCGGCGAACAACACGGCGGTCTTCCGCTCGATCACGGCCAGATAGGACGCCTCGTCCACGTCGGCATTGCCGATGTTGAGCAGCTGCAGCACTTCGCCTTCGGCGATCGTGTTGGTGGTGTCGGCGAGGATGCGCATGATCCGCATGTCGTCCAGTTCCACCATCAACTGGAACGAGCGCGAGTAGAGAAAGTCGCCGACCAGCACGCTGGCCGCATTGCCCCAGAGGGCGTTTGCGGTCTTGCGGCCGCGGCGCATGTCGGACTCATCGACCACGTCGTCATGGAGCAGGGTCGAGGTATGAATGAACTCGATGATCGCCGCCAGCTTCGCGTGTTCCTGCCCGCCGTAGCCCGCGGCTCGTGCGGCAAGCACATGCAGCATCGGGCGCAGGCGCTTGCCTCCACCGGCGATGATGTGGTCCGCGATGGCATTGATCAGCACGACGTCGGAAGACAGTCGGTGCCGGATCAGCGCGTCGACCTCCTTCATGTCGTCGGCTGCCAGGGCGCGAACGCCGGCAAAGTCGAGGGAGGTGGTGCGATCGGCGATGGAATCCATGGACCAGGTTCGTGTGCGACAAATCGGCCCCCAGTATAGGGTCTGCTCAGGTGGATTGGCCGTGCAGGCCAAGGGAATCCGCAAAAATGACGGTTCCGGGCGGGCGTGCCGGGCCGGGCCGGCATGTTCTCGTGCCCTGGCTCGGGCAGCCCCGGCGCGCTTCGGGACCCCTCACATGGCACGGGATGTCCACTCGCCCGCAAGCGGGTCGTGCGACGGCTCGCGTTTCAGCGCGCGCGTATCGATGGCGCCGGGTCATGCGCAGAGACTGACCGTCCCCCACCGAGAAGGTCGCTGCCATGAACGTGTTCGTTACTTCGTCACTCGCTGTCGCGCTCGTTGCGATACCTGCATCGCCCGTGCTGGCTGCCAATGACGGGACCATCGACATCACCGGCCGCATCACGGCCACGACATGTCTGGTGGAGGGGAAGCCGCCGGGGTCGGGAGCTGCCACGAAAGCGGTCGATTTCGGCGACATCAGTGCGGGCAACCTTGTCGCCGCGGGTCAGACCGCCGGTGATCGCGGGTTCCAGATCCGGATCGGCGGCAATGAGGAGTGCCTGGATGGCGTGCTGGCGAAGATCCGTTTCGATCCGGCCAGCCCCTCACTCGACCGGGCGACCGGCCGCCTCAATATCGATGCGGGCGCCGATGCCGCGAAGAACGTGCAGATCCAGATTGCCAATGCCGACGGCACACCGATCAACCTGTACACCGAAGACTCGCAAGTCGCGACGATCGCATCGAACGGCGCCGTGATACCGCTGATCGCGCGTTACTACAGCACGGGTAAAGCCGAGAAGGGTACGGCGAACTCGCGCGTCGGCTTTCAGGTCGTCTACCAGTGAGGGGTCGCGCCCGGACCATCATGAGCCTTGCCCTGGTCTGTGTCGGCGTGGTCGGCGAGACGAGGGCAGGCGTCGTCATCGGCGGCACGCGAGTCGTGTTTCCGGGCGCCAGTCGCGACATCGCAGTTCGAATCGAGAACAAGGGCCAGGAGCCCGCGCTCGTCCAGGCGTGGATCGACGACGGTGACGCTCGATCCACGCCGGAGAACGCGCGCGCACCGTTCGCCATCACGCCGCCGGTATTCCGCATCGACCCCGGACGCGGACATGCCTTGCGTATCGTCCATGTCGCCGGGCGTCCGCCGTCGGATCGTGAAGTGTTGTACTGGCTCAACGTGCTCGAAATTCCCCCGAGTCCGGAAGAAGCAGCGGCGACCAATACGTTGCAATTCGCCTTCCGGCACCGGCTCAAGCTGTTGCATCGGCCGTCTGGCCTTTCCATCGCGCCTGCTGGCGCACCGGGTTTGCTGACGTGGTCGGTCGAGCGCGTTGGCGCGCTGTTCCAGCTGCGTGTCGTCAATCCCTCGCCCTATGTCATCTCGTTCAACGACGTTGAGATCGCCGCCAGCGGTACCTCGAGTAAGCCCGTCTCGCTCGGTGGGGGCATGGCCATGGCGAAGGGCCAGACATCGTGGCCGTTGCCGAAAGGCATGTCTCCCACAGCCGCAGCGGCGGTGACGTTCGCCACGATCAACGACTACGGCGCGGTGATTCCCGCGGCGGCAAAGGTCACCGCTGACGCGGTGGCCGATGACTGAAGCAAGCGCATCCCGGGGCGGTGGCTCGCGCCGCCTGCGCGCCTGTATGTGGCCGGTCACCGTCACCTTGATTCTCGGCGTGACGCGCGTCGAAGCCGGGACCGATGCACCGCCCGTCGGCAAGACGGTCCAGTTCAATCCCGCATTTCTTCCAGGTGGTCACGCGATGAAGATCGACCTTTCCCGTTATACCCGCGGCAATCCGGTCATGGCTGGCACCTACGATGCCGACGTGTGGTTGAACGGTGAGTGGCAGTGGCGCCGTCGTGTTCGTTTCGCCACCGAGGACGAGGCGTCCGACGCGATCCCCTGTGTGTCGCGTGCGGACCTGGTGTCATTCGGTGTCACGCTTCCGGCGAGTCTTGCGACGGACGACGAGGGCTGTCGTCCGCTGTCCGATCATCTTCCCGGCGCAACGTCGCGTTTCGACGTGAGCGAGCAACGGCTGGACATCGAAGTGCCGCAGGCATCGCGTGCGCGTCGGCGTTCCGGTCTGGTGCCGCCCGTGCAGCGAGACGCGGGCGTGGCGTCCGGGCAGCTCGGCTGGCACGCCAACCTGCATCGCAACACGATGGGCAAGCATTCGCGCACGGCGCGGTTTCTGGCGCTCGAGGCCGGGATCAATGCAGGGGACTGGCGTCTGCGTAGCGCGGGAGCATGGAGCGCATCGCGCTACCGACGTCGCCATCTGTACGTCGAGCGGCAGATCGAGGCCTGGCGATCGCAGTGGCGGGCGGGCGAGTTCGTCGTGTCCGATGGCAGCTTTGCGCCCGTTCGCGTGCATGGCATGAGCGTTGCGAGCGACGCACGCATGGAGGACGACGCTGGCTCTGGCTACAAACCGCGGGTACGCGGCGTGGCGCGGACACACGCTGTCGTCCGCGTGAGTCAGGCCGGCGTGCTCCTGCGAGAACTCTCGGTTACGCCCGGTCCCTTCATCATCGACGACCTCCAGGGCTTCGGGCGCGGCGGCCACCTGGAAGTCACCGTCGAGGAGGAAGACGGTGGTCGCACGTCGTTTCGCGTACCGTTTTTCGCGATGCCCGATCTGCTCGGCGAAGGGCGCACGTCCGCTTCGATGAGCGTGGGTCGTGGGGTGACAACGCGAGGTCGTGGTGGCGCGCTGGTGCAGGCGAGCTGGCGACGCGGCCTGCCGCGGGACACCACCCTCTATAGCGGCTGGCGTGGCTGGGCCGGTAGTCACTCGATCCTGTTCGGAGCCGCCGTCGATACCCTGGCTGGCGCCTTTGCCGTCGACTTCACCGGTACCCGTACCGCGCGTTTCTCGTCATTCTCCCGGCCGGCGCGCAGCAGGGCGTGGCGCGTTCGCCACGGTCGGCGTTGGCACGACGGGACGAGCATGTGGGTCAGCCTCGCGCGCGAGCGGGGCGGTGCCCTGCCGGGTACCGGTCAACGTCGGTCCCCTGGCCAGGTCGGCGATGCCGGCGAGGAGCGACTGGACATCGTGCTGCAACGTGAGTTGCCCGCTGGCAACGGTGCGCTCACCGCGAGTAGCGACCTGCGCCGAACGAAGCATCGCTCGGGGTCGCACCGGCCCCGAACGGAAACATCCGTCGCGTTCGCATGGACGCGTGGATGGCGACGGGCCACGCTGGATGTGTCCTTGCGCCACGCGGCTAACGACGTGAGCGCGCGTCTCGGTGTGTCGATTCCGTTGGGTTGGGCACCGACCGCACCGACGCTGACTCTGGCCGGACAGGGCGCGCGTCACGATGCCAGTCGCATCCAGCTCGGTGTCATGGGCGTGACGGGCAGGGAGCGCGAAGTGGGCTACGGCGCCTTCCTCGCACAGGACGCGGGAGGCGATCGAGCCATCGGCCTGTCGGCGTCGCACCTGTCGGGCGGCGGTGAATCGAGTGTCGCCGTCGATCGGAGTCGTGGCGCGCACGCCGAGTCGTTCGCGACGTCCGGAGGGCTCGTACTTCACCGCGACGGCATCACGCGAACGCAGCGAGTCGGGGAGGCGATGGCTCTCGTGCATGCGCCGGGAGCGGTGGGTGCGCGTTTGCCCTCCGCGACGGGCGTCCGGCTCGATCGACGTGGTTACGGTGTGGTACCCCAACTGGCTCCCTTCCGATGGAACCCCATCGAGATCGACCCGGCGGGATTGTCGCTGGACGTGAGCCTGCTTTCGACACGCCGACGTGTCGCGCCCACGGCAGGGGCCCTGGTTCTATTGCCGTTCGACACCGATGTCGGGCGCACCGCATTGCTGGTGGCGCGCCAGGCGGACGGCGCTCCGCCGCCGTTCGGTGCCGATGTTCTGGATAGCGAGGGACGTTCGGTCGGCGTGGTGGGCCAGGCGGGCAACATCTTCGTCCGCAACGTCGTGCCAGGTGCGGCGCTCACGGTCCGCTGGGGCAGGCGGACGCAGGACCAGTGCATCGTTCGCATGGAAACCGATGGCGAGGCTGCCCTTGGCCTGACGCGGCTGACGGGGGTGTGCGAATGAGCGGGCGACGTTGCGGCCCGGTCGCCTCGGGCATGCTCGGTTTCCTTATCCTGCTTGCACTGCCCTCCGGCAAGGCCAGCGAGGTACGCAGGCAGGCTCCGCCCGGGCGGTCGGCGGACACCCTCCAGTTCGATGTCGTCGGCACGGTCACGCCGTCCTGTTCGCTCGTCGCCAACCGGATCCGTATCGATCTGGGCAGCGTCGCCGTCTCCGAGCTGCCCTCGGTCGGCGAGGGCAGCCGTTGGCAATCGGCGGCGTTCATCGGCGCGGACTGCGTCGGCGCCACCCATGCCCTGGTCACCGTTCACGCCACGGCGGCGGTGGAGGATCCCCGTTACCTGGCGACGATGGGGGACGCTCGAGGGGTGGCCATCGCCTTGCGCACGGGTGCGGGCCAAGCCGTCTTGCCCGACGGGACCACGCCTGTGCGCTTCGACCTGGCAGGGGTCTCGCCGGAACTTCGCTTCGAGGCACGGTATGTCAGGGTCGGCCGACTCCAGCCCGGGAATGCTCCCGGCGTGGCACTCGTGCAGATCACATGGGAATGAGACTGGCGCGGCGGCGCGCAGGGGCTCGCGCCCACGCCGAAGGGTTTGCGGTCGGGGCGGCCATCGCCCAAACTACCCGGTCCGCCCCCGTTGGCCCGCGCGTCGCGCAGGCTGGCTGGCTATGATGGGTGGGAGCGCCCGCCCGGTCCGGGCCGGCGTCCGAAGACACGTTTACGAGGGAAATCCATGGCACGCGGTATCAACAAGGTCATTATTGTCGGCAACCTCGGCGCGGATCCCGAGACCCGGTACACCGGCAGCGGCACGGCGATCACCAGCCTGCGCATCGCCACGTCCGAAGCCTGGACCGACAAGTCCTCCGGCGAAAAGCAGGAGCGCACCGAGTGGCACCGCGTGAAGCTGTTCGGCAAGCTGGCTGAAATCGCCGGTGAGTACCTGAAGAAGGGTCGTCAGGTTTACATCGAAGGCTCGCTGCGTACCGACAAGTACACCGACAAGGATGGCGTCGAGCGCTATTCGACCGACATCATCGGCAACGAAATGCAGATGCTCGGCGGCAATGCCGGCGGTGAAGGCGGCGGCGGTGGCGGTGGCGGATTCGGCGGCGGCCAGGGTGGCGGTGCTCGTCCCCAGCAGGCACGTGCGGGCGGTGGTGGCGGTGGTGGYGGCAACTACGGTGGTGGCGCGGGTGGCCAGCAGCGTGGCGGCGGCAACTTCGGCGGCGGTTCGCGCGGCGGCGACGACTACGGTCAGCCCCGCGGCGGCAATGCGCCCCCGCAGCGCTCGGCTCCGCCGGTCAACGAAGGTTTCGATGACGACGATATTCCGTTCTGATCGACCGACACGGTTCGTCCGAAAAGGCAGAGCAGTCGCTCTGCCTTTTTTTTGATCATCCGAAGGTAAAGGCAAACACCTCCGCCCCTGGTTCCAGGAACTCGATCTCGAACGTTCGATCGTCAATGGGGGCCTTCTGCCGGATGAGTTGATACAGGCGCTGGCCGTCGATCGTCCCGTTGCCCTGCTCGTCCGTATCCGCGCCATGATTGCTGCCTGGCGGCTTGCCATCGATGAGCACGCGGAAATGCAGTGGTGAGCCGCGTGTCGCGGGGCCCGCCACCAGATGCAGGTCGCGCGCATGGAAGCGGAAAAGAAGCCGCCCGTGGGCTTTGCGCACCGTGGTCGCTTCGGCGCCCATGCTCCAGTCGCCGGCGAGCGCCCAATCGTTGAGATCGAGCGGCGTGGGTGCCGTGTAGGCGTGCCGCGCGTCCGGCACGGGGCCGCCGGGCGACGCAAATCGTTCCGTCCGTGCGTAACCCAGGTAGGTTTCGGGCGATTTCACGTTGTCCCAGTCGGGCGCCGCCTCGGCGCCATCACCGCGTACGCTCACGAGGCTACGGTCGACATGGGAGGTGCCCGCCTCGGCCAGGAGTGCCTGTATCGCGCGTTCGGTCTGGTCGTAGTCACCTTCGCCGAAGTGGTGATAACGGATGCGCCCTTCGGCATCGATGAGATAGATCGCTGGCCAGTACTCGTTCTGAAAAGCATTCCATACCCGGTGTCCGTTATCGACAGCGATGGGGAACGAGATCGCATGACTCGCCAGGGCGTCACGCACGTTGTCGAGGCGTTGTTCGAAAGCGAACTCCGGTGACTGCACGCCGATGACGACGAGCCCCTGCGCCTGGTACTTCGTGGCCCACGCACGGAGATAGGGAAGCGGTCGCAGCGAGTTGATGCACGAGAACGTCCAGAAGTCGACGAGGACGACTTTCCCGTGAAGGCCGGAGGCGGTCAGGGCGGGCCCGTTGAGCCATGACGTCGCACCGCTGAGTGCTGGCATCCGGCCCTCGACGGGAAGCGCTCCGGTGGCGGATGCCGCAGGTGCATCGATGCCAGGGCCAGGGTGGGCGTGGGTGACACCCACGACCAGGGAGCACGCCACCCACAAGGAAAGGAGCTTGACTGTGTTCACAACGACCTCGATGTGCCTGGTTCTATCGACGTCGCACTGTGAATCACCGGGGATCGCATTGGCTTGCACGAACCACCGATCGATCCGTCTGCCCGGCTCTACATGGAACCGCCATCCGCGTCATACCCCTCTAAAGACCGATGACGACACACGCGAGGGTCAGTATGGTTGCCCGGTCCCCGCTTCCCCGACGGCCTATTCGATCATGCGTAACACGTTCCTGCTCGGCGCCAGCCTCGCACTCAGCACTGTCGCCTGCACGCCCTCGGCACCGGCCATCCCGCCGGGCCCGCCGCCCCTGACCGACCTTACCGTCAATTCCGGCGCGCCCCGTGCACCGGAACAGCTGGCGGTGACCTTCGAACATGCCGACCTGAGCTTTCGCGTCGATCCCGTGCGCCATTGGCTCGAGGGCGACGCGAAGCTGACCTTCGCGGCGACCGCCCCGCTGCATCGGGTCGTGGTCGACCTCGACCGTAACCTGCCCATCGACCAGGTCGACGTCGACGGCAAGCCGTTACCGCGCACCGCTTACCGCAACCCGGAGGGGCGCCTCGAGATCGATCTCCCGCAGCCCCTCGAGAAGGGGGCTCGTACCACGGTTCGGGTCATTTACCATGGTAGTCCCCATGTCGCGGTCCATGCGCCGTGGGACGGTGGATTTGTCTGGGCAAAGACACCCGATGGCCAGCCGTGGGTCGCCACGGCCGTGGAAGGAGAAGGTTGCGACCTGTTCTGGCCCTGCATCGATCATCCGATGGGGCGTCCGAAACTGGTCGACGAGCACGTCACGGTACCGGCGCCGCTCGTGGCGGTTGGCAATGGTGTTGCCGTCGGCATGGATGAGGTCAATGGCATGCGTACGTACCACTGGCGCAGTCACGACGTCAGCACGTACGGGGTTGCGCTGAACATCGCGCCATATCGCGAGCTGTCCGCGTCGTATGCGAGCCGTTTCGGTAACGTCATCCCGCTGCACTATTGGTATGTGGACGACGAGACGAAAGCACGCGCGCTGTTTGCCGAGTTCCCGCCGATGCTCGACTTCCTTGAAAGCACCATCGGTCCGTACCCGTTCGCGGCGGAGAAGATGGGCGTCGTCGAAACGCCCTTCAAGGGCATGGAGCACCAGACCGTCAACGCCTACGGCAATGCCTACGCCAAGACCGCCTACGGCTACGACGACCTGTTACAGCACGAGCTTTCGCACGAGTGGTTCGGCAACCAGATGACGAATGCCAACTGGGACGACATGTGGCTGCACGAAGCCTTCGCGACGTACATGCAGCCGCTCTATGCGCAGTCCATCGGCGGCACGCAGGCCTATTTCGCCAGCCTGATGAAGCTCCGCAGCGGACTGGCCAACCACCATCCCATCGTCTCGGGGAAATCACGCCGCGAGGAAGATGTCTACGAGGATAAGCGCGGCGGTCCCGGTCAGGACATCTACAGCAAGGGTGCCCTGGTCCTGCACACCCTGCGCAACCTCATCGGTGACGAGGCGTTCTATCGCTCGGTGCGTCTGCTGGTCTATGGAACCGAGCACCCCGTACCCGGCAATATCTCGCCGCGCTATGCCACCACGACCGACTTCATCGACATCGTCGACAACGTGACCGGTCAGGACCTGCACTGGTTCTTCAATGTCTATCTTTACCAGGCGGCGCTACCCGACCTTCAGCTGACTCGTGACGGACAGGTACTGCACCTGACCTGGGTGGTGCCGGGCAACGGGCCCTTCCCRTTGCCCGTGGACGTCCGTGTCGACGATCACGTGCTGACCTTGCCCATGACAGGCGGCAAGGGCGAGCTGACGTTACCCGAGCACGCGACTTATACGATCGACCCCGACTCGAAACTGCTCCGTCGTGATGTCGGCATCGAGGCGTACAGGGAGTACGTCAAGAAGCGCAAGGCGGAAGATCGTTAAGCGTCGTTTCTGGCCAGGCATCGGAATCTATTCGGTCATGAGGCTCTTCAGGCCGCTGAAGACGTAACCTTCCGATTCAAGGTCGAGATAGACGATGCTCGCCCGAGGACCGATCTTCACGCCGGGCTGGATATCCGCGGCATGCATGGCCAGGGACGTGACGTCCCTGGCAGGCACGGTAAAGACGACGCCAAGCTGTTCGAGCGCCTGCATATCCCCGATGGCGGGATTTCCCTGGCCATCATGGAGGCGGCGATAGCTGGCGTCGGTCAGGGCCATCTCGGCGTGGCTGCCATTCAAGACGACCACGATGGCACGATGCCTGGCGTCGATGCCGTACGAGGCGTAGTCCGCAATAAGGGCGGCGAGTGCGCGCAAGCCGGGATTGAAGCCGAGGGCGGCATCGTGAGAGGTGTTCATGTCGAAGACGAACTTGTAGGTGTGCCCAGGCGACGGCCGGCCCGGCGCTTCGCGCGACTCCTCCTGGGTCACTCCGTTCTGCGTGCTCGCCGCCATCGCCGGGTTATCCGCGCCGACCACGGTGGCAAGGACCGCCAACAGAGAACCAAAGGCCGTGTTTTTTCCAGACATGTCTTGTCCTCAGCGTCGCAGGTAGTCGTCGAGTGCGGCCACCGCCTCGGCGCAATCGGCGCGGCCGAAGCCGATACGAAAACGGTCGGTCGGTGTCGGAGCCAGTTCGGATCGGTAGTGCTCGGCGGGTAACAGCAGTACGCCTGCCTGTTCGACGAGGTCGGCTGCGAATGACTCGACACTGCCGGGCCCGAGATAGCGTGGATAGGCCACGCAGCCGCCGTCCGGCCGATACCACGCGAAGTGCTCCGGCCACTCGGCGAAGAACGCATCGAGGACCGTGAGATTCTTGCCGACGATCTGGCGGTTTCGATCGAGGATCGTCGCGCGTGCCTTGAGGGCGATCAGTGCCAGCTGTTCCGACGGGCCGGCGTTGCAGATCGACAGGTAGTGCTTGTACCGCTCCATCTTCTGCAGGAGTGCACGATCGGCGCAGGCGATCCAGCCGACGCGAAGTCCTGGCAGGCCATAAGCCTTCGACATGACACCCAGCGAGATGCCGCGCTCGTAGCGGTCGGCAGCCTGCGGCAGGTGCTCGGTACCCGGCGGACCGAGCGGGCGGTACACCTCGTCGCTGAAAAGCCAGATACCTTGCTTGCGACATAGCGCCACCAGCGCGTCGTAGCGATCACGCTCGAGGATCTTGCCCGTCGGGTTGTGCGGGAAATTGATCGAGATCACCCGCGTGTTTGGCCGGATGGCGGCGGCTACGCGGTCGATGTCGAGCGACCAGCCATCGTCAGGATCCAGGGCAACGCCGGTGACCTCGCAGATCGACAGCGGCACGGTCTCGGCCGACTGGTAGTTCGGCGTTATCACGATGGCGTGGTCGTCCGTACCCAGAAGGACGCGCATGGCGATGTAGATGCCTTCCTCGGCACCAGCGAAGCAGAGGATGTCATCGGCGCCGCGCGTGTCGTAAAGACCGGCGATCGCCTCGCGCAAGGCTGGCGCTCCGTAGGTCTGCGTGTAGCCCAGGTGCAGGGACGAAAAGGCATCGCGGTCGGCCGGTTCCGCCAGGGCGAGCAGTTCGTCGACCCGCAGGCTCTCGGCGTCCGACGCCGTCAGGTGGTAACGCGCCGCGAACTCCCAGCGCGAGAAGTAGGTTTCAAGACGGAAGTCGGGCAGGGCGGTCATGGCGATGGTCGCTCGGGCGGGATCGATGTGGACTATATGTCCATCATAAACAAAATGTCTAGCATCCGTGTCAGGAGTCGCGCCCATCCCATGGGCGCGCTTCGCGGCAACGGCTAAAGTGCATGCATGACTTCCCCACGTTCCTCTCTCTGGCTGCCGGCCCTCGCCGTGCTCGGTTCGGTCACCTCGCTGTGCATCGGCACGTCGTTCGCGAAGAAGCTCTTTCCGCTGATCGGTGCCGAAGGTACGTCGGCATTGCGCGTCGGTTTCTCCGCGCTGGTCCTGCTTCTGTTCTGGCGCCCGTGGCGTTGGCCGTTGAGCCGCCGTGACGCGGGTTTCGTCATTCGTTATGGGCTGACGCTCGGCGTCATGAACCTGCTGTTCTACCTGGCGCTGAGGACGATTCCTTTCGGTATCGCCGTGGCGATCGAGTTCAGCGGCCCGCTCGCCGTGGCGATGATCGCGTCGCGTCGTGCGGTGGACTTCGTCTGGTTGGCTAGTGCGATCACCGGCCTGATGATGCTGCTGCCGTTCGGACACAACAGCACGCTGGATCCGACGGGCGTGATGTTCGCGCTCGGCGCGGCCGTCTGCTGGGCGCTCTACATTCTCTTCGGCAAACAGGCCGGGCATCTGCATGCGGGACAATCGGTGTCGCTCGGCCTCGTCGCGGCGAGTCTCGTCGTCGTGCCTTATGGCGTGGCGCACGCGGGCACCAGCCTGCTCGACCCGATGATCCTGCTGGCCGGCCTGGGTGTGGCGATCGTATCGAGTGCGATCCCCATGTCGCTGGAGATGATGGCGCTCAAGCGGCTGCCCAGTGAGACCTTCGGCATCATGGTCAGCCTGGAGCCGGCCGTCGCATCGTTGTTGGCGATGCTGCTGCTCGGCGAGCACCTGGCCAGCGGCCAGTGGCTGGCCATCGGTTTCATCGTGCTGGCGTCCGTCGGAAGTACGGTCACGGCACGCAGGGCGCGTCCCCAGGCGGTCGAGTTCGCCGGTTGAAGCGAGCCCGGGGGCGCTTACTGACGCCGCACCCCGGGCTCCTTGCCGTCACCAGGCCTTGCGGATACCGATGGATCCGGTCACGCGGCGGTACCGATGGGCACCGAAGCGGGTTTCCACGTCCGTCCATACACGCCAGCCGCTGCTGCGCATGAAGGCGACACCCAGCTTCAGCCCGTAGCTGTTGCGCGGGACGCCGGCGTTGAACGCCTCGTTGCCGAATTGCGTGGCATCGAGACGGCCGAGACGTCGGATCCAGTTCGCCGCGAAGTAGGGTGACGCGACGTGACCGTTCGGCGTGTTCCAGCGTGCGGCCGTTCGCACACCGAGTCGCGCGGTGATGCCACTGCCATGCAGCGGCGCGACGCGCGTGCCATTGGCTTCGCGGTGGGCGCCACCGCGGAGCCGCGTGCTGAGGATCTGCGCCTGCGGTTCGATGTACGTGTCGGTGTCGCGGGTCACCGCCTGGCGCCAGCGGTGCCCCGCCTCCAGGCTCGCCGTGAGCATGCCGCTGCCGTAGCGCTCGGCGGCGAGGGCATCGCCTTCCACTCGCTGATTGACGTGGGCGTACTGGGTCCAGCCGCGGATGTAGGTGCCGTCGTCGCCACGAAACCCGCCGTAGATCCCGCCAGCGGCACCACGGACCCGCCCCTTGGCGGCGTAGTGGGTGAGGAGGGAGGTGCCGCGCGTGTCGGCCTGGCCGACAGCCGCCATGACGCCGACGTGCGCCTCGTTGTCCGCGTCGCGGAACAGGTCGGCGCCGAACGTGAGTTCGTTGGCCGACGCGGTCGTGGTCAGTTGGTTGCCGATATCGAACGACGTGTGGCGGCGGTCGAAACGGGCCCATACGGTGTGATGAGCACCATCGCGCTCATCGTCCTCGCCAGCGCCCGGGCCGCCCTGGAACATCTCGAGGGCAACCATCTGGTTCGCCCGGTAGGTGCCGACTTCGGGACGCAACACGCGCGGGAGCACGACGGGATCCGGATCGACCTCGGGGTCGGGTGTCTCGGGTGTGACCGGGGGATCGATCACGGCCGGATCGACGGTCTCGGGTTCCAGCGACGAACGCAGATACCAGTGGCCGTCATTCGCCGCGCTGAGCGCACCTTGATGCAGGAAGTATTCGTGCGCACCGGCGACGACACGGCCAGCGAGTTCGAAGCGACCGTTCGAGCTACCGTCGACCTGTACCAGCCGGATGCCGTCTTTCGTGTAGTCGCCGACACCGTTGAGCGCATCTACGGCGATGAAGCTGCTTCCGGCGGTGCTGCCCATGATGTGTAACAGGTCGGAGGGCGATGTGTCGTCGCCGAGGCGGCTGCGCATGCGGAACAGGGCCTGGTTGCCCTCGTAGTCACCCGCAACGGTCAGCGTGGCAAAGGTGCCGGGCGCTGAGGCGAACGTCACCACGCCGTGGTCACTGTCGAGACGGCCGACCCGGCTGTCGCGCCCGACCGCCCAGTGGCCGGCGTCCTCGAGCGTGAGGTCGCGAACGATGTTGGTGCCGCCCAGCCACATGGCGCCGCTACGGATCGTCAGCGAGGCCTTCGTGGCATCCGGCGTGGGTGTGCCCGTCTCGTCCGCAAGACGGATGTCGCCGACGGCCTGGCTCTTGCCGTCCAGCATGATAGTGAAGGGCGTCGTCGACGTCGGATACACGTCCACGAAGGCTGCGCCACCCAGGACGGCGCCACCACTGATGCGGACCTTGGCAGGGTTGTGCAGGCGAAGCGCGGCAGCCTGCTGGCTCTCGATCGAGCCACCCTGCACCGTCAACGACCCGCCTTCGCTCACGTCGGCGCCGTACGCGGCGACGCCGGTGGTCTTGACGTGGGTGCGGTTGGCCACGATCGACGCCTTCCACGCGCTCAGGCCGTTGGCGTACATCCCGCTGGTGAGGATGTCGGTGTCGTTGAGCGTGATGCGGCCGCCCGTCCTCGCATCGGCGCCGTTCGCGGTCCGGCCTGCGGTCGTGATGTGCGTCCGTGTGGCATCGACGTTTGGCACGCGCCCCGTGAAGTCCCCGCCCATCGCCACGATGCCGAAGGACTGGTTGCCACGAGTGGTGATCGTTACATCGGTCAGATTGATCGACCCCGCGCGACTGTCGATGCCCGCGGCATTGAAACCGGCGGTGTCGATTTCGGTTCCGTTGACTGTCGCCAGGCCGAGATTCGCTCCTGCGATGCCGGCCGCCTGGCGTCCCGTGGTCTGCCAGCGGCCACCTGTCACCGTAATGAGGCCAGCTCCGTCGCCGGCGTGCAGCGCGCTGGCGCCGTCGCCAGAGGTCGTGATCGACGTGTCAGTAAGGACGGCTGTCACCGTCCTTGAGACGAGCACGCCGTTGGCGCCGCTGCCCTGGGTTTCGATCGAAGCCTTCTGTGCCCGCAGCGCAGCCGCTTGACCGTGTGCCGCCAGGCCATGGGCGCCGGTGTTACGCGTGGAAATCCGGGTGGACCCGACAGAGAACTGAGCGCCGCCCTCGGCGAGGATGCCGATGGCCCCGTAGCCCGTGGTGGCGATACTGCCCCCGACGAACTCGCCCTGCACGTTGGCGCCGTCGAATCGAACGCCATGAGCGCTTCCCCCCTCGGTACCAATGGTCACATTGGTGAGCTTGCTCGGTGTCGACCCACCGATCAGTGCACCGTAAGAGCCATTGCCCGTCGTACGCAGCTCCCCGCCAGTCAGGGTGAGCAGACTCCCGGTGCCTTCGGTTCGAATGGCATGCGCGTTCTCTCCGGACGTCTTCAGGGTGATATCCGTACCGGTCGCCGCCCCGCCATTCTTGACCCAGACAGCGGGAACGCTCGGTAGAACGGTCTCCCAGGATCCTGCGGGAATATCAAAATCCGTCCCGTCGACAACCCAGGGTGGTCCTTCGGTGCCCACGGCGGGCTGCGCAAATGCGGCGATAACTGCCGCCAGATATCGGGTTTTAAACGTTTTTTCCTTAGCCACACACCTTCTCCTGGTCAGGCGACCGAACCGAGCGTCCGAATCGCAATTTCTGGCTGACAAGGCTAGGGGCTGGCTTATGGAGGCGGAAGGCGATTATTCTGAAAAAAGCGTGCGATTACGTCACGCTTGCTTCACCAGACATCTACGCTTCATCATGATCGTTGCAATCTTGTCGCGTCTGTCTTCGCACGGGCACGCCAGGGATGAAACCATTTATCATCTGCACGCGCGGCGAAAGCCGTGGAGGGCCCGCCAACCGGTGGGTATCCGCCGTCGCGCTTGCGCCTATACATAACAACTGAGGAGCCAAACCTATGAAGATTGCTTCGATCACTGCCCTTGCCTTCGTCGCTGCCGCCATGCTCTCCGCTTGCAACAAGAGCGAAGACGCGACCCCGGCCGCTCCGGCCGCCGCCGCCACGGCTCCGGCCGCTGCTGCAACCGCTCCGGCGGCTGCTCCGGCTGACGCTGCTCCGGCTGCTGCCACGACCGCTCCGGCTGCTGCCGGTACGGCCGCTCCGGCCGCTGCTTCGACCGCTGCTGGTCAGTAAGTAGTACGCAACACCGAACCCGCCGCTCCCTCGGGGGCGGCGGGTTTTTTATTGCCTGCGCGGCGGGTAGGGCAGGAGGCCATGGCCTCCGGGCGCGCGATACGGCAGGCTAGAAGGGTTTCGTCCCCATGCCATAGGAATGCCCATGTCGCATCGCTCGTTGCTTCCCATGCTCGCCCTGTCACTGGCCGTCGCCACCGGACTCGCCGCGGCGCAGACCGCGCCGATGACGCCGGACATTCCGGCCCGGTTCGATGCCCCTACCGCTGCCAACGACTACGTCAAGCGCGTCGTCGAGATTCCCATGCGCGATGGGGTCAAGCTGCATACCGTCATCGTGATTCCAAAGAACGCGAAGCACGCGCCGATCCTGCTGACCCGCACCCCTTACAACGCCGACGGCCGCGCCGAGCGCGCCGGGGCGACGACCATGCGCGACCTGCTTCCCCAGGGCGACGAGGTGTTCGTCGATGCCGGCTACATCCGCGTGTTCCAGGACATCCGGGGCAAGTACGGTTCGGAAGGCGACTACGTGATGACCCGCCCGCTGCGCGGACCGCTCAACGCGTCCGAGGTCGACCATTCCACCGACGCCTACGACACGATCGACTGGCTGACGAA
Source organism: Luteibacter sp. P1_D3 (assembly GCF_056406135.1). NCBI lineage: Bacteria > Pseudomonadati > Pseudomonadota > Gammaproteobacteria > Lysobacterales > Rhodanobacteraceae > Luteibacter > Luteibacter sp. P1_D3. The sequence continues at coordinate 77,533 of NZ_JBFUAT010000002.1, read as the reverse complement.
GAACCTGCCAGAGTCCAACGGCAAGGTCGGCATGATCGGCTCGTCGTACGAGGGCTTCACCGTGGTGATGGCCCTGATCAATCCGCACCCGGCGTTGAAGGTCGCCGCGCCGGAAAGCCCGATGGTCGACGGCTGGATGGGTGACGACTGGTTCCACTACGGTGCCTTCCGCCAGACGAATTTCGACTACATCGCGGGACAGAACGCCAAGCGCGGCAAGGGCGCGGAAATCACCCGGGCCGGCTACGACGATTACACGAATTTCCTCGCCGCGGGCTCGGCAGGCGACTACGCGAAGGCGGCGGGGCTGGACCAGCTTCCGTACTGGCGCAAGCTCAGCGAGCATCCCTCCTACGACGCCTACTGGCAGGGCCAGGCACTCGACAAGGAGATGGCGAAGCAGCCTCTCAAGGTGCCCACCATGTGGCTGCAGGGCCTGTGGGACCAGGAGGACATGTGGGGCGCGATCCATAGCTACGAAGCCGTGGAGCCGAAGGACAAAGGCAATGACAAGAACTACCTCGTCATGGGTCCATGGCGGCATAGCCAGGTCAACTACAGCGCGTCCTCCCTGGGCGCGCTGAACTGGGACGGCGACACCGCCCTGCAGTTCCGTCGCGACGTGCTGCTCCCCTTCTTCAACCAGTACCTTGTCGACGGCGCGCCGAAGGCGAAAACCCCACCGGTTCTCATCTACAACACAGGTGAGAACCATTGGGATCGTTTCACCTCGTGGCCGCAGGCGAAAGGCACGAAGCCCCTCTATCTCACGGCCAACGGCGGCCTGTCGTTCACCGCGCCGGACGCGTCCGCGCCGAAGTTCGACGAGTACGTGTCCGATCCGGCGAAGCCGGTGCCCTATGTACCCCGCCCGGTTCGCTTCACCGATCGCACCTCGTGGACGACCTGGCTGGTCCAGGACCAGCGCTTCGTGGACGGACGTCCCGATGTCCTCACCTACGTGACCCAGCCGCTCACCGCCCCGCTGCGCGTGGCCGGCGCGCCGCAGGTGAACCTGTACGCCTCGACCAGCGGGACGGACAGCGACTGGGTGGTCAAACTGATCGACGTCGCGCCGGAGACCGACACGACGGCGCCCGCCATGGGCGGTTATGAACTGGCCATCTCGATGGACATCTTCCGTGGCCGCTACCGCGAGAGTTTCTCGGATCCGAAGGCGATCACCCCGAATACCCCGCTGGAGTACACGTTCGGCCTGCCGACGGTCGACCACACCTTCCTGCCCGGCCACCGCGTCATGGTGCAGGTGCAGTCGTCGTGGTTCCCGCTCTACGACCGCAACCCACAGACCTACGTGCCGAACATCTTCTTTGCGAAGCCGTCGGACTACCAGAAGGCGACCCAGCAGGTGTGGCATGCGCCGGGTACGGCCAGTGCGATCCAGCTGCCGGTGGTGGAAGGCAACAAGTAGGGATCGGGGCGCCTTGGCGTCCCCTGCACGCCGGCCGGGCGATCCTCGACCTCCCCGAGGCTCGAGGATCGCCCCATGGCCCGTCCCATCTGGACCGGTACCCTGTCGTTCGGTCTGCTCAACGTGCCCATCCGGCTGATGTCCGGCGAGCGCCGTAGCGACATCCATTTCCGCATGCTCGACCAGCGTAGCAATACGCCCGTGCGCTACGAGCGGGTCAATGCCGACACCGGCGAAGAGGTGCCCTGGAAGGACATCGTCAAGGCCTTCGAGTATCAGAAGGGTAGCTACGTCGTCCTCGAAGAAGAGGACATCAAGAACGCCGCCAGCGATGCCCACGAGACCGTCGAGATCGACACGTTCGTCGACGCCGGCCAGATCGCGCCGGCCTACTTCGAAAAGCCCTACATCCTCCTCCCTGCGAAGAAGGCCGAGAAGGGGTACGTGCTTTTGCGCGAAACGCTGAAGAAGACCAACAAGATCGGCATCGCGCGCGTGGTCATCCGCACCAAGGAATACCTCGCCGCCGTCCTCCCCCAGGGCGAGGCGTTGGTCCTCAACATCCTGCGTTACGAGTCGGAAATCGTCGACGCTGACGATTTCGAGCTACCGGGGAAGTCCACGACCGACTACCGCATTTCGCCCCGCGAGATCGACATGGCCAGGGACCTCATCGACTCCATGTCGAGCGACTGGAAGCCCGGCGACTATCGCGACGACTTCCGCGACAAGTTGCGCGCGGTCATCGAGAAGCGGCTCAAGAGCAAGGGCGTCACGGCGACCATCGAAGAGGACGACCGCACGCCCGAAAACGCGACGACCAATGTCGTCGACTTCATGGCCTTGCTGAAAAAAAGCCTGGGCGCGAAGACCCGTACGCCGGCGAAGAAGACGATCGAGGCGACGAAGAAGGCAGCAAAGTCGGCGCCTGCAAAGAAAGCGGCCGGCAGGAAAGCGCCGGCGAAGGCGGCGACTGCCAAGGTCGCGACGGCCAAGAGCACGACAAAGAAGAAGGGCGCCCCCGCCAAGACGGCCGCGCGGAAAACGCCAGCCACGCGTCGAAAGGCGGGCTGACGCCATGGAGCCGCTGATCGTTGACGGCGTCGCCATCACCCACCCGGATCGGGAGGTGTTCGACGAGGGCGGTCCGACCAAGGGCGATGTCGCCACCTACTACGAAGCGGTGGCACCGCACATGCTGCCCGAGCTTCGCGGCCGACCGCTATCGGTCGTCCGCTGCCCTCGGGGCACCAGCGGAGCCTGTTTCTTCCAGAAGCACCATGCCAGTGCGCTCGGCAGGCACGTCAAGGCGGTAGCACTGAAAGAGAAGGACGGCGGCGACGCGGAGTATCTGTATGTCGACGATGTCGAAGGCGTGCTTGAGCTCGTCCAGATGAACACGCTCGAGTTCCATCCCTGGGGCGCCCGCGTGGACAAGCCCGATCAACCCGATCGACTCATCTTCGACATCGATCCGTCTGAGGGCGTCAACTGGAAAGCCATCGTGACCTGCGCACGCGAGATCCGCGAGCGACTCCAGGGCCAGGGCCTGGAAAGCTTCGTCCGCACCTCGGGTGGCAAAGGCCTGCACGTGGTCGCGCCCTTCCGGCGTGGTCCGGCATGGGGCAAAGTCAAAGCCTTCTGCGAAGGCATCGCGGACGCGATGGTCGCCGACAGTCCGCAGAGCTACATCGCCGAAGCGAGCAAGACCAAGCGCGAGGGACTGATCTTCATCGACTGGCTGCGCAATACGCGCGGCGCCACGAGTGTCACGGGATGGTCGTTGCGTGCGCGTCCGGGGGCCCCGGTGGCGATGCCGTTGCGCTGGGACGAGATCGCCCGGCTGAAGGGCGGGGGTGCCTTCGACATGTCGAAGGCCCTGAAGCGGGCCAGGTCGAGCGAGACGGATCCGTGGGAAGGCATCGCGTCGTTGAAGCAGGCGTTGCCGTGACATCGGTGCGAGGGCAGTAGCCGCTCGCACCGATGCATGGCATTACGATTATTTCGACTGCATGCGGCGGAGCGAGGCCATGATTTCGTAGCAGGCGCCCATCGTGTGATAGTCGGTCTTGCCAGCAGGGCTCTTCTCGTCGTCGTACTTCTCGTTCTTGCGATTGAGGATGCGATACCACGCACCGTACGTGTGGTCGACGAAATGCTCCCAGCTGTAGGCCCAGATCTTTTCGTAGGCTTCGTCGTATTTCGCTTCGCCCGTCGTCTCGAATAGCAGCTGGGCCGCACCGAGCGATTCGGCCTGCACCCAGAAGTACTTGTCGTCGTCGCAGACGTCGCCTTCGGGCGAGAAGCCGTAGGCGATGCCGCCGTATTCGGTGTCCCAGGCCTTGTCGAGCGCCTCGTCGAACAGGTGCTTCGCGGTCGGTACCAGCCAGCTCTTATGCTTCGGCGTGCCCTTGGTGTAGCGATCGAGCATCATCAGCAGCTTCGCCCATTCGGTCTGGTGACCGGGTTGGAAGCCCCATGGGCGGAACAGGTGCTTGGGATTATCGAGGTTGTATTCCCAGTCGATCGTCCAGTCGCTGTGGTAGTGCTCCCACACCAGCTTCTGCGGCGTCAGGCCGGCCTGGCGCTGGGTCATGTTCTCGGCCAGCAGCAGGGCGCGATCGAGGTAGCGGTCGTCCTTCGTGGCTTCCCACGCGGCGATCATTGCCTCGGTCATGTGCATGTTCGCGTTCTGGCCGCGGTAACCGGTGAAGTTCCAGTCCTTGTCGGCCTCGTCGCGGTACAGGCCGTAGTCCGGCTCCCAGTAACGCTTCTCGAGCAGGTCCCAGATCTCACCCTGCCAGGCTTTCGCTTCGTCGAAGCCGACCTTCACGCCGCACGAATAGGCCAGCAGCATGAACGCGAGACCGTAGCAGTGGTTCATCTGGTCGTCGCGCTTGCCGTCGGCGATCGTCCAGGCGTAGCCGCCGGTCTCGGGATTCAGGTGCACGTTGCGCAGGTATGTCAGACCATGCATCGCAAGGTCTTTGTCTTCCGGCTTCTTGAATTCAAGGTAAGCCATGGCGTGGTTGAAGACGAAGCGCGTGCTCGACACCAGGTGCCGGTGGCTGCGGTCGAAAACCGAGCCGTCGTCCTTGAAGTACTGGAAGAAACCGCCGGCCGTGTCGACCTCGTTCGGCTTGTAGAAAGCCATGGTCTTGGCGACGTGGTCGCGCAGTACATCCACGTTGTGAAAATCGGGGAGGGGGTAGTTCGTCATGCGTGCTTCTCCATGAAGGCCCTGACTTCGGCCTGGTCGGGAATGGCAGTAAACGAGCCCTTGCGGGTGGCGGTGATCGCACCACAGGCTGCGGCGAAGCGGATCAGATCGTCGAGGCGGTCCGTGTCGGCAACCAGCGCGTCGAAGGTCGCGGGCGTGACATCTTCCGCGGCGAGGCGGGCCAGCAATCCACCGACGAAGGCGTCGCCCGCAGCGGTAGTGTCCACGGCTTCCACCGCATAGCCCTTCACGGTGGCGCGCGCCGAGCGGGAGAACCACTGCATCGGTTCCGCGCCGTCGGTGACCAGCAGCAGGCGGGCCTTACCGCGCCAGAGGCGTTCGAGCACGGCGTCGTCCGAGCCGGCACCGGCGTGGATGAAGGCGAACTCTTCGGCGCTCAGCTTGATCACGTCTGCTTCGGACAGCGCTTCCCACAACCGGGGCAGCGGTGCCTCGCTGGCTGGCCACAGGGCAGGGCGCAGGTTCATGTCGAAGCTGACCAGCGCACCAGCCGCACGTGCACGGCGCATGCCCTCGACCGTCGTCGCGGCGATCGCCGCTTCGGTGAGCGAGTTGGAGCAGACGTGGAAGATCGACAGATCCTCGAACGATTCCTTGCGGAAATGCTCGGGGCGGAACAGCAGGTCCGCGGCAGGCGGACGATAGAAACTGAAGCTGCGATCGCCCTTGTCGTCATGGGCGACGAAGGCCAGGGCGGTGCGTGCTTCATCGGTACGCGCGATGTCGTCCGTACCGACGCCAAGCTCGGTCAGGCTCTTGAAAAGAAAATCGCCAAACATGTCGCGTGCGAGCATGCCGGCAAAGCGGGCGTGGGCGCCGAGGCGTGCCGCGGCGACCGCGACATTGGCCGGCGCACCGCCGGCAAAGGGAACGAAAGCGGGAGGCTGACCGGCGCCGCCCTGGGGCTGTGCGTGGAAATCGATCAGCGCCTCGCCGAAGCAGAGGATGGAAGACATGCTGCGGCCTGTCCTTGGGGCAAGAAAGTACTACGCGACGGCCGGCACGAGGCCGGCCGTCGCCATGGGGCTTAACGCGCGACAGGCACCGAACGGACCTTGGAACCACTGAGGCCGTAGAACACGATGTAGGCGTAGCAGATGAGCGGGATGAAGAAGGCGTGCTGCAGGCCGATGTGATCGGCAACGATGCCCTGGAACCACGGAATCAGCGCGCCACCGACGATGGCCATGATCAGCAGGCTCGAGGCCTTGCCGGTCAGCGGACCCATGCGCTCGATGCCGAGCGAGAAGATCGTCGGGAACATGATCGAGTTGAACAGGCCGATGACCACGATGCTGTAGACGGCGACCGTGCCCGTCGTGACCATCGTCGTGATGACCAGCAGCATGTTGATCACGGCGAAAGCGGTGAGCAGCTTGCGCGGCGAGAAGCGGGCCAGCAGGGCCGAGCCGATGAAGCGGCCGACCATCGCGCCACCCCAATAGAACGCCACGTGGCTGGCGGCGATCTCACCCGACATGTTGCCGATCTCGGGCAACTGCAGGTAGTTGATCATGAAGCTGCCGATCGACACTTCGCCGCCGACGTAGAAGAAGATGCCGAGCACGCCGAAGAACACGTGCGGGGTCTTCAGGGCGTCCATCAGCGAGTGGTGGCTGTCGTCGGCCTTTTCGGTGGTCTCTTCGAGTGCCGGCAGCTTGAACAGGTACACGCCGACCGCCAGCAGCACCAGCACGATGGCCAGGCCGATGTACGGACCCTGCACCGTGGATGCTTCCTGGGCGCGGTAGGTGACCTGCTCCGCTGCCGAGAGCTTGGCGATGTCCGCGCTGCTCTTGACCGCGTTGGACAGGATCAGGAAACCGCCGAAGAACGGGGCCAGGAAGGTGCCGAATGAATTCAGCGCCTGCGCCAGGGTGAGGCGGCTGGAGCTGGTCTTCTCAGGGCCGAGCAGGGCGACGTACGCGTTGGCAGCCACCTGCAGCACCGTGATGCCCGTGGCGAGGATGAACAGCGCACCGAGGAAGAACGGGTAGAGGCGCATGCCGGCGGCGGGCCAGAACATGGCCGCGCCGATGCCGGCGACGATCAGGCCGAGGACGATGCTCTTCTTGTAGCCGAGGGCAGCGACGATCCTGCCCGCTGGCAGCGACATGATGAAGTACGCGCCGAAGAACGTGAACTGGATCAGGAGCGCCTGGGCGTAGTTCAGTTCGAACACGGCCTTCAGGTGCGGGATCAGGATGTCATTCAGGCAGGTCAGGAACCCCCACATGAAGAAGATCGTGGTCATCACGCCAAGCGCGAGCGGGAAATAGGTGTAGCGGGTGTCGCCGGCGCCCGTCGAATTCGACGAGTTGGGCAATGGCGTGGAAGCGGTAGCCATGGGGCGCTCCAGTGGTGGGTTCAGGGAGAAGACGGCGGGCAGCTGCTTTCGCGGACGACCAGCCGGACGGGCGCGATAGTGGAAGCCGTGTCCGTCTCGGGATTACGAAGTCTTTCTAGGATGAGCTCGGCGCTGCGCCGACCCAGGCCGCGCGGGTCGACCGCGACGGTGGTCAGGGGAGGCACGCACACCGAGGCCTCGGCGACATCATCGAAGCCGGTCAGGGCGAAGTCCTCGCCCGGGCGACGGCCTCGCTTGGTCAGGCCAAGCATAAGCCCCAGTGCGACGGCGTCGTTGTAGCAAACCGCCGCGGTCGGCGCGGGATCGCGCGCAAACAGCGCGCCGGTCTGGCGTGCGGCTTCGAGGCGGGTGGGTGCACTTTCGATCATCCATGCGGGATCGACCTTCAGGCCGGCCGCGCTCATGGCGCTGGCGTAGCCGCGACGACGCTGCTCCACCGAGCTCGACTCGCGATGACCGCCGAAGAAGGCGATCCGCTGATGGCCCAGGCCGATGAGATGTTCCGTAGCAAGGCGGGCGCCGTGCTCGTTGTCCATCTCCAGGGTGTCCCAGCGATGGGTGCCCTCGTCGTCGGGCAGTTCGCGGTTGAAGACGAGCAGGGGCGTATGCATGCCGACGGCGGCCAGGACACGTTCGCCCTCGCTGCCCTCAGCCGGCGACAGGATGATGCCCGCCGGGCCGTGCTCCACCAGGGAGTTGAGCACCGCCTGTTGGCGCTCCGGCGATTCGCCCGTGTTGCCGAGCAAGGTCACGTAGCCCGCGCTGGCCAGGGCCTCGTCGGCCCCGGCGGCGAATTCGGCGAAGAAGGGGTTGCCCAGGTCGTTGACGACCAGGCCGATGCTCGAGGAGGTACGCCGGCGCAGGTTGGCTGCGGCCCGGTTGTAGACATAGCCCTGGCGCTTCAGCTCGGCCTCGACCCGCGCGCGGGTGGCCGAATTGACCAGGGGGCTGCCACGCAGCACCAGCGACACGGTCGCCCGCGATACATCGCAACCCAGGGCGATATCGGCGAGTGTGACCTTGCGGCGCTGCGGGGTGATCCTCGGCATCATGACTCCTTCAAACGATCTAAACCGGGCGATCATCGCTCGGCGGCGAAAGGGATGCATCACGCACTGCAACATGCGAGGCTGCGGCATCTTTGCTACTTTTGGTCTGTTTGTCACGATCCAAATGTTCGTGACCACTCGAAACGCGTCCACCCGAGGGGAACCACCGATGTCGAGCACCATCCGTTTGCGCCGTGGCCTGCTGGCTGCCGCCCTCTGCCTTGCCCTGCCGGCGCTTGCCGCCGCAGCCTCCAGTGACAAGAGCGGCTCGTCCGCTTATGCGGCTGTCGATCCGATGATCGGCACGGGAGGGGATGGCCACACGTTCCCGGGTGCCACGGTGCCGTTCGGCATGATCCAGCTCTCGCCGGACACGGCGATGCCCGACGTGAAGCACGCATACAAGTGGGCCGCCGGCTACCAGTACGGCGACTCGAGCATTCTCGGTTTTTCGCATACGCACTTCTCCGGCAGCGGCCATTCCGACCTGGGCGACGTACTCGTCATGCCCATCGCCGGCGACGTGAAGCTGGACCCCGGCTCCCCCGACCAGCCCGGTAGCGGTTATCGCTCGCGGTTCGACCACAAGAGCGAGAAAGCTGAGGCAGGGTACTACGCCGTCACGCTGGCCGACTACGACGTCCGCGCGGAACTGACTGCCGGCCAGCGCGTCGGCTGGCACCGTTACACCTTCCCCAAGGGCAAGCCGGCCCATCTGCTGCTCGACCTGCGTCCCAGCATCTACGACTACGACGGCAAGGTGCTCTGGTCGAGCCTGCGCGTTCATGCCGACGGCACGGTCACCGGCGGTCGCACCACGCGTGGCTGGGCACCGGGCCGCCAGCTGTATTTCGCCATGCGCTTCAACCAGCCGCTGGCCTCGCGCAGCCTGAAGAACCGCGAGACCGGCGTGCCGTACAAGGGTTTCAGCGGTCCGGGCAATCGCGCCGAGGACGTCGACGCCATGACCGGCCGCGCGCTCGAGGGCGTGTTCGATTTCGGCGACCTGAGCAAACCGCTGATCGTCAAGGTCGCGGTCTCCTCGGTGAGCGAAGACAACGCCATCGCCAACCTCGACAAGGACGGCGCGGGCTTCGACTTCGACGCCCGCCGTGCGGAAGCCCGGCAGAGCTGGGAGAAGGCGTTGTCGACGGTGGACCTCGTGGCGCCGGCCGACACCCGCAAGACCTTCTACACCTCGCTGTACCACGCGATGATCTCGCCCAGCCTGTCCATGGACGTCAACGGTGAATACCGCGGTCCGGACAACCAGGTGCATACCGCGAAGGGCTTCGATTTCTACTCCACCTGGTCGCTGTGGGATGTCTATCGCGCGCAGCAGCCGCTGATGACCCTGCTGCAGCCGGCCAAGAGCAACGATTTCGTCAGCTCGCTGATCGCCGCGCGCCAGTCCAGCCCCTTCGGCATCCTGCCGATATGGGCCTATCAGGGCATGGAGACGTGGTGCATGATCGGCTACCACGCCGTGCCGGTGATCGCCGATGCCTATATGAAGGGCATTCGCGGTTACGACGCCAATGCGGCGCTCGAGGCGATGGTGGCCAGTGCCACCTATGGCCCTTACGGCGGCATCGACGACTACATGAAGCTCGGCTACGTGCCGATCGATCGCCAGCCGGAAGCGGCTTCGAAGACGGTCGAGTATGCGTTCGACGACTGGTCGCTGGCGCAGATGGCCAAGGCCATGGGCAAGGACGACGTCGCCGCCACGTTCACCAAGCGGGCGGGTAACTGGAAGAACAGCTTCGACACGAAGACCGGCTTCCTTCGTGCGCGCAAGAGCGACGGTAACTACCGCGAGCCGTTCGACCCTTCGTCGGCGGGCTACGGCAGCGATTACACCGAAGGCAACGCCTGGCAGTATTCCTGGTACGTGCCGCAGGACGTGGCGGGCCTGATCGATGCGCTCGGCGGCAAGGACGCCTTCGTCAAGAAGCTGGATTCGGTGTTCGACGCCAAGGTCGATCCGAAGTCCTTCGCGCACGTCGAGGACATCACCGGCCTGATCGGCTGGTACGCGCACGGCAACGAGCCGAGCCACCAGGTGGCCTACCTGTACGACTACGCGGGCCAGCCCTGGAAGACCCAGGAACGCCTCGTGCAGATCATGCAGACGCAGTACACGCCGACACCGACCGGCCTGGTCGGCAATGACGACCTGGGCCAGATGTCGGCCTGGTACATCTTCACGGCGTTGGGCTTCTATCCGGTCGCACCGGGCAGCAACCAGTACGTGATCGGGCGCCCCTTCATCGAGAAGGCCACGCTCAACCTGCCGGGTGGCAAGCACTTCGTGGTCTCGGCCGATCATCTCGATGCCAAGCATCCGTACGTCGGCAAGGTGACGCTCAACGGGCAACCGCTGGGCCGTACGTTCGTGCGTCACGAGGAAATCGTGGCCGGTGGCGAACTGCACTTCACCATGCAGGCCACGCCGGCGAAGGACTGGGGTCAGACCCCGGCGTCACTGCCTTACTCGATGACGCCGTCGGCACCGTAAGGACCCGTCACAGGGCCTTCACGGGCCCTTGGGCATTAAGCACGACTCCATCTGGACGGGTGCGCCGTTCCCTATCCGTAGCCGCCCTCTATCGGGGCGGCCTGCGGAGCAGGACGGCGCACCCGTCATCGTGTCCAAGGTCCTGTTATGCCAAAACATCGAGGCGAACATCGAAGCGAGGCGCGTGGCGTCTACAATAAGGGTCCTTCACGGGCAGGACGCGTTGCGGGGATGACCACAGCATGATGTTCCGTACCGGATGGCGTTGGCGTCTCGCGGGCCTGCTCGCGGCCGTACTGGTCATCGTCGCCTTGCCTTATGCCGTCACGCGCTCGAGTTCCGAAGACGCACTCAACTCGCGCGACTGGGTGACGCATACGGCCGATATCAAGGCCACGGTCTATCGCTTCGATGCCATCCTTCGTAGCGCCGAAGCGGCGGTGTATACCCGCGTGGCGGGTGGCCCGGACGCGCCGGATCTCACCGTGCGCATCGATGCGCCCCACAAGGTGCTGCCCGGACTGGTCGCCAACCTGCGCGAGATGATGCGCGACAACGCCCAGCAGCTCACCCGCCTGGGCGGCCTGGAATCGATCGCCAACGGGCGCATCGGCATGTTCGACAAGGCCATGCAGCAACTCCAGGCCGGCGATCGCGCGGCCGCGTTCGCCACCATGGAGGATTCACGCCGGCTGTTTCCCTTCCGCGACCAGGTAAAGGAGATCCTCGACGAAGAGTCCAAACTGCTCGAGGCGCGGCGCCAGGTCGCCCAGGATCTCGCGGCCAGCAACCGCATCGTCCTGCTGGTGGCGGCGCTGGCCCAGATCGCCCTGCTCGGTATCGTGGTCTTCGTTTCCGAGCGGCAGATCGCCATTCGCCTTGCCGCCGAGTCCCGTGTGGCGCAGGCCGTGCAGCGGTCGCAGCTGATCCTGCAGGCCGTGCGTGAGCCGATCGCCATGCTCGATGGCAACTTGCGGGCGTTGCTGGTCAATGCGGCCTTCGCCGAGGTCTACGGCTATGACGCCGAGAAAGACCACAACTCGCCCCTGGAAGCGATCGGCCACGGGGCGTGGAAGGATACCGCCCTGCTGCAGCGCCTCTCCGACGTGCTCGCGCGCGACCGGGAGCTCTGGGACTACGAGCTCACCCAGCGTACCGTCGATGGCATCGACCGCTTCGTGGTGATCAATGCCCGTCGTATCGAACAGCCTGAAAGCACCGCCCCCGCCTTGCTGCTCACGGTCAGCGACATCACCGCGCGAGCCCTGGTGGAGCAGAAGGTCAGCGAGTTGAATCGCCAGCTCGAAGGCAAGGTCGAGCAGATCTCGGACGTCAATCGTGAGCTCGAAGCCTTCAGCTACTCGGTCTCGCACGACCTGCGCGCGCCGCTGCGCCACATCTCCGGCTTCGCCGGCAAACTGGAAACCCAGCTCGGCGACAAGGCGGATGAGCGCTCACGGCATTACATCGACGTGATCAGCAGTTCCTCGCGCCGCATGGCCCAGCTCATCGACGACTTGCTCGTGTTCTCGCGCCTGGGCCGCGGCGCCTTGCGCCTGCAGCCGGTGGACATGCAGTCCCTGGTCGAAGAGGCGCGCGCCCTGGTCGAAATCGACGCGCGTGACCGCCGCATCGACTGGAAAGTCTCGCCGCTGCCGATCGTGATCGGCGACGAAAACATGCTGCGCACGGTCTGGCAGAACCTGCTCGGCAACGCGGTCAAGTACACCGGCAATCGCGAGCGTGCGCAGATCGAAGTGACACTCGACCGCACCCCGGCGGGCGACTACGAATTCGCCGTGCGCGACAATGGCGCCGGCTTCGACATGCAATACGCGGGCAAGCTGTTTGGCGTGTTCCAGCGGCTGCACCGTGCGTCCGAATTTCCCGGCAACGGCATCGGCCTTGCCAACGTGCGGCGGATCATCGCGCGCCATGGTGGCCGCACCTGGGCCGAAGGCGAGCTCGACAGCGGCGCCACCTTCCATTTTTCCTTGCCGGCCTCGGACGTTCCGGGCTCCAGAATGGGTGACACATGAATCAGCGCGACCTGCGCACCATCCTCCTCGTCGAAGATTCGATGGCCGATGCCGAGATGGCCATCGACGCGCTTCGCGAAGCGAAGCTCGCCAATCCCGTGGTCCATGTCGAAGACGGCGTGGATTGCCTGGACTGGCTGCATCGTCGCGGGCAGTACGCAAATCGCACCGAAGGCGATCCATCGGTGATCCTGCTCGACATCAAGATGCCGCGCATGGATGGGCTGGAAGTCCTCAAGCAGCTGCGCACGGAAGAGAAGTGGAAGCGCCTGCCGGTGGTGATTCTTTCTTCCTCGCGGGAAGAGAGCGACCTGGCGCGCAGCTGGGACCTCGGTGTGAATGCCTATGTGCTGAAGCCGGTGGACGTGCAACAGTTCTTCACCGCGGTGCAGACGCTCGGCCATTTCTGGGCCGTGCTCAATCAGCGCCCGGATGGCGAGTAATCGGTCGAAACCAGAGAGCGTACGGGCATAAGCATGAGCGGGTACGAGAACAAAGTCAGAATCCTTCAGGTCGAGGACAATGCCCTCGACGCCGAACTCGTGTTGACCGAGCTCGACCAGGATGGACTCGAATACGAAGTGATGCTCGTCGACGACGAGCCGGCGTTCACCGCGGCGCTCGACAGCTTCGAGCCGAACATCGTGCTGTCCGACCTGAGCATGCCCTCGTTCAGTGGCGAGCGCGCGCTGCAGATCCTGCGCGAGCGCAGCGCCGAGATACCGTTTATCTTTATCTCGGCGACGCTGGGTGAGGAGGCCGCCATCGTCGCGTTGCGCAACGGCGCCACCGACTACATCCTCAAGCAGAACACGGCGCGCCTGGCCTCCGCCGTGCGCCGCGCCTTGCGCGAAGCCGAAGAGCAGCGCGCACGTGCCCGCGCGGAGCTCGAGTTGATTCGCGCGCAGCGCTTCGAAAGCCTGGCCCTCCTTGCAGGGGGTCTCAGCCACGACTTGCGCAATCTCCTGCAGCCCTTGCTGCTTGCCGGCGACACGCTGGAAGATTATGCCGACGATCCGCGGCTGGCGCGCCTTGGTGCCCTGGTGCGCGACTGCGGGCGTCGCGGCCTGGAGATGGTCTCCTCGATGCTGTCGTTCGCCCGCGGAGCGCGTCGCGCCGAACAGGTGCGGCTCGGTGCCCTGCTCGAAGCGCTCAAGCTGCTGATGCAGGGCAGCGTGCCCCGCGCGATCGAGATGAACGTCGACATCTTCGACCCCGACGTTGCCTTCGAAGGCAATCACACCGAGCTGCAGCAGTGCCTGCTCAACCTTTGCCTCAATGCGATCCAGGCCATGCCCGATGGTGGTCACCTGAAGGTCGAAACAGCGCAGGCCAACCTGCCCGAGGATTTCTTCGTTGAAGGCGAGCAGCCCGCACCCGGGCGCTACCTGCGCCTTTCGGTGATCGACACCGGCTCCGGCATGACACCCGAGGTGCTGCAGCGCCTGTTCGAACCGTTCTTCACGACCAAGGAGCTTGGTACCGGCCTCGGCCTGCTCTCGTGCAAGCGCATCGTCGCCAGCCATGGCGGCCTCATGCGCGTGCGCAGCAAGCTGGGTGAAGGGACGCAGTTCCACCTCTACCTGCCGCTCAATCCGGAAGAAGGCGTGGATGCCGAGCCGCTGGTGATGGAGTCGAGCCTGCAGGGCGAGGCGGAGCGTGTACTCGTCGTCGTCGAAGAAGCCGTGCAGCTGTCGTTGCTAGCCGATACGCTCGATGCCTACGGCTACCAGGCCGGCGCGAGCCAGAGCGGCACGGCGGCGCTCCAGTGGATCGAGGCGCATGGTGTCCCCGACCTGGTGGTCATGGACGCGGACATGAATCTGTTCACGGGCGTGCGCACGCTCGCGGCGCTGCTCGATCACGGCTATACCGGTGCGGTGCTGCTCCTCGCGCGTCCGGACAAGCCGCCGAATCTCGATGAGCTACCGCAGCTGGATCACCTGTACATCCTCGATAAGCCGATCCAGTCCAAGGCGCTGTTGCGCAGGGTGCGCGAGGCATTGGAAGCCAGCGGACGCACGTGAGGCCGCCGCCGCTTGCTTAGCGACGGCGCCTTCCCTAGATTCCGCGTTATGCCGCCACAGGCGCGGTGCAAGGGGCAGGGAATGACGAACGCATCGAATGGCCGGATGGGCGCGCCCGCGTGGCCGCATCTGTGGATTGCCGCCATCAGCTTAATGGGCGTCACTGTGGCGGCATTCGCTGCCGATTCAGCCGCACCTGTACCGTTGCCGGCCCCTGTCGAGGCGCGCGTACCGTTCGCACCGTCGCCGTTTGCCGGAAGCGACGGCGCCACGCATCTTGCCTACGAGATGCAGGTCACCAATGTCTATGGCGACACCGGCACCTTGCGGCCACGAACTTTCGATGTGCTCGACGAGCAGGATCGCGTGTTGCTGCATCTGGACGACGCCGGTGTGGGTGCAGCGATCCGGCCAGCGCCCGACGAGGGCAAGCCGGCAGGCATCGCCGCCGGAAAGCGGAGCACGGTGTTCGTGTGGGTCACCCTGCCGGCGGGCGCTGCGCCGCATACGTTGCGCCACCGTCTTACTTTCACCGATGAGAAGGGTCAGGTCAGTCGCGTCGATGGCGTTCCGGTTGAGGTATCGAATCGTCCGGCGCTCCACCTCGGCGCGCCGCTGAAGGGCGGCCTGTGGCTGGCGCACGAGGGGCCGGGCAATGCCCATTCGCATCACTGGGGCAGCTTGGTCGCGGTGAACGGCGTACTGACGATTCCACAGCGTTTCGCGATCGACTTTGTCGGCATCGACAAGCGGGGGCTGGCGTTCAAGTCAGTCAAGGACATTCACGCCACGACGTATACCGACTGGTTCGGCTACGGCGCCGAGGTGTTGGCGGTCGCTAACGGTACCGTGGTGGCAGCTCGCGACGGCGAGGACGAGCACAAGCCGCTGGAAGCCCAGGCTGAGCCCACGTCCCTTTCGCTCGACGGTCTCTTCGGCAATTACGTCGTCATCGACCTGGGCGGCGGCAACTTCGCCGGCTACGCCCATCTGAAGCGTGGAAGCGTCACGGTGAAGGCGGGCGATGCCGTCGTGCGTGGGCAGGTGATCGGCGCGCTCGGGCAATCCGGTAACTCCGCGGCGCCGCATCTGCATTTCCAGGTAGCGAATGCACCGACCTTCGAAGGCTCCGAAGGCGTGCCGTATGTGTTCGATAAGATCGATAGCTATGGGCCGGAAAGCGAAGGCCAGCTGTTTGGCATGGGCGATCGATGGAAGCCCGCGACGGTCCAGCATGGGTCTGCGCAGTTGCCGCTGAACGATACGGTGGTGGGTTTTCCGAGGTAAGCGCGGCCGCGGCGGATCCGCGAGCGATTCGCTCGATTTTTCAGAATTCTTCCATTTCGATGTGCTGCCTAACTCCGTACCGTCAACCGAAACGTGTTTCCGGCGCCGCCGCGAAATAGTCGTTCGAGACGGGAGGGTGTGATGGCCAACGGTTATCAGGACAAGGTAAATGACATCGAGCGCCGCATGCGGCGCCGTACACGGCTGGCCTTCTTTGTTGGCGCTTCGGTGTTGCACATGACGGCGACGAGCATACTTTTCGCCCTGCAGACGTCATGCGCGTATCCGCGATGCGTGGACGGTATCGGATTCGAGGTGTTCCGGGCCGTGATGCACGTCCCCTTGTTCGTCACACCGTGGCTGGGGCTTCCATCGCCCGATGTCGACTTCGTGCGGGACCCCGCTTTATTCCCCTTCGTGCTGTTGAACGCCGTCCTCGCCGTGGCGCTCTGCTGGGGCGCTGCGGTCGCCGGATATCGCGGTCATCGCTACTGGCGGGCCCGGCAGTGGGAGAGGCTCCGTACAGCGCATCGCGGGCGTTAGAGCGACGGGCTCGCCTTCCTGAAAGGCCTCGCAGGATCAGGTGGCGAAGCCCGCCAGTGACTGTCGTCAGTCGATGCCGAGCTTCTTCAACTTGTAGCGCAGCGCGCGGAAGGTGATGCCCAGTTTCTTCGCCGTCGCCGTCTTGTTGTAGCGCGACTCTTCCAGTGCCTTGATGATCGTGTCGCGCTCGATGTTGGAGATGTAATCCTCGAGCGAGCCATCGGTCGCGGCGACACGCGGTGCGGGCGCGCCTCCCTGGGCGGCAACGGCGTCGGGTGCAACCGGGCTTACGGGCGCGGCGGCGGCCGCACGCTGCGGGAGCATCAGGTCGTCGGCTTCGATCGTGTCGCCTTCGCACATGGCCATGGCGCGCTCGAGGATGTTCTCCAGTTCCCGCACGTTGCCGGGGAACTGGTAGGCCTCGAGGGCCGCCAATGCGTCGGCGCGCAGGCGGCCCGGTGCGCCGCCGGACTCCGAGGCAAGCTGGCGAAGAATGAATTCGGCAAGCGCAGGGACGTCGCCGCGGCGTTCGCGCAGCGGCGGTACACGCAGCTCGATCACGTTGATGCGGTAGAACAGATCCTGGCGGAACAGGCCTTCCTCGACCAGCGCCGCAAGGTTCTTGTGCGTGGCCGAAAGAATGCGCACGTCGACCGGAATCTCGTCGCGTCCGCCGATCGGACGAACCGCCTTTTCCTGGATCGCGCGCAGCAGCTTGACCTGCATGTGCAGCGGCAGCTCGGCGACTTCGTCGAGGAACAGGGTCCCGCCCTGGGCCGCCTGGAACAGGCCTTCCTTGTCGGCATGGGCGCCCGTGAAGCTGCCCTTGCGGTGACCGAAGAACTCGCTCTCCATCAGTTCGGACGGAATCGCGCCGCAGTTCACCGGCACGAACGCGCCGGGGGCCCGCGGTCCCAATTCGTGGATGAGCCGGGCAACCAGTTCCTTACCCACGCCGGACTCGCCGCCGATGTAGACCGGGGCCTGGTTGCGGGCGAGCTTGGCGATCTTCGAGCGGACCTCGGCCATGGCCTGGGAATCGCCGATCAGGCGGTCGGCGCCGGGGCCACCCTTGCTGCCGGCTTCGGCCCGGCGCTCCTCGGAGAGCTTCAGCGCCGTGCGGACCAGCCGGCGTAGCAGGTGGATGTCCACCGGCTTGGACACGAAGTCGAAGGCGCCCGCTTTCAGGGCGTTCACCGCCGCGTCCACGTTGCCGTAGGCAGTAATCATGGCCACCGGCATATCGGGGTGGTTGGCCGCGATCAGCTCGATGATTTCCTGGCCGCTGCCGTCGGGCAGCCGCATGTCGGTGAAACACAGGTCGTAGCGGCGATTGGCGAGTGCGCTCCGCGCTTCGTTGACGCTCCCCACGGCGTCGACGTCGAGTTCCATTCGACCGAGGGTGATGGTCAGCAACTCACGGATGTCCCGCTCGTCGTCGATGACCAGAACGGTCTGCTTGCTCATTGGGTCCGAAGGCTTCGGTGAATGTTCCCAATGTAACCGTCCGGGCGGCAGGAGCAAAGGGCGCTGTTCACGCCCGCGCCGCCACGGGTGCCGTCGAGGTGCTGCGTGCCGGCGGGGTGAGGCTGATCCGGAAGCAGCTGCCACCGCCCGCCACGCGGACATATTCGAGGGCGGCCTGGTTGGCTTCCGTCATCTGCCGGGCCAGGTACAGGCCCAGTCCCGTGCCGTATTCGTGCGTGGTGAAAAAGGGTTCGAAGATCTGCGCGGCGACCTTGGGCGGGATGCCGGGGCCGCGATCGATCACTTCGAGGATGGGGATACCCACCTCGGAATGGCGGGCGACCAGCATGACCCGGGCCGGCTCGCCGGGCAGGCGGCCGTAGCGCAGGGCGTTCTGCACCAGGTTCCAGGCCACCTGCTGCAGGTGCTGGGGGTCGGCCACGGCCGCTACGGGTTCGCCGCCGGACACGGCGCGCAGGATGTCCGAGCCCAGGTCGTTGCCCTGGCGATATTCGGTGACGAAGTGGTGCACCCATTGGCTCAGGTCGAGGGTTTCCGGCCGCGAGCGCTCGCGGCGTGACAACTGCAGGATGTTCTCGATGATCTCGTTGAGGCGCGAGCAGTGGTTGTTGATGATCTCGACCATGCGCAGGTCGGTGTCGTTCATATCGGTCGATTCGGCGAGCAGCTGGGCCGAATAGTGGATCGCTGCCAGCGGATTGCGGATCTCGTGGGCGATCGAGGCCGACAGCCGGCCCAGCGAGCTGAGCGTGAGCTCTTCGGCGCGGCGCGACACCAGCGAGGTGTCGTCGAGGAAGATCAGTACGTGCGAATCATCGTTCGGCGCCAGGCGCGAGAAGCGTGGGATCACCTCGGGGGTGCCGTCGGCCAGCATGGTCGCGCTTTCGTCCAGCTTGCCCGACGTGCGCCAGTGGTAGAGCCGCCGCGAGAGCTCGGGGGCCAGGGTGCCCAGGTCGCGCTGGTCGGCCGACGGGTTGCCCATGAGCATCCAGGCGGACTCGTTGAGCTGGTGAATGCGGTTGCCTTCGTCGACCAGCAGCACGCCGGTCTTCATCCGGCGGATGATCAGCTCGTTGACCTGGGACAGGTTGGCCAGGTCGATGCCGCGCTGTTCCGCCAGCGCCTCGGAAGCCCGGATGTTGCGGCCGAGGACGAAGCACAGCGAGGTGCAGGCGAAGTAGGCCGCGCCGAACAGGCCGTACTCGGCCAGTTCGCGATCCGGGGAGGAGGCGTCGCCGAGGTCGAAAAACGAGTGGCCCAGCATGCCGAGCGTCGCCATGGCAGCGAAGAACATCGACAGCCGGAACGGCAGCAGCAGCGCGCCCGTGGCCAGGTTGACCGCCAGCATCATGGCCACGCCCATGCGCACGTCGTGCATGAGCACGAGAGCGAGCAGGGCCGCGGCAATGTCCAGGGACAGACCGATCGAGACGATCAGGACCGGCCGGTTCAGCGACTGCCGGGTGCGCGCGACCATGACCAGCGCAGCCAGCAGGTAGGCCAGGGCGAACAGGCGGGCGAACAGGGGTTCAGGCAGGTTCGGCCAGTTGAGGTGCTCCGGATGGAACGCCAGCGCGGTATAGACCGCCGCCTGGCCGAGGCGGAAGTAGTTGAAAAAGAACAGTTCGTGGCGGGCAGTGGCCTGACTCGCCGGGGTCCTTGCGGCTATCGTCGAAGCGGGCGTGGACACGTGGGTACTTCTCCGCCGGGCCCCCCGGGGCCTGGATGACCCTCAGTATAGGTGCCGACGCCGTCGCGGCAAGACGCGCCTGCGGCAGCGAAAAACCGGGCCGCGGGCCGCGCCGCGCCGTCAATGCGGCGGCGCCCCTTTCCATCCGGGGCGCCTTCCGGGAAAATACGCGGCCGTATTGCGTGAAACTTGCGCAATCGCTCCATCCCCCATCCCCGTGCGAGCCGTTTACGGCCTGCACGCGTCCACATGTTTCTCCCGTTCGCTCGAGGTATCGAATGAATTTCCACGAGTACCAGGCTAAAGAACTGTTCGCCAAGTACGGCATTGCCGTACCGCCGGGCAAGGTTGCCAACTCTCCCGACGCCGCTGTCGACGCCGCCAAGCACCTTGGTGGTTCGCAGTGGATGGTCAAGGCCCAGATCCATGCCGGCGGTCGCGGCAAGGCCGGTGGCGTCAAGTTCTGCCGTAGCCTCGATGCCGTGCGCGATGCCGCCAAGGGCATGCTCGGCACGAACATGGAGACCTACCAGTCCGCCGGCCGTGCGCTGCCGGTGAACCTGGTCCTGGTCACCGACGCGACCGACATCGCGAAGGAACTGTACCTCTCGATCCTCACCGATCGCGACACCAAGTCCATCTCGTTCATCGCCTCCAAGCACGGCGGCGTGGACATTGAGCAGGTCGCCGCTGAAACGCCGGAAGACATCCACACCTTCCAGGTGGACTTCGTCGAAGGCCTGCAGCCGTACCAGTGCCGTGAGCTCGGCTTCAAGATGGACCTGAATCCGAAGCAGGTCGGCCAGCTCGTCAAGATCATGCTTGGCCTGTACAAGCTGTTCAACGAGAAGGACCTCGCCCTGGTCGAGCTGAACCCGCTCGCCATCCTCGAAGACGGCAACCTCGCCGCCCTCGACGGCAAGGTCAACTCCGACGACAACGCCGAGTTCCGCCACGCCGACCTCGCGGCGATGCGCGACCTCACGCAGGAAGACGCTGCCGAAGCGGCCGCCGTCCAGCACAACCTCAACTACGTCACGATGGACGGCACGATCGGCTGCATGGTCAACGGCGCCGGTCTGGCGATGGCCACGATGGACGTGATCAAGCTGGCGGGCGGTGAGCCGGCCAACTTCCTCGACGTCGGCGGCGGTGCCACCAAGGAGCGCGTCTCCGAGGCGTTCAAGCTGATCCTCTCGTCCGACAAGGTGAAGGCCATCCTGGTCAACATCTTCGGCGGTATCGTGCGCTGCGACCTGATCGCCGAAGGCATCATCGCCGCAGTGAAGGAAGTGGGTCTGCAGATCCCGGTGATCGTGCGCCTGCAGGGCACGAACGTCGATGAAGGTCGCAAGCTCCTGGCCAACTCGGGCCTGGCGATCACGCCGGCCGACGATCTTAACGATGCGGCCCAGAAGGCCGTGGCCGCAGCGGCCTGAGGAGCATATTTAAATGAGCGTCCTGATCAACAAGAACACCAAGGTCCTCGTCCAGGGTTTCACCGGACAGCAGGGTACCTTCCACGCCGAACAGGCGATTGCCTACGGAACCAAGGTCGTCGGCGGTGTCACGCCGGGCAAGGGTGGTTCCGAGCACATCAACCTGCCGGTCTTCAACACGGTGCGTGACGCGGTCGACCAGACCGGCGCCGACGCGTCGGTGATCTTCGTGCCGCCGCCGTTCGCTGCCGACTCGATCCTCGAAGCCATCGCCGGTGGCATCAAGATCATCGTCACGATCACCGAAGGCATTCCGGTGCTCGACATGATGCGCGTGAAGAACGTGCTCAAGTCGCACCCGGACGTCGTGCTCGTCGGTCCGAACTGCCCGGGCGTCATCACCCCGGGTGAGTGCAAGATCGGCATCATGCCGGGCCACATCCACAAGCCGGGCAAGGTCGGTATCGTTTCGCGTTCGGGCACCCTGACGTACGAAGCGGTCTTCCAGACCACGAACGAAGGCCTCGGCCAGTCGACCTGCATCGGTATCGGTGGCGATCCGATCAACGGCCTGAACTTCATCGACTGCCTGAAGCTGTTCCAGGACGATCCGCAGACCGAAGGCATCATCATGGTCGGCGAAATCGGTGGCAGCGCCGAAGAAGACGCGGCTGAGTTCATCAGCCAGTACGTCAAGAAGCCGGTCGTCTCGTTCATCGCTGGCGCCTCGGCTCCTCCGGGCAAGCGCATGGGCCATGCCGGTGCGATCATCTCCGGTGGCAAGGGCACGGCGGAAGCCAAGTTCGCCGCGCTCGAGAAGGCTGGCGTGACCACGGTCAAGTCGCCCGCCGACCTCGGCAAGACCCTCGCCGGTCTGATGAAGTAATACCCACCCGCCTCGGCGAGTGACGAAAACCGCGGCCCCCG
This sequence comes from Luteibacter sp. P1_D3, assembly GCF_056406135.1. Lineage (NCBI taxonomy): Bacteria > Pseudomonadati > Pseudomonadota > Gammaproteobacteria > Lysobacterales > Rhodanobacteraceae > Luteibacter > Luteibacter sp. P1_D3. Next base: position 55,482 of record NZ_JBFUAT010000002.1, on the reverse strand, counting down.
GGCCGCGGTTTTTTTATGTACTGGCCCTAGGCAGGGCGATTCATCGGCAATGGGGGAGCCGCTTCAGCGCCGATGTGGGAGCCGATTCATCGGCATTGTGGGAGCCGATTCATCGGCGATCCCGCGGCAGCGGGCCAGCCCGTCGAACCACCAAAAATCCGCCGCATTTTTCAGAATAATCACGTATTCACTCGCATCTCTCGTCCCTAACTTGTAGATCACCAAAACAAGAAGGAGACGACCATGTCTAGTCGAAAACGCATACTGCGCGTAACGCTGTACCTGGCGGCGTCAACACTTGCTGAGACCGGTGCCGCGTTTGCGGAAGGGCACATCGAAGTGAGCCTGCGTACGCCCGCCATCCGGGATCCATTGCACCCGGCTGTTGTTGTTGTTCGTATCGAAAATACAGGCGATAAGCCGGTCTCGATCATGAAGTGGGACACTCCGTTTGTGGAGTCCGGCGGGCGGCTCCCGAGATCGATGTTCGACGTGACAGACGATGCAGGAAGCGAAGTTCCCTATCGCGGTACGTGGGTGAACCTGGGTCCTCTGACGATGAGCTCATTCAAGACGATCTATCCCGGCGAAGTCCTTGATAAGGCCATTGATCTGGCACTGGAATATCGCTTTCAGCCGAATTCTGCGTACAGGATCAAATACGTGCTTCCGCTCGACAGGGAGCCAGACCCGCACGGATCGTCAGCCGCTGAGCGCGCACCATTTGTTCGCGCGGCTCAGTCCAGCGCCTCGTCAGGCATTGTTTCGATCTCCTTTGACGACTTCGTGAGCGCCGTCGAAAAGACAGCGGCCGAAGATGACCTAAAGTGCGATGCGGAGCAAAGGAATACGATCGCCCGTGCAAGATTGGCCATGTCTTATCGTCTGACGGCGGCGGAGTCGTTTATACGCGCACGTTACGTGGGAATATTTGAAGATGGTGAGGTCCACTACGTGTTCAAGCCTCACCCGAGGTACGCCCGCTGGTTCGGAACACACGACGACTCAGAGCCGGAAATCTACAGCGACGGGTGGGGACTGAATAATAACGCACGTGTCTTCGAGACCATGGTGGCAACGGTGAAGCGTGCGCTTGCTGCTGAACAGAACTTCAAATGTGGGTGCCCCGGGGTTTGGTCCCGAAACGCCGGCCCACGTCGAAGTTGATTCGACCTACACCACCTACTTCTGCGACAAATTCTTCACGTTACCGGAATTCGACGCTTTCGGATCCCGGGTCGGCACGATGGCTCATGAGTACACCCACTTCAACGCTTTCTATCCTGGTACGGCCGATTACGGCTACGGGCGGGCGTTAGCTGAGAAGTTCGCGAAGGAAGACCGGTCGAAGGCTGTTCGAAATGCGGATAATTTCGAGTTCTTCGTTACTGATACGACGCCCTACGAAGAGTGACGGGGTTAGTCCCGATGCGTTAACTTGACGGTCAGGACTGCCGCGCAGGTTGCGCTGAGGAAGAGTGTCCTGCGCGGCGAGTGGCCCCGACCTCACCTGCTTGGTTAAAGAAGCCACGACACTCAATCGGCGAATTGACGTTTCGCGTTGATGTCGATTCGCCACCCGCTTGTTCGTCGTACAGAATGAGGGCTTCACCTCGCCAAGGAGAATTCTGATGACCGGCACCGTCCGCCTGCACCGCGTATTCACCGCCCCCACCGAGCGCGTCTACCGCGCCTTCCTCGACGCCGCCGCCCTGTCGAAATGGCTCCCGCCGGATGGCTTCACCTGCACGGTCCACGAGCTGGACGCGCGGGTCGGCGGTCGATACCGCATGTCGTTCACCAACTTCTCCACGGGCAACGGCCACAGCTTCGGCGGCACCTACCTCGACCTGGTTCCGAACGAGCGGATCGTCCACGACGATCGCTTCGATGATCCGGATCTGCCCGGCACCATGGTCACCACGATCAGCCTGCGTGCGGTCTCCTGCGGTACCGACGTGCAGATCGTGCAGGAGGGCATTCCCGATGTGATTCCCGTTGAGCAGTGTTACCTGGGGTGGCAGGAATCGTTGACGTTGCTTGAGCGGTTGGTGGAGGTGTCGATTCCTGATTGAGGAGCGTCGCCGAATTGAAGAGCATCGCCGATAAATCGGCTCCTACAGGAGCGGGGGGAGGTTCCAGGCGTCGCGCAGGCGCGTGTACTCGGCTTTGGGCAGCAGCACGAAGACCGGCTTCTTTTTCGGGTCGAGCCAGGCGAGGAGTTTCTCCATGGTCTCGTCGGTCATGGCGGTGCAGCCGGCGGTGGGCGACGTGGGCGAGCGCCACAAGTGCGCGAAGATGCAGCTACCTGCACCGCGTCGGCCCTCGGGGTTGTGTTCGATGACGAAGCCGATGCGGTAGGCGTGGTCGCCGTTGAGGTGGAGGTCGCGACGCATGGGTTCGGTCGCGCCGGCGACGGCTTTCTCGCCAACCTGCCTGGTGTCGACCACCTGGTTGTAATAAGGCGAGTCGGTCACGTCCACGCAATAGTCCGACGCGGTGAGGCCTCGGTAGGGGAGCGCCGTGCCGTTGGTCTCGGCATAGCCGAAGGCCTGTCCGATCCTGAAAATACCGGCCGGGCTGCGCGCATCGCCTTCGACCTTGGTGGGGCCGTCCTGCTGGACCGGATGAAGGCCGACGCCCCAGGCGCTCCCGTGCTTGCCGATCGTCACGTCCGCCGGTGTTCCCACCTGCTTCCAGGTCGTGCCGTCGCGCTCATAGGTGCGCAGGCTTCCGTGATCCACATCCCAGCCGTCCGTCGTGACGACAACCATCTGTCGCGAGACGGACCAGGCGGCGGGTGCTTCGAAGCCGTTCGCGGTGGCCGCCAGGCCGAGTGTGGCGATTACGCCCAGAGTGACGAGGCCGAGCGAGTAGGTCCTGAGGCGACGTAGCAGCATGGTGTAAGTCCGGTGCGGTGGTCAGGCGATCTGATTGGGATGAAAACGCGCTGCGCTTAGAGCGGTACCAAGCCGCAAATGTTCCCGATGCCGAGGCCGGGTGCATCGCTGACGGTGATGCGTGGCCCATCGAAGCGGACGCCTCCCTCCACGGGATCGAACGTGCACAGCGAGGGGCCGTCCAGATCGATGCGGGTGATCGTCCGGGAGCGCGCAATCGCCACGTGCACGGCGGCGGCCACGCTGATGCTGGACTCCAGCATGCAGCCCATCATGCATGGGATGCCATGGGCGGCGGCGATGTCGGCGATACGCAGCGCCTGGGTGATGCCGCCGGCCTTCATGAGCTTGATGTTGATGATGTCGGCCGCATGCAAGCGAATGATCTCCATCACGTCGGCGGGTGCAAACACGCTTTCGTCGGCCATCACGGGTGTGTTCACGCGTTCGGTAACGTAGCGCATGCCGGCGAGATCGTGCGCCGGTACGGGCTGCTCGATGAGGTCCAGCACCACGCCMTCGTTTTCCAGGGTCGTCAGCACGCGAACGGTGTCTTTCGCCGTCCAGCCCTGGTTGGCGTCGATACGGAGGGCGGCGCGTCCCGCGACAGCGTCGTGGATCGTGCGCACGCGTGTAACGTCGGTAGCGACGTCCTTGCCGACCTTGATCTTGAGCGCCGTATACCCCTCGTCCAGCGCGGCGAGGGCATCAGCGACCATGGTGTCCACGTCGTTGACGCTGATCGTCAGATCGGTGGTGAGCGTCGGCGTGCCACCGCCGAGAAGGCTGTACACCGGTGACCGATGCAGCTGGCCCCAGAGGTCGTAGACCGCGATCTCCACGGCAGCTTTCGCGCTACCGTTGTTCGCCATGGCACCCTGGATCAGGCCGGTGATCCGGTTGAGGTCCGTCAGGTCTTCGCCCACGAGTCGTGGCGCGATGTGATGTCGGATCGCGTGGACGATCGATCCATGCGTCTCCCCCGTGATCGCGGCGGTCGGAGGCGCTTCCCCGTAGCCGACGTGACCATCGTCGGTGTGCAGCATCACGACGATGTCCTCGACCTGCTCCACCGTGCGTAGCGCCGTCTTGAACGGCGTCTTCAGGGGGACGCGCAGCATGCCGAGGGTGATGTCGGTGATCTTCATGGGCGAAGGCGGACGATGCTGCTCATGCGGTCGACGAAGCTGGCATCGTCGCTGAACATCAGCGGCAGCAGCGGCGTCACCGACACCTCGTTGAGCTTGACCCGCCGCATGCTGCCGTCGGGCTGGCGGTAGCTGATGCCGCTCACATCGTGGATCACATACGGTTTGCCATCGATCTTGCCAATGACCATCAGCACGTGACCCGGGATGTAGACCAGGTCGCCGACGTCGAGCGCCATGGCCGCCTTGAGGCGTACATCGTGGCTGTCCTTCGCCGTGTACAGCGTGTGCGTCATGCCGGGGCTCGTCGCCTGGTCGCCCGTGTTGCGCGGCATCTGTACACCCATGCTGCGGTAGACGTCCGCGACGAAGCCGCTGCAATCGCGTCCGTTGTAGGCGTGTCCCCAGCCGTAGCGTTCGCCGAGGAATTTGAAGGCCTGCCGGATGATGTTGGCGCGGGTCAGTGGCAGGTAGGCGGGCGAGGAGTCCAGGTTGCGCTGGAGCAGGGCAGGCCGGAACGCCAGCGCGCCCTGCGCATCACGCACGGGCAGGCTCAATACCCATGAGGTGTAGGGGCTCTGGCCGTTCACCGGTTGGTCTGCCGGTAGCGACGTATCGAGCGGCACGCGCGTGCCCATATCGAGCTGCAGTTCCGAGAGCGCGGGCGCTTCGGGCGAATACACCGTAAGCGGCTTGGCTCCGATGATCACGCGGTAGGGCGTGGCGTCCGCATGGGCGAACACCTGTCTTGCGTCGCCCAAGGCAATGTCCCCGGCACGCACCCAGGCCGCGTAGTTCGGGCTGACGACGAAGACCCATTGCGCATCCTTGCTCGCATGAACGACCACGAGCGGATCACCGGGGAAAAGGGTGCTTTCCTGAAAGCGGTCGATATCCGTATCGCCAGCATGGCTGAAGGCGCGCAGCTCGGTTGGGAAGCTTCGCAGCGCCGTGCGGCGCAGCGCCATGCCGTAGCGCGGGGTGACCTGTGCGGGAAGGGCATCGACCGCGACATTGGCCATGATGGCATCGAGTCTGCCGCTGTCGATCGCCTGACCGTCGCCATCGACGAGTGCTCGTGTCGGGCGGGCGGAGCGTTGCGTGATCCACGCCTTCACCTGGTCACGCGAAAGGGTGGCTGGCACATGCCGGATGTCGTGCATCGACGGATCGAGTCGCGCGATGCGCTCGTTCAAGGCAGCGATGGCGGCGGCATCGAGAAGAACCTTGTCGGCGTCGGTCAGGCGACCGACCCACGTCGTGGCGGAAAGATCGGCATCGGTGATGCCGGGAATGCCCGAGGCGGCGATGTCCTGGGCAAGAACCATTGGCGTGACGGCAGCCGTCGCCAGGGCCACGGCCAGCAGCGAATAGCGGAACATGTTCATGCGCAGAACCTTGTCATGAAGCGAGCCTCGACAAAACAGCAGCCACGACCAGCCCGTAGCCCGTGCCGAGGATATAACCCAGGAGTGCCAGCAGGATGCCGACCGGTACCAGTGAGCGGGAATRCGTCGCTGCCAGTACCGGCGTCGCGGCGACGCCGCCGATGTGCGCGAGCGAGGAAATACCGCACAGGTACAGGTCGAAGTGAAAAAGGCGGGCGAAGAGGCAGAGCAGGATCGCATGCAGGGCGATGACGGTTACGCCGCAAAGCAGGTAGATCGGCGCCGCCGCGATGCCTGCGAAGCTGCTCTGCGAAGCGAGGACGGCGACGACGGAGATCAGCATCGCACTCGAGACGGACTGTGCGCCCGGCAGTCGTGCTAGTGGCGTGTGGGCGACGCCCAGGCCGGCGATCGTCGCAATGAGAATGGTCCACGTCGTCGGTGACACCATGCTTCCCACCGACATGACGCCGCCCGCCAGCGCGGCGAGCGCCGCCGTGAGCAGGGCGAGGCCGAGCCACAACAGCACACTGTCGACCGTCGCCGGTGCGCGTGGCGCAGTATCGGCGACGATCATGTCCGCGCTGGAGACCGCGCGCGTCCATCGATTGAAGGCGGGCGCGAGGCGAGCCACCGCGAACAGCACCACCACCCACATCGAGTAGCAGAGCGCGTCGGTCAGCAGGGTCGTGGCAAGCGCGGTATCCGACATGCCGATCGCCTGCTTCACCGCGATCATGTTCGCCGTGCCACCGACCCAGCTGCCTGAAAGCGAGGCCAGCGGCATCCAGCCGTCGCCCGGAATCCAGTGGCGAAAGATCAGGTAGGCCAGAACGAAGGCGGCGAACAGGCTGATCGAGGTACAGACGAACACGCCGAGGACACGCGGACCGAGGGCGAAGATCGCGCGCAGGTCGCAGTTGATCATCAGCAGGAACAGCAGGGCGGGGACGAGCCGCGAGACGAGAACGCCCTGCGCAGCGTGGATCTCGGGGCTGGCCGTCCACACGCCGGCCACCGACAACGCTGTGACGCTCAGGTAGGTGAGCACGATCGGCGGCAGTACCTCGAACACTCTCCAGCGAAAGCGTCGTTCGATCGCCGGCCAGAAACCCGCGATGAGCAGCATGACAGCCAGATACGGCCAGACCGATTCAATCACGCCAACCCTCCCGGGGAAAAATGATCGTCAGGGCATGGTACCTGTCCTGCGCATCGCGGCGGCGATGGGCTACGCTGCCTGTGCGTCGCGCGGGGTGGCGCATCATTCCGGAGGCCTTCCCATGCGGTTAGTGGTCGTTGTTTCGGTCGTGCTGGGTGTGTTGGCTTCTGCTGCGCTTCTCGCCGCCGAGCCGCCACGACTCTCGCCCGCGACCACCGCGGCGGCCGCGGGGATGACAAACGTCCGCACCCTCGTTCCCGACATCGACGAAGACATCCATTACGCCAGCGCGGACAATTTCACGGGGGCGGTCGTCGATGGCTACCAGGCTCCCGCGTGTTACCTGCGCACCACCGCGGCGGAAGCCCTCGCGCGGGTGGAATCCACGCTGCGCGCGCAGGGCTATCGCCTGCGTCTGTGGGACTGCTATCGACCGGCCCGGGCCGTCGCGGCCTTCGTTCGCTGGGCCGGCGACCTGTCCGACACGCGGACCAAGGCGGCTCACTATCCGAACCTCGACAAGAGCAAGCTGCTCGGCGAATACATCGCGCCGGTCTCCGGTCACAGCCGTGGCGCCACGGTCGACCTGACCCTGCTCCATTGCGCAGGTGCCACCTGTCAGCCACTCGACACGGGCACGGATTTCGATTTCTTCGATCCGCGGGCGCACACCGACGACCCGGGGATCAGCCCCGCGCAGCGGGCGAACCGCCGGCGCCTGCTCGACGCCATGGCGGCCGAAGGTTTCGTCAACTATGCCCCGGAGTGGTGGCACTACTCGTTGCCCTCGGCGGCGGTACCCGACCTGATCTACGACGTCCCGGTGCGCTAGCCCCTGCCGGCGGAAGCCCGCGCGCGCATGCCTTATCATGTGCAGTCCCCGCGACCGCACGGATTCCCCATGTCCACGTTCCGCTTCGCCCTGGCCCAGTTCGATTTTCCGGTGGGTGCCACCGCCGACAATGCGCGACGGGTCAAGGCACTGGCCGACGAGGCGCGCGATCGCCTTGGCGCCTCTCTCGTCGCCTTTCCCGAACTGACGCTTTCCGGTTACCCGCCTGAGGACCTGCTCCAGCGGCCGAGCTTCCTCGATGCCTGTCATCAGGAACTCAACGCGCTGGCGCCGACGATCAAGGGCATTTCCGCTGTCTTGGGCTACCCGGATTCGCAGGGCGAGGTGTTCAACGCCGCCTCACTCATCCGCGAAGGCCGGATCGAGTGGACGTACCACAAGCAGGAACTGCCCAACTACACCGTGTTCGACGAGAAGCGCTACTTCCAGCACGGCGAAGCCACCCGTGTGTTCACCATCGAAGGCGTCAACGTCGGCATGCTGATCTGCGAGGACATCTGGGAAGCGGAGCCGGCGGCCCACGCCGCGCAGGCCGGCGCCGATCTGATCCTGGTCATCAATGCCTCGCCGTGGGATCGCCGCCAGGCTGCGACCCGCGAAGCTTTACTCAAGCAGCGCGCCCGTGAAACCGGCCTGCCGATCGCCTATGTGAACCTTGTCGGTGGCCAGGACGACCTGCTTTTCGATGGTCATTCGCTGCTGGTCCAGGCCGATGGCGAGGTGATGGCCCGTGCGCCATCCTTCGAGGAAATGCTCCTCACTGTCGAATTCGACACCGCGACGAAGCGCCTTGCCGCCATCGACTGGCCGGCCGCCGATACGCGTTCGTCCGAGGCGATCATGTATGCGGGCATTGTCCGGGGTATTCGCGACTACATCGGCAAGAACCACTTTTCCGGCGTCCTGCTGGGCCTGTCCGGCGGCATCGATTCGGCCCTGACTCTCGCGCTGGCGGTCGATGCACTGGGCAAGGACAAGGTCACCGCCGTGATGATGCCGACGGTCTACACCTCGGATCTTTCGCTGCGCGAAGCCGAGGCCCAGGCTGAACACCTCGGTGTCGAGTACCACGTGCTGCCGATCGAAGGTATCTACGGGGCCTTTACCGGCGCCCTGGCCCCGGTTTTTGTCGGTCGCGATCCGGACATCACCGAGGAGAACCTGCAATCGCGTGCGCGCGGGGTGTTGCTCATGGCCATGTCCAACAAGACCGGCAAGCTCCTGCTCTCCACGGGCAACAAGAGCGAGATGGCGGTCGGTTACGCCACCCTCTATGGCGATATGTGCGGCGCGTATGCGCCGCTCAAGGACGTCTACAAGACCACCGTCTTCGCCCTCTCCCGCTGGCGCGCCGCGATCGATGGCGCCATTCCGCTGGCCGTCATCGAGCGCCCGCCCTCGGCCGAGCTGCGCCACGAGCAGACCGACCAGGACTCGCTCCCGCCCTACGACGAACTGGACGCGATCCTCGAGCAGTTCATCGAAGGCGAGGCCTCGGCCGAGGACATCATTGCCGCCGGCCACGACGACGCCACCGTGCGCCGGGTGATCCGCATGGTCTTCATCAATGAGTTCAAGCGCCGCCAGGCGGCTCCGGGGCCTCGTGTGACCACGAAGGCCTTTGGCCGCGAGCGCAGGTATCCGATCACCTCTGGCTGGCGGTAGGCGTCCGCGCGGGCTCGCCTGCGGCATGGTGTTGCTCTCGTCGCTCGCGGTGCCTCGCAAGAGCCGGCGGGTATCGCCCTCGGGGCCACGCTCCGGCGCCCCGCTAGGGAAGGGCCGCGAATCGCGGCCGTTTACTTATTGCCCTACGGGCCGGGTCGGCGCCCCACCGGCGGTTTCCGACTCGACATCCTGTCTCGCGAAAACGGTCGGCCGTCCTGGCCGACCCCCTTCGGGCTTCATCCGGTGGGACGCCTCGCCTGCGCTACCGGCCCCGAGGGCGATACCCGCCGGCCCTTTCGGAGACTGAGGTTCGTGCGGTCGAGCGCACCGCTCGCATCCATCAAGCGCACCGCAGGTCTTGTGTGGGAGCCGGCTGCGCCGGCGAACCCTCAACGCAGCTATCGCGAACAAGGCTTTGCGTCACATCGTGACGGCGGTTAACCGCTCGCCTCATCACTGCAAGGCCTCACTCGCTTGCGCGATGCCCTGAGGGTTCGCCGCTGAAGCGGCTCCCACAGGAAAGAACTGCGTTGCGCGTGCACGCGGCGATGGCGCTCTCCCTTCAATCGACCTCATCGTTGGGAAGAGCCGGCGGGTGCCAGCCTCGGGGCCGGTAGCGGAGGCGAGGGCGTCGGCTGGATCAGGCCCGTCAGGGGGCCGGCCAGGACGGCCGGCCTTTTCCGCGAGACAGGATGTCGAGTCGGAAAACCCCAGTCGACGCCCAGCCCGGCCCGTAGGGCAATAGGTAAATGGCCGCGCTCGCGGCCCTCCCTGGCGGGACGCCGCAGCGTGGCCCCGAGGGTGGCACCCGCCGGCTCTTGCGACGCACCGCGAGCCTCGCCTCAACACGAAAAAGCCGGCTTTCGCCGGCTTTTTCGTTTGATCGAAGCATCAACCGATCAATGGTGACCCGAGAACGGGATCGCCTTGCGCCAGATCGACGGGCTGTGCGGCCACGATTCGTCGGTCAGGTAGGGATGGTTCGGGTAGTTCAGGGCCAGCACCTTGCGGCTCTGCTCGGCCAGCGGCTTGCGGTCGAGGGCCAGGTAGCTGCGCGTCAGGATCGCCAGGGCATCGGCCGTTTCCGGCGACTGCTGGTAATGCTCGACCACGTACTGGGCGCGGTCCGCCGAGGCGATGTACGACTTCGTGCGCAGGTAGTACTCGGCCACGTTGACCTCGAACTGAGCCAGCTGGTTGCGCAGGAAGATCATGCGCTGGCGGGCGTCCGTGGCGTAGGCGCTGTTCGGGTAGCGGCGGGTGAGCTGGCTGAAATCGTCGAACGAGGTCAGGTTGAAACCCTGGTCGCGACGGGTCGATGCCGAGTTGCCACGCTGCAGATAACGCTCGATCAGGCCGCCGGTACGATCGAAATTGATCATGCCGCGCAGGTAATAGGCATAATCTGCATGCTTGTGAGTCGGAAACGTCTTGATGAAGCGATTAATCGTGGAGTACGCGTCATCCGGCTTGTTGTCTTTGTACTGCGCGTAGGCCAGTTCGATCTGGGCCTGCTCATTGACGTCACCGGACGGGAAGCGCGCAATCAGGCGCTGATAGCCCTTTTCGGCGGCCGAATAGTCCGAATATTCCAGCGAATTGTGAGCCGTGGCAAAAAGCCGGTCTTCCGGCATCGTGTCGATCGTCTCCTTTTTGCTGCGGAACATCGAGCAGGCGCTCATCGACAGGGCGAGGACGAGCAGAATGGTGATCTTAGTTACACGCATTGAGAGAGTTCGGATGCTTGAGCGAAAAGGCATGATAGCCGAAACCGGCCATGGGCCGGGCGGGGCGGTATGACGACGTTACGACATGAAGCCATTGTGCCGGTAACGGCCGCTGGACGGCGTTTCGACCAGACCGTGGCCGAGATGTTCCCCGATTATTCCCGATCCCGCCTTTCCGGGTGGATCAAGGAAGGCAAAGTGTTGCTGGACGGGGCCCGCGCGGCGCCGCGGCAGCTGGTCCGGGGCGGCGAAAAGGTCGAACTGGAGGCGGAGCTGGAGAACGAGGTCCACGCCCAGGCCGAGGATATCGCCCTGGACATCCGCTTCGAGGACGACGACCTGATGGTGGTCGACAAGCCGATGGGCCTCGTGGTCCACCCGGGCGCGGGCAACCCCACGGGGACCATGCTCAACGCCCTCCTGCATCACAACCCGGGCCTGTCGGAACTGCCGCGCGGCGGTATCGTGCACCGCCTGGACAAGGACACCGCCGGCCTGATGGTGGTCGCCAAGACCCTGGCGGCCCATACCCGCCTGGTGGAAATGCTGTCCCGCCACGAGGTGCGCCGGCAGTACGAAGCCGTCGTCCTCGGCACGATGGTCGCCGGCGGCACCGTGGATGAGCCGATCGGGCGTCACCAGCACGACCGGCTCAAGCAGGGCGTCCGTGACGTGATCGATGGCGGCAAGGAGTCGGTGACCCATTACCGCATTCGCGAGCGCTTCCGGGCGCACAGCCTCATCCAGTGCAATCTGGAGACGGGCCGCACCCATCAGATTCGCGTGCACATGGCCCATATCGGTCATCCCCTGGTGGGCGACCAGCTTTACGGCAATGGCCTGCGCCTTCCGCGCGGGGCGAGCCAGGAGCTGATCGACGCCCTGCGCGGATTCCGCCGCCAGGCCCTGCATGCGGAAAAACTGGGTTTCGATCATCCGATCACCGGCGAGTACCTCGAATTCGATTCGCCGCGTCCGACCGACCAGGACGCGCTGATCGAAGCCCTTCGCGCCGACACCGTGCTCCATCCGATCGAGGATTGACGGTGGGCGCCGATTGGATCGTTCCGGACTGGAAGGCGCCGGCCGGCGTCGGCGCTGCCGTCTCCACGCGGCAGGGCCCCGGCGTCTCGGAGGCCCCGTATGACCGGCTGAACCTGGGTTTGCGCTCCGGCGACGACATTGCCGCGGTCGAGGTCAACCGGCGGGCGCTGGCGGAGGCCTTGGTATTGCCGGCGCCACCGCGGTGGCTGCGACAGGTCCACGGCATCGCCGTGGCGGATTCCCGCGCTGCCGGTGACGACGAGCCGGTGGCGGATGCCTCGGTCGCGCGGGGGCCCGGCCAGGTGCTCGCCATCCTCACGGCGGACTGCCTGCCGGTGCTGTTCGTTTCGGCCGATGGCCAGACGATCGGCGCGGCCCATGCCGGCTGGCGTGGACTGGTGGCGGGGGTCCTGGAAAACACGGTCACGGCCATGGCGGCCGATGGCATCCAGGCGTGGCTGGGACCGGCGATCGGCGCGTCGTCGTATGAAGTGGGTGAGGAGGTCCGTGCGGCCTTCGTCGACGCCGACGAAGGCGCGGCGGTGGCCTTCGCTTCGACCCGGCCGGGTCACTGGCACTGCAACCTGTACGCTCTTGCGCGCCGCAGGCTGGCCAAGGCCGGCATCACGCAGGTGACGGGCGGCGGTTTCGACACCCTGACCGACGAACGTCTTTACTCGTATCGCCGCGACGGCGCCAACAGTGGGCGCTTCGCGTCGCTGATCTGGACCGGCGCCTAGGGCGCCGTCATCGGCGTCTGCACGTAGATCTCCGGCTTCACCTTCGGCGGCTCGGTTAGGGCGTGCAGGAAGGCGTTCCGCCAGGTCGTGATGTCGTTGCGTTCGAGCACGTCCATCATCGACTGCCAGCGCATGCGGCGCTCCTTGAGCGGCATTTCCAGGGCCCGCTTCAGGGCTTCGGACACCTCATCAAGGTCCGATGGGTTGACCAGCAAGGCCGCATCGAGCTCCTGGGCGGCCCCGGCGAAGCGGGACAGGACGAGGACGCCGGGGTCCTGCGGGTCCTGGCAGGCCACGTATTCCTTGGCGACCAGGTTCATGCCATCCCGCAGGGGCGTCACCAGGCCGACCTTGGCGACACGGAAGTAGCCCGCCAGCACTTTGTGGGCAAAGGACTTGTTCACGTAGCGGATTGGCACCCAATCCGGCTCGGCATACTGGCCGTTGATGTGGCCGGCGCTGCGCTCGAGCTCTCGACGTAGCGAGCGGTATTCGGGCACGTCCGAGCGGGATGGCGGGGCGATCTGCAACAGCGACACGCGGCCGCGCATCTCCTTGTGATCGCGCAGCAGGCGCGCGAATCCGTCGAAGCGTTCCGGCAGGCCTTTCGAATAATCCAGGCGGTCCACGCCGATGATCAGGGAACGATCGTCCACGCTGGCCCTGAGCTTGGCGACCGCGCCGCTGTCTTCCGCACGGTGGGCCAGTTCGACCGCCTCGGCCGTGTCGATGCTGATCGGGAACACGCCGGCGCGGAAGATGCGCCCATTGGCGGCGCGGATGCGGCCGCCCGTGCGCATGGCCGCGCCCAGTTCGTGGAGGAAATAGTCCTCGAGGGCGCGCACGTCGCGCTGCGTATGCAGACCCACCAGATCGTACGAAGCCAGCGGCTCCAGCAACTCGCGATGACGGGGCAGGGTGATCAACAGGCCCGCTGCCGGCAGTGGTGTATGCAGGAAGAAACCGATGCGGTTCTCGACACCGAGCTCGCGCAGCATCGCTGCCAGCGGAATCAGGTGGTAGTCGTGAACCCAGATGATGTCGTCTTTCTTGAGCAGCTTCGCTACGCGCTTGGCAAAGATCCGGTTGACCCGGAGATAGCCCTCGAGGTGGTCGCGACGGTAGTCGACGAGATCCGCGCGGTAGTGAAAGAGCGGCCAAAGTGCGCGATTGGCGAAGCCACTGTAGTAATCGTCATGGTCCGCCTTGGACATGTCGATCGTGGCGTAGTCGATGTGTCCGTCGGAGACCTCATGTAATTCCTTGCCGGTCTCGGCGGCGATGTTGCCGCTCCAACCGAACCACAGGCCGCCCATTTCCTGCAGCGCCGCATTCATGGCGGACGCCAATCCGCCGGTTTGCGTCTGCTTGGGCAGCGCGACGCGATTGGAAATGACGACTAGTCGGCTCATGTTGCGCTTGCGGCTCCTTGCGTCAGCCTGGCTTTCACGGAATCCAGCCAAGCATGGACGTCGGCCGGGCTAGACAATGTGAACGTCGCTTGTGACGGTGTTCTTGCGCCAATACGAACGGACGTGCCGTCGTGGGCATTGACGTAAATAAACGCGTGCTCGTCGGTCAGGTCGTCACCGAGATACACGGGACGGCGACCGTGGAAGGGGGCCTCATCGAGAAACGAGGCCACCGCCACGCCCTTGTCCATGCCTCTGGGCTTGAACTCGAAGACGTAGCTGCCCGGTTGCAGCTCGAAGCCGGGGAACCGCGCGGCGATCTCTGGTGCGCGGCGAGCCAGTTCCGGCTCGTAGTCGGGACGCTCACGGCAGTGCAGCGCGACCGACCAGCTCTTGTCCTCGACGCGTACCCCCGGCAGTTCGCTGGCTACCGCGTGGACCGTCTCGCGCAGATGGGCCAGCTCGGCCGGGTCCACGGGAACCGTAATCACCCGGCCCATCACGTCGCGTCGTTCCATACCGTGCTGGCCGGCGGCGGCCCAGCGGGGGCGGCCGAAGATCTGATCCAGTCCGCCGATCGCCCGGCCGCTCACCAGGGCAATCGCGCCACCGAGCGCCGTGTGAATCGCATCGAGCGTGTCCAGCAGGCCCGGAGCCAGGGCCACGCCCTCGGGATCGTCGGCGAAGGCAAGCAGGGTGCCGTCCGCGTCCAGAAAAAGGGCGGTATCAGCGTCGATCAAGCCCGGGTTCGGGCGGGGCAGGGTGTCGCGGCTGGCTGTCACGATGGCTCCATGGGGCGGCGATCCGCCGAGGATGCCGGGTGGGGTGTGAAAAAAGCGGAGTAAGTCCGTGCTGCGCCCGATCTTCACCGTTGAAGGTGCAGGCTTTCACCCGCATCTGTTTGGCCAGAGGCGGTCGCGGGGAGGGCCCGGGGCGCGCCAACACCTTTGGGAGAACCATCGATGCGTATGGATAAACTCACGTCGCGATTCCAGCAAGCGCTGGCCGACGCCCAGTCGCTGGCCGTGGGCCGTGACAACAACATGCTCGAGCCGGCCCACGTGCTGGCGGCGCTTCTCGACCAGCAGGGCGGGTCGACAGGGCCGCTGCTGACGCAGGCCCAGGTCAACGTGCCAGCCCTGCGCCAGCGCGTGGGCGAGATACTCGACCGGCTGCCCCGTGTGTCGGGCGAGGAAGGCAACATCAACCTCGGCAACGACCTCAACCGGGTGCTCAACCTCACGGACAAGCTCGCCCAGCAGCGTGGCGACCAGTTCATCGCCAGCGAACTCTTCGTGCTCGCCCTGCTCGAGGATCGCGGCGAAGTCGGCGGCGCCCTGAAAGCCGCGGGCGCGACGAAAGAGCGGCTCGAATCGGCGATCGACAAGCTGCGTGGTGGTGAAAAAGTGCAGTCGGAGAATGCCGAAGAGCAGCGCCAGGCGCTGGAGAAGTACACCATCGACCTGACCGAGCGCGCCGAGGTCGGCAAGCTCGATCCGGTGATTGGTCGCGACGAAGAGATCCGCCGCACCATCCAGGTCCTGCAGCGACGTACCAAGAACAACCCCGTGCTGATCGGCGAGCCCGGCGTAGGCAAGACGGCGATCGTCGAAGGCCTCGCCCAGCGCATCGTCAACGGCGAGGTGCCCGAGGGCCTGCGCGACAAACGTGTGCTCTCGCTCGACATGGGGGCTCTCATCGCCGGCGCGAAATTCCGCGGCGAGTTCGAGGAGCGCCTGAAGAACGTGCTCAGCGATCTCTCCAAGCAGGAAGGCCGGGTGATCCTGTTCATCGACGAATTGCATACGATGGTCGGCGCCGGTAAGGCCGACGGGGCGATGGATGCCGGCAACATGCTCAAGCCGGCGCTCGCTCGCGGCGAGCTGCATTGCATCGGTGCGACCACGCTCGACGAGTATCGCAAGTATGTCGAGAAGGATGCGGCGCTCGAACGCCGCTTCCAGAAAGTCTACGTGGGCGAGCCGAGTGTCGAGGACACGATTGCGATCCTGCGCGGCCTGAAGGAGCGCTACGCCGTGCATCACGGCGTGGAAATCACCGATCCGGCCATCGTCGCCGCCGCCACGCTGTCCGCCCGCTACATTCCCGATCGCCAGCTGCCGGACAAGGCCATCGACCTGATGGACGAGGCGGCGTCGCGTATCCGCATGGAGATCGATTCCAAGCCGGAAGAGCTCGACCGCCTCGAGCGCCGCCTGATCCAGCTCAAGATCCAGCGCGAGATGCTGAAGAAGGAGCAGGACGACGAATCGAAGCAGCGCCTTGCCACGCTCGAATCCGACATCGAGAAGCTCGATCGCGAGTTCTCCGACCTGAACGAGGTGTGGAAGTCCGAAAAGGCCATGCTCCAGGGCACGACCAAGGTGAAGGAGCAGATCGAAGCCGCGCGCCTCGATCTGGAAGCGAGTCAGCGGCGCCAGGATTACGCCGCGATGAGCGAAATCCAGTACGGGCGTCTGCCTGCGCTCGAGGCCCAGCTCGCCGCCGCGCAGCAGGCCGAGAAGCAGGACTTCACCCTGCTCCAGGATCGCGTCACCGCCGAGGAGATCGCCGAGGTGGTCGCCCGCTGGACCGGTATTCCCGTGGCGAAGATGCTCGAAGGCGAGCGAGAAAAACTGTTGCAGATGGAGAGTGCGCTGCATTCGCGCGTGGTCGGCCAGGAAGAAGCGGTGAAGGCCGTCTCGGATGCGATTCGTCGGGCGCGCGCCGGATTGTCCGATCCGAACCGCCCCTACGGCTCGTTCCTCTTCCTCGGCCCCACCGGTGTCGGCAAAACCGAGTTGTGCAAGGCGCTGGCCGATTTCCTGTTCGATACGCAGGACGCGATGATTCGCATCGACATGAGCGAGTTCATGGAGAAGCATTCGGTAAGCCGCCTCGTCGGTGCGCCTCCGGGCTATGTCGGCTATGAAGAGGGCGGCTACCTGACCGAAGCCGTTCGTCGCCGTCCGTACAGCGTGATCCTGCTCGACGAAGTCGAGAAGGCCCATCCGGATGTGTTCAACATCCTGCTGCAGGTGCTAGACGATGGCCGCCTGACAGATGGCCAGGGC
The DNA here is from genome assembly GCF_056406135.1 of Luteibacter sp. P1_D3. Classification (NCBI taxonomy): domain Bacteria; kingdom Pseudomonadati; phylum Pseudomonadota; class Gammaproteobacteria; order Lysobacterales; family Rhodanobacteraceae; genus Luteibacter; species Luteibacter sp. P1_D3. The sequence continues at coordinate 38,369 of NZ_JBFUAT010000002.1, read as the reverse complement.
CGCACGGTGGACTTCCGCAACACGGTCATCGTGATGACCTCGAACCTGGGATCGAACCTGATCCAGGAGCAGGCCGGCGACAGCGAAGCCGACTACATGCAGATGAAGGCTTCCGTGCTCGGCGTGGTCCAGGCGCACTTCCGTCCCGAGTTCATCAATCGCCTGGACGATCTGGTCGTATTCCGCCCGCTGGACAAAAAGCAGATCCGTTCGATCGCGCGTATCCAGCTGGCCTACCTCGGTAAGCGACTGGCCGAGCGCCAGCTCGGGCTCGACGTCACCGATCGTGCATTGGATTTGCTGGGTTCGGCGGGCTTCGATCCGGTCTACGGTGCGCGTCCGCTCAAGCGCGCCATCCAACAGCAGCTGGAGAACCCGCTGGCACAGCGGATCCTCCAGGGCCTGTTCACACCCGGGCAGACCATCCGCGTCGATTCGGACGGCAACCACCTGAGCTTCGAAGCGATGTAACGGATCTGGCCGTTGTAGGAGCCGATTCATCGGCGATTGGGTGCTCGCGGCACCCTTGCCCGCTGCCGCGGGATCGCCGATCAATCGGCTCCTACACCGAGCCACCGCTTAGAACCTGAAGCCCACCTTCGCGTACATATACCGGCCGTTGAACCCGAACGGTGACAACGCCGAGTACTGCAACCCGCTGGCAAAGTCTTCCCCGGTATTGGTCGCCTTGACGCGCGTCGGATACTGGTTGGTGACGTTGTCCACACCGACGGTGAAGTTCCAGGCATCAATGGCGTAACCCACCGACGTATTCAGCAGCCACCGCGCCGAGAACACCTGGTCGGTGGTCGGATCGGCATTGACCCGGGTCACCGAGCCGTAACGCGTCAGGTCTCCATGGACGTTGAAGCCCGCGATGGCCCAGTCCGCGCCGAACAGGAACTTCGTGCGCGGTGTTGCCTTGGTCAGGATGCCCTGGCTGGAGCGACCGAACAGTTCGATGGGATCGGTGGAGTTGGCTTGCAGCACTTCCGGTGTGGCACCTACCGAGAGCACCTTGACCTGGTTGTAGTTGCCACTGGCGAGCAGGTTGACCTGGCCCCATGAGCTGGTCTGGATCCGGTAGTTCAGCACCAGGTCCGCACCACGCGTGCGCGTCGCCGCGGCATTCGCGAAGTACTGGATCGCGGTGACCTGCTGTCCGGGGACGATGCTGTTGAAGTACGCGGCAAGCAGCGGGTCGGTCAGGCTGATCGTGTCTGAGTAGAGGATCTGGTGCCAGATCCGGATCTGGTAGACATCCAGCGTGGCGCTGAAATCCGCGATCGGCTCCCACACGGCGCCGAGGCTGTAATTGGCGGACTTCTCCGGCTTGAGCGGTTTGGCACCGAGCGCGACCGCCGCGGGATCGGAGGTGCGGTACGTGCCGGTCTGCGCCAGCTGGCCGGTCGTCGGATCGATGATGGTGACGACCGACTGGTAATTCTGCTGTGCGAGCGACGGCGCACGGAAGCCGTTCGATATCGTGCCGCGGAGAGCGAACTCGGGCGTGAACTGGTAGCGGCCGGAGATCTTTCCGGAACGCGTGGATCCCGCGTCGCTGTAGTGTTCGTAGCGGCCGGCTACGCCGGCGGAGAATTTGTCGGTGATGTCGTTCTCGAGATCGACATAGAGTGCTTCGCTGTGGCGTGTAAAGCTCCCGGCCGCCTCGGGCGAAAGACCCGGGAATACCTGTGAGCCTCCGGCATAAGGTGTGGTCGTGCCGGGAATGAAAGTGTTCTGGTCGAAGAAGTACGACGTCGGATCACCTGCATCGATCTGGTATTTCTCTTTCCGATACTCCGCGCCGAAGGCGAGCGTCAGCGGGTTTTTCAACCAGTCGACGGCGAGATCCTTGCCGATGTCGATGTTCGCCAGGGCCTGCGAGTTCTTGAACGTGCCGGCGTTGAAGTACGTCGGCGACGAGCCCGTCGTGTAGTACAGGTTGGTGTTGACGCTGTTCTGGATATCGAACGCGAGGTTGTTGATGCCGTAGTTGCCGGACGCATCCCAACGCCATCCCCCATCGGTCACGCCCTTCACGCCGAGCACGGCCGTGGTGTCGTTGGTGTGGTTGACGATCTGCGGGAGGAAGCCGTTGGGATAGATCTCCGGCACGTTGCGCGCATTGGCCGCCGCGCGGTAATAGCCATTCGAGGTGACGTCGCGACGACTCAGGGTGAGGAAGCCGTAGACGTCGATGTTGTGCGCCACTTCGTACTGGAAGTTGGTCAGCGCCTGGTAGGTTTTCACCGCCGGGTCGCCATAGCGTTGGTGCGCCACGTTGCCGTCGGCGGCTTCTTCAGGTGTGTACAGCGACAGCGGCGATCGCCGGTTGGTGTTCATCGAATCCTGGTAATTCCAGGCTACGCGAAGCCAGCCCTTTGCATCCGCGGCCTTACCGCCAAGGTCGATACCCATGGAGCCGTCGATGCCGTTGGTATCGCCATCGCGCTTGCTCATCAAGCCACCGTTGACGTTGATGCTGTTCTTGCCATCGCCCGCGCCATGCTTGAGCACGATGTTGATCACGCCGGCGATCGCGTCCGAACCGTACTGCGCGGCAGCGCCGTCGCGCAGGACTTCGATGTGGTCGATCGCGGAGATCGGGATGGAGTTCAGATCGGCCGGCGCGGCGCCGCGGCCGACGGAGTTGTTGTAATTGACCAGGGCGGAGGTGTGGTAACGCTTGCCGTCGACGAGGACCAGGGTGTCGTCGGGCGAGAGGCCGCGAAGACTGGCTGGCCGGACGGCGTCGTTGCCGTCGTTGATCGCCGGACGTGGGAAGTCGAGGGAGGGCAGGAGGCGGCCCAGGGCCGTGGCCAGATCGGTGGCGCCAGAGGAGGTGAGGTCCTTGGGTGAAAGCACGTCGATCGGCGATAATGACTCGGATTCGGTGCGGTTGGTGCTGCGTGTGCCGGTCACGACCACCTGGTCGAGCTGTCGGGCCTGTTTCGCATCCGCCGGTGGCGTGGCGTCCTGAGCGTAACCAGGCGTCACGATCATGAGTCCGAGGGCGGGGAGCCAAAAGCTGGCCGCCGGCTTGCGTCGAGAGGTCTTGCCTGTCGTCATCGATGGGTCCCCTAGGCGAGCTACGCACGCAGGGCGGGAGTGCCCCGCGGACGCGGTCGAAACGCCGCGTTGGGATCGACGCTAGGCATTCTCGCTGCGACGCGTCAACCGAGTCGTCATGCTTGCGCCATGATGGTGAAACAATGTCGTGGAAACACCTTGTTTTATGGCACTGGCACGGAACTCGCAGGTTTTCGCCCTATTGGTGCAATGCAATAGGGTTCCGGCGCGAAGCTTCCAGGTCGATAATCCCCGGCTGACGTTCAGAGAACCGCCCCATGCCCATCTATGAGTTCCAGTGCAAAGCCTGCGGACACCGCTTCGAGCGTTTGCAGAAGATGTCCGACGCCGATCCCACKGTCTGCCCGACCTGCGGCGAGCCCCAGGTCGGGCGCCTGTTGAGCGCGCCGCAGTTCCGCCTGGCCGGCGGCGGCTGGTACGAGACCGACTTCAAGAAGGACGGGGACAAGAAGAAAAATCTGGTCGAAGGGTCGTCGGGCGCGCCTGCACCGGCCGCAACCCCGGCAGCGGCACCCGCACCCGCGCCGGCGCCCGCCGCAGCGGCCCCCGCGGCCAAGGGCGGGGCCTCGTCCACCGGTTCGGGTAACACCTGAGTCGCCGGAAGGCGAACCTCTTCGCAACATTCAAAGGCCGTTGCAATTTCTTGCGCTAGCGTACCCCCACCATGAGAGCGACAACGGAGTGTGGGTATGCGCGGTGTGTTGATGGGCCTTGCCCTGGCGGCGATGGCAGTAACGATGAGCGCGGTCTCGCCGGTGGCGCAGGCGCAGCGCGGAACGATCGATTGCGGCAGTAGCAACAACAAGCCGGGCCGCTGCCCGGTGCGCTGGCGTGATGCGCAACTGGTTCGCCAGGATTCGAAGGCTGCCTGTGTCCGCGACCGGACCTGGGGCTTCGACCGGAACAGCAATGCTATCTGGGTCGACCGTGGGTGCCGCGGCATCTTCGCCGAGGCGGGTGGCTGGGGCGGCGGGCGGCCCGGCGATGACGGTCGCCCGGGCTGGGGCGACGGCCGTCCGGGTTGGAACGACGACCGTCCCGGTCCCGGTTGGGGCGGTGGTCCGCAGCGCACGATCGACTGCGGCAGTCACAATGGTGGTTACGGCCATTGCGATGTGGACACCCGCTACGGGCGGCCGCGCCTGATTCGCCAGGACTCCGACGCACGTTGCCAGGAGGGTTACAGCTGGGGCGTCGATCGCGATGGCATCTGGGTCGACAAGGGCTGCCGCGGGATCTTCTCAGTGGGCGGTCGCTGAGGGCTGAAACGCGAGGCGGGACCCCGGGTCGTGGTACGATCCGGGGTCTTTTCCCACGAAGCTTCAAGCGCATGCGCAGCCATTTTTGCGGACTCATCGACGAGTCGCTGATCGACCGGAACGTCACCCTTTGCGGCTGGGTCAACACCCTGCGCCTGCAGAGTCACGTGGCCTTTGTCGATCTGCGTGATCACGAGGGCATCGCCCAGGTGGTGATCGAGCGCGAGAACGCCGAGGCCTTCGCCGTTGCCGGCGAATTGGGTTACGAATACTGCATCAAGGTCACCGGCCAGGTCCGCAAGCGCCTCGCGGCCAACGACAAGCTGAAAACCGGTGCCGTGGAGCTCATCGCCGACAAGGTCGAGATTCTCAACGCCGCCCGTGATCTGCCGTTCGCGCTGCACGAGACGCCGAACGAAGACATGCGGATGACCTACCGCCACCTCGACCTGCGTCGCCCGGAAATGCAGCAGATGATGCGCACCCGGACCAAGCTGGTTCGCGAGCTGCGCCGTTACCTGGACAACGCGGGCTTCCAGGACATCGAAACCCCGATCCTGACCAAGGCGACGCCGGAAGGCGCGCGCGACTACCTCGTGCCGAGCCGCGTGCATCCGGGCCAGTTCTACGCCCTGCCGCAGTCTCCGCAGCTGTTCAAACAGCTGCTGATGATGGCTGGCTTCGATCGCTACTATCAGATCGCCCGCTGCTTCCGCGACGAAGACCTGCGCGCCGACCGCCAGCCGGAATTCACCCAGCTCGACCTGGAGTTCGCCTTCGTCGAAGAACGCGATGTGCAGGATTTCGTCGAGGACCTGATCCGTCACGTGTTCCGCGAAGTGCGCCAGGTCGAACTCGACGCCAGCTTCCCGCGCATGACCTATGAAGAGGCCATGCGCCGCTTCGGTTCGGATAAGCCCGACCTGCGTATTCCCCTCGAACTGACCGACATCGCCGACGCGGTGAAGCACGTCGAATTCAAGGTGTTTTCCGGCCCGGCCAACGATCCGGCCGGCCGCGTGGCCGCCCTGCGCGTGCCGGGCGCCGCCGACCTGTCCCGCAAGGACATCGACGGTCTCACCGAGTACGCCGGCAAGTACGGCGCCAAGGGCCTGGCCTGGCTGAAGGTGGACGACCTCGCCAAGGGTCGCGAGGGCATCAATTCGCCGGTGGCCAAGTTCCTCGACGACGCTGCCCTCGAACAGGTGCTGTCGCTCACGGGTGCCGCCTCCGGCGACATCGTGTTCTTCGGCGCGGGCGCCTGGAAGACCGTCACCGATTTCATGGGCGCGCTGCGGATCAAGCTTGGTCGTGACCGCGGCATGGTCGAAAACGCCTGGAAGCCGTTGTGGGTCACGGATTTCCCGATGTTCGAGTACGACGCGGACGAGCAGCGTTACGTCGCCCTCCATCATCCGTTCACCGCGCCCAAGGTCGACGATATCGCCGATCTGCGCGCGAACGCGGCCAACTCGGTGAGTCGCGGTTACGACATGGTCCTCAACGGCAACGAGATCGGCGGCGGCTCCATCCGTATCCATCGGCCCGACATGCAGAGCGCGGTGTTCGACCTGCTCGGTATCTCCGCCGACGAGGCCGAAGCCAAGTTCGGCTTCCTGCTCAAGGCCTTGCGCATGGGAGCGCCGCCCCACGGCGGCCTGGCGTTCGGCATCGACCGCATCGCCGCGCTGATGGCCGGCACGGAATCCATCCGCGACGTCATTGCGTTCCCGAAGACCACCAGCGCGCAGGACCTGATGACCAACGCCCCGTCGCCGGTCTCCGAGCCGCAGTTGAAGGAACTCCACGTTCGCGTCGCCGCTGCGGAGCCGAAGGCCTGACCGGCGCGGCATACCGATGACCGACAACCTGCCCGAGGTCCTGCTGCTCCACGGTCTGTGGATGCGGGGCTTCGCCATGGCGATGCTGCACCGTCGCCTGCGCGAGGAAGGTTTCAGCGTTCACCAGTTCGAATACATGAGCGTGGCCGCGCCGCCGGAGCAAGCCATCGCCCGGTTGCGCAAGCGAATCCGCAGCCTCGGCCCGGGGCCGGTCCATGTGGTCGGGCACAGCCTCGGCGGCATCCTCGCCCTGCTGGCCTGCCGGGATGACGATTTGCCGCAGGGCCGGATCGTCTGCCTTGGTTCACCCCTCAACGGCAGCGGCGCCGCCCGGGGCCTTACCCACCGATGGGGTGGCGACATGCTGCTGGGTCGGTCGCGCGAACTGCTCGAGCACGGCCTTGACCGGTGGGATGGCGCCCGCGAGGTCGGCATGATCGCCGGGCGCATGCCGGTTGGCCTGGGCGCTTTCGTAGGCGCGCTGGGCGCCGAGCACGATGGCTCCGTCGGCGTGGAAGAGACGCGTCTGCCCGGCCTGGCTGGCCACTGCGTGCTGGAGACCAGCCATACGGGAATGCTGGTATCCGCGGATGTCGCCAGGCAGGTCGCTGTTTTTCTTCGTGGCGGGCGGTTCGACACCCCCTTAGCCCCTTAACGTGATTGCGGCTAGAATCGCGCCCTCGTCAGTCCGGTAGAGCCAGGAATCGCACATGGGTAGAGGCCCGTCCATCGAAGGTCGCAAGAACGCCGAAGACGCCAAGCGCGCCAAGGTGTTCACCAAGCTGATCCGCGAAATCACCATCGCCACCCGTGGCGGCGTGCCCGATCCCAACGGCAACCCGCGCCTGCGCGCGGCCGTGGACAAGGCCCTGGCCGCCAACATGACCCGTGACACCATCGATCGCGCGATCAAGCGCGGCTCGGGTGCCGAGGGCGGTGCCGACATGCACGAGATCCGCTACGAGGGCTACGGCCCGGCGGGCACCGCGCTGATCATCGACTGCGTCACCGACAACCAGACCCGCACGGTCGCCGACGTTCGCGCCGCGCTGACCAAGCTGGGTGGCAACCTAGGTACCACCAACTCGGTGGCGTTCCAGTTCACCCGTGTGGGCCAGGTCGTGGTCCATACCGGCGGCGATGCCGATGTCGAGGCGAAGCTCGAAGAAGCCGCCATCGAGAACAACGCCGAAGATATCGTGATCGAAAACGGCATTGGCAGCGTCCTGCTGGTGGCCGACCCGATCGCCGTCGAAGCCATGCGCAAGGCGCTCGCCGCCGCCGGCTTCGAGATCGACGGTTCCGACGTGGTCATGCGCCCGAACGGTCCGCTGGTCACGCCCTCCGGCGAGGCCCTCGAGCATTTCGAAAAGCTGCTGACCCGTCTGAACGACCTCGACGACGTGGACGAGGTCTACCACAACGCCATCCTGCCCAGCCAGGATGCGGAAGACGCGTGAGCTCGTGAATCCCTCGCTGTCATGACCCGTATTCTCGGTATCGATCCGGGCAGCCAGCGCACGGGTGTGGGCGTGATCGACGTGGCCGATAACGGCACGTTGACCCACGTCTGGCACGGCGCGCTCGTCATCGGCGGGGAGGCCACCTTCCCGCTGCGCCTCAAACGCATCTTTGACGAACTCTGCGAGATCATCGGCGAACACGGACCGGTCGAAGCTGCGATCGAGCGTGTCTTCATGGCGCGCAACCCCGACTCGGCCCTGAAACTGGGTCAGGCGCGTGGCGCAGCCATCGTTGCCATGGTCAGCAAGGGAGTGGTCGTGCACGAGTACGCAGCGACCGAGGTCAAGCAGGCGGTGGTCGGAACGGGCCGCGCCGACAAGACCCAGGTCCAGCACATGATCGGGTTGATCCTTGGCATCAAGGGTCCGCTACAGGCGGATGCCGCCGATGCGCTGGCGATCGCGGTCGCCCATGCGCACACCCGTACGAGTCTTGAACGCGTGGGTATCCCGCGCACGGCATGGAGACGCCGATGATCGGCCGACTGCGCGGAACCCTCATCAGCAAGCAGCCACCCTCGCTGCTCATCGAGGTCGGCGGCGTCGGTTACGACGTCGATGCCCCGATGTCCACGATCTACGATCTTCCGGCCACGGGCAAGGAAGTCACCCTGCTCATCCATTACGCGGTGAGGGAGGATGGCGTTTCTCTTTACGGGTTCCTCCGGGAACCCGATCGGGCCATGTTCCGGCACCTGCTCAAGGTGAGCGGTATCGGCGCGAAGATCGCCCTGGCTGTCCTTTCCGGTGTGTCCACCGACGATCTTTCGCGGCTGGTACACGCCGGGGATGTGGTTGCGCTCACCAAGATTCCAGGCATCGGCAAGAAGACCGCCGAGCGCATGGTGGTCGAGCTGCGCGATCGCGTCGACGCGGTGGGCGTGCGCCTGCCCTCGACCGTCGCCGGCGATGCCATGCCGGCCGATCCGGTGGCCGAGGCCACCGTCGCCCTCCAACAACTCGGTTACAAGCCCGTGGAAGCTTCGCGTCTTGTGCAGAAAGTCGCCGCCGACGGCGACACCGCCGAAGCCATCATTCGCAAGGCGCTACGCGCCGCGCTGGGAAGTTGAACCATGGGTCAGCACAACCACGCTGAAGAGTTGCGCAACGCGCACGGCAAGAAACTGGCCGCGCTCGCGCTCGGTGCCATCGGCATCGTCTTCGGCGACATCGGTACGAGTCCCCTGTACACGATGAAGGAAACACTCGGTACGCATGGCATGACGCCCCAGCCGCTGGCCGTGCTCGGCGTGCTGTCGCTGATCTTCTGGTCGTTGCTGATGGTGATCTCGCTCAAGTACGTCACCTTCGTCATGCGCGCGGACAATAAGGGCGAAGGCGGCATCATGGCGCTGATGGCCCTGGCCCAGCGCAGCGTGAGTGGTTCGCCGCGTGCCCGTTGGGTGCTCGCCGCCATCGGTATCTTCGGTGCGTCGCTGTTCTATGGCGATGGCGTGATCACGCCCGCCATGTCGGTGCTCTCGGCGGTCGAAGGTTTGGAGGTTGCCGCGCCTTCGCTGGAAACCTATGTGTTGCCGATCTGCCTGGTGATCCTTGTGGCGCTGTTCGCCATCCAGCGGCACGGTACCGAGATCGTCGGCAAGGCCTTCGCGCCGGTCATGGTCGTCTGGTTCCTCGTGCTTGCATGGCTGGGTCTGCGCCAGCTCGTCAAGCATCCGGAGGTGCTCTACGCGCTCAATCCGACGTATGCCGTGCGCTTCTTCATGGAGCACGGCCGACAGGCCTTCATCGCCCTCGGTGGCGTGGTGCTTGCACTGACCGGCGGCGAAGCGCTTTATGCGGACATGGGGCACTTCGGCAAGAAGCCGATCCGCCTCGCCTGGTTCTTCTTCGTCCTGCCCGCGCTGTTGATCAACTATTTCGGGCAGGGTGCGCTACTCCTGCACGATCCGAGCGCGATCGAGAATCCGTTCTACAAGATGGTGCCGGAAAACCTTCTGTACCCGATGATCGCCCTGGCCACGGCCTCTGCGGTGATCGCCTCGCAGGCGGTGATCTCGGGCGCCTTCTCGATGACGCGTGAAGCGATGTCGCTCGGCTACTCGCCGCGCATGGCCGTGGTGCACACGTCGCACGAAATGTCCGGACAGATCTTCGTGCCCTGGGTCAATCGCCTGCTGCTCGTCCTCGTGGTACTGGCGGTGATCGGCTTCCGCTCGTCGAACAATCTCGGCGCGGCCTACGGCATCGCCGTGACAGGCACGATGACGATGACCACGCTGCTGGCGCTCGTCGTCGCGCGCTACCGCTGGCATTGGCACTGGTCCGCGGTCATCACGGTGGGCGTGATCTTCCTGATCACGGACCTGGCGTTCTTCGGTGCGAACGCGCTGAAGATCGCGCATGGTGGCTGGTTCCCGCTGGTGCTCGGCGTGGTGATCTTTACGGTCATGACCACCTGGCGCCGGGGCAGGGACCTCGTGGTCCGCGAGATCAAGCAGTCCGGCCTCGCGCTCGAGCCCTTCGTTGCCAACATCTCGGACCATCCGCCGCTACGCGTGCCGGGTACGGCGGTGTTCCTCACCGCCAACCAGAATTCCGTGCCGCACGCCATGCTGCACAACCTCAAGCACAACAAGGTGCTGCACGAGCGCAACGTGCTGCTCACCGTGGAAATGCTCGAGACGCCCGTGGCGGACTACGACGAGCGCATGGAAGTGATCGAATACGGCGGTGGCTTCTACGGCCTGCAGCTGCGCTACGGTTTCGCCGAGGATCCGAATATTCCGTTCTCGCTGAGTCGCGCCGGTGCCAAGGGTCTCGACTTCGACATGATGGATACGACGTTCTTCCTGTCGCGCGAAAACATCGTCGCCGACGCGCGTCGTCCGGGCATGGCCCTGTGGCGCGACAAGCTGTTCGCCTTCCTCGCGCGCAACGCGATGCCGGCGACGGCGTTCTTCCAGATTCCGGGTAACCGGCTGATCGAGTTGGGCGCGCAGGTCGAGATTTGAGCGAAGAGCCCCGGCCAGATGCCGAGGCTCTCGCGCGTCACGATGGGTGCTCCCATCTAGCTTTCTGCCAGAGCTTTGGCGATTCCAACGAGGCGAGCCTGGTTGGAGCCGTGTTGCTCGGGATGGTGGGGCTGCAGTCGAAGTGAATAGATCTTTCGTTGGTTAGCCCACCCGACGGTTACCAGCGTGTGTCCTGAAGCGCCGCGCGCCGTTCGGACACTTCCTGGTTGTCCGTGAATGTCGATGTTTATCCATTCCTTGATTAGCGTGATGGACTCCCGTCCCGCGGCGTGATCAGTCTCGTTGAGGACAACGATACCCAGATCGGGCAGATCGAACGTTCTGGTGAGTCCTGTCCACCGTCCATCGATCAGGCCCCCGGACAGGCGCACTTCCAGTAAGGTCGCCGCCGAAAGGTCCGAGGATCCAAGGCTAATCGGAGTTACCTTTAAAGCTGGTTCCACCTGCTCCAGCGAGTTGAAAGACCGGTCGTGGCGAGCGATGGTGGTCGATTGATTCGCGAGATTGGCGCTGATTGCAGATCTTAGGTCGACCGGGTCTCCCGCGTGAGTATCGTAGAATCCCTTGTCTTGTTGCTGAGCGATCTGGGCGCGGATAGCGTCTGTTTGCACCTCGGTGTTCCAGGAATCTGCCAACGGCACTATGTGCAAGCCGGGCCTGAAGTCCGCCTTAGTCAGGTCTACGCCGTTATCGTGGGCCTCTGACAACTGCGCGGTCGTAAACTGCGGTGCGATCATCGTCTCGACGTCGGCAAGCGCGGCCTTGGCGCTTCCGGACATGAGCATAAAGCTTGTCAAGGTGGCAGTGATGCGTGTCTGCTTGCGACTATTCATTTCACCACTCCGTTAGATTGCAGTCGGTTGCGATGGTCTGCGCGACGTGGTTCACATACCAATCGTCGGTGAAGAAGTGCGTGCCTGTGACGGTATTTCGCGTAGCGTCCATGCGATCTCCGGCGTAGGATCGCCACGTAAAGTCGCGCGGTGACGCAACTGTATGGCCGTCGATAGCACCAAATCCGACGTGCGTACTGAACGTGTTCATCCAATAGCCGTTCATTAAGGGTCTGTCATAGGTGACCGACTCATTGACGATGCCTGCCAGGCAATTAGCCCGACTAAGCCATTTGATTTCGGCGGAAGCGTCTGTTGCGATGATTCCCGCGATTGTTGCGGCCATCAGTCTTGCTCTCATTTTTACCCCTCCATGCCCCTGGGTCAGTGCAACTTGACGATAGGAGGAGCGCAACTCGCATGGCAGTGGTCACTGCAGGACGATTCTTGTCAGCGGTGCACAGATCGAGTGTAAGCGGGGCGTCTGGCACTTCCTCGGCGAGTCCGTACATCTCGTGGGTAAAGCCTTCACATGCAGGCTGACTAAACGGACTTGGCTTGTCGGCGGTCGCCGATGAAAACGAGGCGAGTTGATGGTTAGCCTTGATATTTCCGGACGGCTTATGTGATTCGAGGTGAACTCATGCTTGCTGCGAAGCATGTCTCGGCAGTCGTGCCTGGCGGCTGTACGAGTGCGTGTGTCGGTGTGACATGAGCGCTTTTCGCGAACGGCGTTCACTGTCTTGCGCGGTTACCGTCAGTGCAGTTGTTATTTTAGTCACCTCGCTGTCGGCACAGGATCGGGGCGGCGATCTACCTCGTCCATCGTCAAGCGCCGTCGCGGAAGCCCAGATGGAAGGCTTGGATCTGCGTCGGCTTCCCATGACAAGGGGCCTTCATATCGTGTCGCTGGATGACTCGCCCTTCGTTGGAGCCATGGCACAGCAGATGCGAGGTGAGATCGCCGAGCAGGCCAAAGCAGGGGCGTACATGGTCGAAAAGACGAAGATTCCGGATCTTCGTGCGGCCATAAACGCCGTGAAGCCCACGCGGACCATGTCCGGGTTGCTCGATAAGCGATACCACTCGCTGGCGGATATTCTTCCGCATCTTCGGTACGAGCCTATCTCGGTGGTGGGCACCGTGCTGGATACGCAACCGATGGTGGAAGCAACGACAGCGGGAGGAGTGACCGATGGCCGGTGGAGCGGGGTGACGCGCTCATGGGACATAGCGGGCCTCGGCTTCGTGCAGCTTGACGAGTCCGAATATCGCGAGACCGGCGGCTCCATCACGCTGGTCAAGGAGTGGCTCAACAGTGACGTCAATGGGACGCCGGCGACCCTCAAGACCATGCGCTCGGCGGATGGGGCGACGCTGGTCTCGATCAGCTGGGTCACCGAGAGCATAGATTTTCGTCTGAACCTTCAGCCGGTTCACGCCGATGCGGTCGAGGCGAACCAGCGCGCGCTGCGCGACCTTGCGACCAAGTTGGGGCGCCGTACCTGACGTGCTGGCAGTGTGAGAGGGATGGCCCCTGCGGGGGCTGTCCCGCTCCCAGACCTGCCATAATGGCGCCCATGTCCGAGCACCGCATCATTTCAGCCACCGCCGCCATGGACGACGATGCGCTGGAAGCCAGCATTCGTCCGAAGCGCCTCGCCGAATATCTCGGCCAGGAGACGGTGCGTGAGCAGATGGCCATCTATATCGAGGCGGCACGGCGCCGGCAGGGTGCGCTGGACCACGTGCTGATCTTCGGGCCCCCCGGCCTGGGCAAGACAACGCTCTCGCACGTCATCGCCAACGAGTTGGGCGTGAACGTGCGCTCGACCTCGGGTCCGGTGCTGGAGCGGGCGGGGGATCTCGCCGCCCTGCTGACCAACCTCGAGGCGAACGACGTCCTTTTCGTGGACGAGATTCACCGCCTGTCGCCCGTGGTCGAGGAAGTGCTGTACCCGGCCATGGAGGACTTCCAGATCGACATCATGATCGGCGAAGGCCCCGCGGCCCGCTCGATCAAGCTCGACCTGCCGCCCTTCACCCTGATCGGCGCCACGACCCGCGCAGGCCTGCTTACCGGCCCCTTGCGCGACCGGTTCGGCATCATCCAGCGGCTGGAGTTCTACAGCGTGGACGAACTGACCGCGATCGTTCGTCGCGCGGCGAAGATCTTCAATATCGAGTGCGATATGGACGGGGCGATCGAGATCGCTCGCCGCTCGCGGGGCACGCCCCGTATCGCCAACCGGCTGCTCCGCCGGGTGCGCGACTTCGCCGAGGTGCGTGGTGACGGCAAGATCACCCACGACCTGGCACGCGCCGCCACCGACATGCTCCGGGTCGACGCCTTGGGCTTCGACGACCTCGACCGCCGCCTGCTGAAGACGATCATCGAGAACTTCGATGGTGGCCCGGTGGGCGTCGAATCGCTGGCGGCCGCCCTGAGCGAGGACCGTGGCACCCTGGAGGATGTGGTCGAGCCCTACCTGATCCAGCAGGGCTACCTGATCCGCAGCGCCCGTGGCCGCATGGCCTCCGCCAAGGCCTGGCGCCACCTGGGCCTGACACCGCCGCCGCGTCAGACCGTGGCCCCGGACCTGTTTTCGGACGACGCATGAGCGTTTTCAGCTGGCCCGTAAGGATTTACTGGGAAGACACCGACGCGGGTGGCGTCGTCTACCATTCCAACTACCTTCGCTTCATGGAGCGGGCCCGTACGGAGTGGCTGCGAGCCCAGGGCATCGACCAGGTGACCCTGCGTGAAGCCACGAGCCTGGGCTTCGTGGTCCGGGACATGCAGCTGGACTTCCTGCGCCCGGCCCGTCTGAATGATGAACTCCTGGTCAGCGTGGGCGTCAAAGAACGTCGTTCAGCCAGTATGCTGTTCGATCAGGAGATTGTGCGCGGGGGCACAACGCTGGTGCGCGCTACGGTGCGCGCGGCTTGCGTGAACCTCGACACGATGCGCCCGGCCCAGATTCCGGCGGACCTGTTCCCCAACGAATTCCCCATTACCTAAAGCCATAGATACCGGCGGAGAGCCTTCAAGCGATGAACGGTGGACTGAACATTTTCAAGCTGGTGGCGGAAGCGAGCCTGCCCGTACAACTGGTCATGCTCCTGCTGCTGGTGTTCTCGTTCCTGTCGTGGGTGATCATCATCCGCAAGTACGGCCAGCTGAAGACCGCCCACGACAACGCCGAAACCTTCGAAGACCGCTTCTGGTCGGGTGCGGATCTCGCCGCCCTGTTCCGTGAGGTGGGCAACCGCGAAGGCCAGCATGGCATCGAGAACGTTTTCGAGGCCGGCTTCCGTGAGTTCGCCCGCCAGCGCCAGCGCCGCGTGACCGACGCCAACCGCGTCATGGAAGGTTCCGAGCGCGCCATGCGCGTGGCCGGTACCCGCGAGATCGGCAAGCTCGAGCAGAACCTCGAGTTCCTCGCCAACGTCGGTTCGATCAGCCCGTACATCGGCCTGTTCGGCACGGTGTGGGGCATCATGGGCGCCTTCCAGGGCCTGGGCGAAATGAAGGACGTGACCATTTCCGTGGTCGCGCCGCACATCTCCGAAGCGCTGATCGCCACGGCCATGGGTCTGTTCGCCGCCATCCCGGCCGTATGGGCGTACAACCGTTTCGCCACCAAGGTCGAGCGGATCGCGTCGCGCTACGAGGTCTTCCAGGAAGAATTCTCCTCGGTGCTGCAGCGCCAGATCCACGCCGACGACGTCGCCTGAGCCCGCGCCATGGCCACGCGTAGTCCTCATCGCCGCCAGAAGCGGAAGCTGAAGTCCGAGATCAACGTCGTGCCGTACATCGACGTGATGCTCGTGCTGCTGATCATCTTCATGGTCACCACGCCCATGATGAATCTCGGCGTCGACATCCAGCTGCCGCAGACCAATGCCAAGTCCCTGCAGGACAAGAAGGACCCCGTCGTCGTCTCCGTCGACGAKGGTGGGCAGATCTACCYCACTGCCAACGGCGCAAAGCGCGAGCCGGTGAGTGTGGACGAGTTCAAGGCCAAGATCACCGCGTTCCACGATGCGAATCCCGAACTCCAGGTGCTGATCGCCGGCGATGACCGCGTCGGCTATGGCAAGGTCTACGCGATCCTCCCGATCCTTCAGGAGGCCGGTATCTCCAAGATCGGCCTGATGAGTCAGCCGCAGTCGGCGCAGAATGGAAAACCGTAACGGCACGCCCCGCGCGGTTGTCCTCGCCGCGCTTCTCCATCTGGGCATCGTGGCCTTCCTCGGCTTCGCGATCATCCCCTGCACGGACTACGAAAAGTGGGCCGAGGCATTGGGCGTGCCCGCGGAATGGAACCCGCTGAAGTGTCCGGCACCGATCCAGCTGCCCGGCCAGATCATCGAGGCCACCCTGATCGGCCCCACCGGCGCGCCGCCGCCGAAGCACACGGCCAAGCCGGTGCCGAACACGGTGCCCCCGCCGCCTGCGCAGCCCACGCCGACCCCGCCGGAGCCGGAGAAAAAGGTCGAGACCTTGCCGCCACCGCCTAAAACCCCGGCCCTGAAGGATCAGGAGAAGGTGGTCGACGATGCCGTGCAGAAAGCCGAGAACGCCAAGCAGCTGCAGGAAGAGCAGCAACGGCAGCGACAGGCTGAGCTCGACGCGCAGCAGGAAGAGAAGAAGAAGCAGAAGCAGAAGGAGATCGACGAGATCTTCAAGCAACTCGATGCGGCGAAGAGTCAGACCAAGCAGGCAGACAGCAAGAAGAAGCAGGCCGACCAGCAGTTGAAGGACCTGGAGAACGCCAAGGATGACGGTCGCGAGGACCTGCCCTTCGCCGAGAAGGTCCAGTCGGGCCAGAACGGAAAGGACAACAGCAAGCAGGCGTTGTACATCGCGGCCATTCAGAACGCGGTGACCCCGAACTGGCTGCGTCCTGACAACATGCCCAGCGCGCCCTGCATGGTGCACATCACCCAGATCCCGGGTGGGCAGGTGCTCAGTGCCAAGGCCGACTCCAGCTGTCCTTACGATGCCGCCGGCAAGGCGTCCATCGAAAATGCCGTGCTTCGGGCCCAGCCGTTGCCGTACGCCGGCTTCGAGGACGTGTTCCAGAGAAACCTCACCTTCACGTTCCGACCGCAATGATGCTGCTCGCTCCGCCCGGTCCCGGGTGGGGCGGTTCAGATTCGGGTCATGCTGGCCCGGCCCATCGCGTTACCATGCCGTCGCCGTCCCACATTCCCAGGTCGCAATGAACTCGCCCATGCGCAGAATGCTTTCCCGCCTCGCCCTCCTTGTGGTCGCGCTGACCGCCTTCGCGGCCGGCCCCGCCGCCGCCCAGTCGCTCAATGTCGACATCGTCGGCGGGCTCAAGACCGCGACGCCTATCGCCGTGGTCCCCTTCGCCCAGGCAGGCGGTGCGCCGCTGCCGACCGACGTGGCCGATGTCATCCGCGCGGATTTCAATCGCTCGGGTAAATTCCGCTCGCTCGACAAGGCTGACATCGTCGAGACGCCTTCGCAGGGTTCGGAGATCAAGTTCCCGACCTGGCGCCTGCTCAAGCAGGACTTCCTGACCATCGGTCGCATCAGCGATGCCGGTGGCGGCATGCTCAAGGTCGAGTACGAGCTCTGGGACGTCAACAAGCAGCAGAGCCTGCTGGCCCAGTCGTTCACTGCCCCGGCGGGTGACCTGCGTGGCGTCGCCCACCAGATCGCCGACCAGATCTATGAAAAGATCACTGGCGTCCGTGGCGCCTTCTGGACCCGCGTCGCCTACATCACGGCCGTGGGTACCGGTAATAACGCCACCTATTCGCTGATCGTCGCGGACTCGGACGGCTTCAACCCGCAGACCGTGGCCCGCTCGCGCGAGTCGCTGCTGTCGCCTTCCTGGTCGCCGGACGGCAACAAGATCGCCTACGTCTCCTTCGAGAGCGGCAACTCGGCCGTCTATGTGCAGAACATCTCGACCGGTTCGCGCAGCCTGATCGCCGCCCATCCGCGTGGGATCAACAGCGCACCGGCCTGGTCGCCGGACGGCAGCAAGCTCGCCGTCAGCCTTTCGTACGTCGGTAACCCGGAGATCTTCGTGATCGACGTGGCCAGCCACGCCGAAACCCGTCTGACCAACAACTTCTCGATCGATACCGAGCCGACCTTTACCCCGGACGGCCAGAGCATCCTGTTTACCTCGGATCGCTCGGGCAAGCCGCAGATCTACCAGATGTCCGCATCGGGTGGTGCCGCGACGCGTGTCACCTTCCAGGGTGGCTTCAACGCCAGCGCCTCGGTGAGCTTCGACGGCAAGCAGATTGCGATGGTGCAGGGCAACGGGAACGTGTATCGTATCGCTATCATGGACCGCAGTCTGGGCGGGCAGGTGCGCTTCGTTTCCCCGGGTAACGTGGACGATTCGCCCAGCTTCGCGCCAAATGCCAGCATGCTGCTTTATGCGGCATCGCAGGGTACGCGAGGTGTCCTGTATGCGGTTTCGGCAGACGGTCTGGTACGCCAACGCCTCGTCCTTGCGGACGGTGACGTGCGCGAGCCGTCGTGGGGACCCTATAGACAGCGTTGATGGCGCGCCCATTTCGGGCTGCGACATTGGCAACGTCCAGGGAAGGGGCGCGGGTGTTCCGCGCCTTTTCTGCGGACGCAAGGTTAACCGGCAGTTGCTTTAAAGGCAGTCGCCGGAACGAAGACGCAGGGTGCGGGACAGCGCCCCGTCGGCGTAGATGTAAGTAGAAAAACAGCCGGACAACCGGCGGTGCCTGTCCCGAAACCGTAAATCGACTGTCGGAACTCAACTGTTGAAGGAACGTCCCATGAATAAGACCGTTAGCGTCACCCTGGCCGCCCTGCTTTGCGTGGGCGCGGTCGCCTGCAACAAGAAGCAGGTCAAGACCCCGCCGGCTCCCGTCCAGGAACCGGTTGCTCAGACCCAGGCCCCCACCAACGACGGTAAGTACCAGCCGTCGGATCTCGATACCGATGCCTGCCTCCGTCAGCGCGTTGTGTACTTCGATTTCGACAAGAACGATGTGAAGCCGGAATTCCAGCAGATCATCGCTTGCCACGCCAAGTACCTGCAGGACCGTCCGCAGTCGGCCATGACCCTCGAGGGCAACACCGACGAGCGCGGTACGCGTGAGTACAACCTCGGCCTCGGCGAGCGCCGCGGCAATGCCGTCTCCAGCGCCCTCCAGGCGGCTGGTGGTTCGGCTGCCCAGGTCAACGTCACGAGCTACGGTAAGGAAAAGCCGACCTGCCGTGAGCACAACGATGACTGCTGGTCGAAGAACCGTCGCGTTGAGATCGTCTACACCGCGAAGTAAGTAATGAAGAAGCTTCTGGCTATCCGTTTTACGGCCAGGCTTGGCGTGGCGGGCGCAATTGCGTCCGCCACGCTTTTTGGTCTGCCCGTCCATGCACAGGACTCTCGCTTGAGTCTGGCCGACCGTGTGTCGCGCCTCGAGCAGCAGTCGCAGAAGGACGCCGGCACGACGACACTGGTCAACCAGGTCAACGATCTCCAGCAGCAGCTCTCCCAGCTGCAAGGCCAGATCGAGGAACTGCAGCACCAGAACCAGCAACTCCAGGATTCCCAGAAGGCGCAGTACGCGGATGTCGATTCGCGGCTGAGTCGTCTCGAAAAGGGTGGAGCAGCGCAGGCGTCATCGCCAGCCGCGCCCGCCAATGCACCTCAGGCACCGGCTCCCACGCCGACGGCCGTGGGCCCGGCAGCGGGTCAGCAGGCGGCCGCCGCACCTGCCAATGCGCCGGCTGCAGCCAGTGCCACCGAGCAGGCCGCCTACGACGCCGCGTTCAAATCGCTGCGTGCCGGTGACTACGTCACGGCCTCGCGGGGTTTTCGCGATTTCCTGACCAAGTACCCGGACAGTGCGCTCGCGCCCAACGCCTATTACTGGCTGGGTGAGTCGTACTACGTGACCATGAACTATCCGGTCGCGATCGAAGCGTTCCAGCGCCTCGTCAAGCAGTATCCGCAGAGCGACAAGGTCTCCGATGGCCTGCTCAAGGTTGGCTACTGCCAGATCGAACTGAAGCAGCAGGACGCGGCCATCGCGACGCTGAAGCAGGTCTCGGCCAAGTATCCGGGCACCAAGGCCGCTGGCCTTGCACAGGAACGCCTGCGTCGTCTGCAGCGCCAGACGGCCAACTGAGCCCATGAACGGTAACACCGCAACTCCGGCGGACGTTCCGCCGGTCGCGCCCGTCGCGGACCGACTGCGGATCACCGAGATCTTTCACTCCGTGCAGGGCGAAGCCGATGCGATCGGCTGGCCGACCGTGTTCGTGCGCCTGACCGGCTGCCCGCTGCGCTGCGTCTGGTGCGATACGGAATATTCCTTCCACGGCGGTCAGTGGCACGACATCGATGCCATCGTCGCGCACGTCGCCAGCTTCGGCGCGAAGCACGTGTGCGTTACGGGTGGCGAACCGCTCGCACAGAAGCGCTGCCTGGCCCTGCTGCGCAAGCTGTGCGATGCAGGCCACGAAGTGTCGCTCGAGACCTCCGGTGCCCTCGACGTCTCCGGTGTCGACCCTCGCGTCCGCAAGGTCATGGATCTGAAGGCGCCGGACTCCGGTGAGAGCGCGCGCAATCTGTGGTCCAACCTCGACCACCTGCTGCCGCACGACCAGGTCAAGTTCGTCATCGCCAGTCGTGGCGACTTCGAATGGGCACGCGATGTGGTCCGCGAGCACGCGCTCGATCAGCGTGTGATGCCGCTTTTTTCCCCGGTGTGGTCGAAGGTCCAGCCTCGCGAGCTGGCCGAGTGGATCCTCGCCGAACGCCTGCCGGTACGATTCCAGTTGCAGTTGCACAAGCTGCTGTGGAACGACGCGGCCGGTCACTGACAAACCAAGGTATTGCCATGAATGCTTCGAACCCCTCCCGCAAGGCCGTGATCCTCGTGTCCGGCGGCATGGACTCCGCGGTCACGATCGCGATGGCGCGCGAGCAGGGCTTCGACGTCTATGCACTGAGCGTGGCCTATGGCCAGCGCCACAGTTCCGAGCTCGAGGCTTCCGAGCGAGTGGCGACGATGCTTGGCGCCATCACGCACAAAACCGTGCACGTGGACCTGCGCAGCATTGGCGGCTCGGCGCTTACCGCCGACATCGATGTGCCGGAAGACGGTGGCACGGGTATTCCCGTGACCTATGTGCCCGCGCGCAACACCATCATGCTGTCGATCGCCCTGGGCTGGGCCGAGGTGCTCGGATCGAGCGACATCTTCTGTGGCGTCAACGCTGTCGACTATTCGGGGTACCCGGATTGCCGGCCCGCCTTCATCGAATCATTCCAGTCGCTGGCCAATGTCGCCACCAAGGCTGGCGTCGAGGGTGCAGGCATTCGTATTCATGCGCCGCTGATGGATATGGGTAAGGGCGACATCGTCCGCGAGGGCATGCGCCTTGGCGTCGACTTCGCCGCCACGGTGAGCTGCTACCAGGCCGACGCCCAGGGCAGGGCCTGTGGTCATTGCGACGCCTGCCGCCTTCGTGCCGAAGGCTTTGCCAAGGCCGGCGTGCCCGATCCCACGCACTACGGCTGAGCGATTACCGGGCGCCCATCGTTCCGTTCAAGTGGTCTTCGGTAGCAAGTAGCAACACCTTGCCATCGCGTTTGACCAGGGTGTCCACGCGAGTGCCGGTGATGTTCAGGAGGCGGCCGCCGAGCAGGCTGTACGTGTAGCTCACACGCACCGTCGCGCTGCGATGATCGGCGGTGTAGACGGGTTTGTCGAAGTTCGTGTTGTAAGACACATCTGCCTCCCGACCCGAGCGCTTCTTGAACGTCGCGAACCCGTCGGAGAATTCCTTCTCCCGATGGCAGAATTCGGTCTTCCCGATCGCATTTTTGGCGTATGCCGTGCCGTTGAGCGTGCCGGATGAGGATCCACGGAAATCGTCGGCGATCAGCGCGCAGGATGCATCGGGATCATGAGTGAAGGTCGTTTCCGCATCCGCGCGGTAGTAAGCCTCGATCCCGCTGTCCGACAACTTCTTCGTTTGCAGATAGCCCCAGCCACACCCCACCAGTAAGACGGCGCCAAACACGTAACCTCTCATCCCTAGTCCCCTGTCTGCCGCCCTCCGCGGCCAGGATCATTCTAGCGCGGCAGCCTCAGCCGGCGGATGCGCGCAGCACTGGCCCGATGTACTGCTGGAACATCCACCAGACGCCACCCAGCGTGCCGGCCAGGATGGCCAGCAGGAGCGCCACGGCGCACCCGAGAACCCATGCCTTCGTGGCGGTCTGACCGAGGCGTTCTTCGATGACGGCGAGCCGGCGGAGGATGTCCGAGATATTGTCTTCCGCGAACGTCAGGCGTGCCGCCAGATCACGAACGGTGACGGACACGTGGTGCAGCCGTTCGTTAAGCACGGCGAGTGCTTCCTGAAGAGGCCCGCAGCGCGGGGCGTCATCTTTGGAAAGGACGGGCGCGGAGCCGAGGGTAAGATCGTCGTCGCTTTTCGTGCTGTACCGACGCATGTCGGCTCCCAAATCGTGAAGGTGCACGCAAGGTATCGCCCCAACGAGTCGGAAAACATGAGAATCCAGACCGGTTTTTCGTCAGGGAAACACGCGTTGCACGTGCGACGAAAGGCGCGAATGGTGGGTCGTGCCGGATTCGAACCGGCGACCTACGGATTAAAAGTCCGCTGCTCTACCAACTGAGCTAACGACCCATGCGCGGGAAGCCGGCTAGTTTAGTGGTCCCACGGGGGCTGGCACAACCCGAGCGCCGCCGCGGTTCAGGTCGTGGCGATGATGGCCTCGACGTCGCGGCCTGCCTGGCGCCAGGCGCCGATGCCACCGGTCAGTGGGCGGACGTTGGAGAAACCCAGTTTGCTCAGGCGTTCGGCGACCTTCGCGGCCGATACCTCGTTGGGGCAGGAGCAATAAATCACCACCGACGTATGTTTAGGCAGGGTGGCCAGGGCAGCGTCGGCCGTGGCCAGGTCGAACAGGCGGGACCCGGGAATGACGAAGGGATCGTCACGGCGGCTCAGGGCGGACCGGACATCCACGATCAGCGCACCGGGCTCGCTGGCCAGGAGCACCGAGAGCTCGTCGACGGAAATGCGGCTCTTGCGTAGCTGGGCGATCAGGAGTGCCCGGCGGGTGTAACGAAAGCCGATCCAGAGCAAGAGCCCGATCAGCGCAATCGCGGCCATCCCCAGGCCGAACTGCTTCAGGGTGGCCAGCACGGCGTCGATCTGCCGGAAGAAAAGCATGCCGACCGACAGCCCGACCGAGATCCACAGCGCGGCCCCCAGCAGGTCGTAAAGGGTGAAGCGCGAGAAGCGCGTATCGCCCGCGCCGGCGATCGGAATCGCGACGAGCGACAGCCCGGGAATGAACCGCGATACCAGAAGCAGCTTGACGCCGCGCTTCTCGAAAAAGCCGCTGGCGCGCCGCACACAGGTGTCGGGCGAAAGCGAGATGCGGCACAACCCGTCGAGTACGCGATAGCCGAAGCGACGGCCCGTGAGGAACCACGCGGCATCGCCGGCAAAGGCGCCCGCGAGCGCGCCGAGGAACGTGATCAGGATCAGGACGGGATCCCGCGCGGCGACCAGCGTACTGCCGACCACGATCAGGGTCGGCATCGCGGGCACGGGCAAGCCGATCGCTCCTGCGAACACACCGACGAACGCCACGACCGGCGCCGTATCAGACCAATTGACGCTCGCCACGACAGTGATCCTCGGGAAGGTCCGTGTACTCCCGCAAAGATACGCTGGTCGGGTCGTCGCCGACAGATGCGCGGCGATCAGAGCGCCGGATGTCGGCTGGGCACCGACGCTGCCTTGACGGGCGGTCCGACCGCGGCGCCATCCAGTTGCACCCAGAAAAGTGTGCCTCGGCCAGGACTGGAGCGGACGCCGATGCTGCCACCGAGGGTATCGACGATGCGCCGGGCGACCGCGAGCGAGATGCCGTAGCCGGCATGGCCGGGCAGTCGGGTGAACTCTTCGAAGACGCGTTCCTGCTGGGAAGGTTCCAGGCCCATCCCGTTATCGCGAACCTCCAGCCGGACGGCGTCGCCACGCCGCCGTGCCGCGACGAGCACACGGCCGTTCGGGGTGCTGATCACGGCGTTCGAGACGAGGCGGTGGATCAGCTCACCGAGCAAGGTGGCGTCACCGTGCAGGGGGAGGCGGCCGCCACGCCAATGAATGTCGACACCGAGGCGGCGGGCATCCTCGTCGATCGCCGCACGTTCGCGAACGAAGAGATCCGAGGTGATCAGGTCGACGGCACGCGGTTCGACCGCGCCCGCATCGAAGCGTGCCATCGCGAGCAAGCCGTCGAGCAGTTCGTTGAGCCGCGTCAGGCTCGTCCGCATCTGACCGAGGACGGCTCGCTGGCGCAGGTCTTCACCCGGCTGCATGCCGGCGACGAACAGGGCCAGCGCCTGCAGCGGCTGGCGGAAGTGGTCGCCGACCTGTTCGATGAAGCGGGTATGCCGTGCGATGTCGTGCAGTCGCTGGCGCAGTGCATCGGCCATGGCCATGTCATGGCGTCGCCGCAGATCGACCAGCTCGTCGAGCAGGGCATCGATGGTGGCGAGTTCACCGCCGCTTTGCGCCCGGACCGTGGACTGGCGCGGATGGAGGAAGGCATCGATGCGATCGCGCATGCCTTCGATGGGCTCGATGACGTCGCGCTCGAGCGCTCGTCGGGTGAACAGGAATATAGCGAGTACCCCACAGCACAACAGCAGGGTCATGAACGCCGCGGCAGCCTGGCGCTCGTGGAGCGATGTCGCGTCGGAAACGGTTTCGAGCTCGCCCTGCGGGGTGTTCAGGCGCACGCGCAACGCACGTCCGGCGGGAAGCTGGCGGCCACTGTCGATGACCAGATCCGGCGCATCGTCGCGGCGGAGCGTGAGGCTCTCGGTGGGCGCACTGCGCGACAGCGCGCGGCTCAACGCGTAGCGAACGGCGTCATCGCCCGTGGCCGCGTCGATGGAGGCGCCGAGACGGATCGCCTGAATGCGCGCGACGGTGCGCGCTTCACCGGACAAGGCTCGCATATGCAACACGCCGAGCGATCCGGCCAGGGCGAGCGCAACGAGTGTCATCGGCAGCAATCCCCGAAGGATCAACTGTCGATGCAATGGTGCGGGCCTTGCGGGCGGATGCGGCGACGCGATCATGAGGGGGCCTGAACGCACATACTCATGACGAATCTATGAAACGCGCGTTCGTCGCGCGATAGACAAGGGGACCTAGGCTGCCCGTCTATACCTTTCGGCCTAGGCCGGCTGGACGGCTATTTGCCATCGAGCTGCTTCACGATGGCATCGTGGTCGACCGCGATTTTATGAAAGCGCGCCGCGCGGGCGGCCTCGCTCACCCACTGCGCGCTGGTGGCCCGGCGCTTCTCCAGCGAATATTCGATATCGACGAAGGGGACCAGCACGGCATTGCTGGCGCGGGCAAACCCACTGATATCGTGGATGAGCTTCAGGTTCGCCTCTTCACGCGGGCCGTCCTTGCCCTTTCCATAGCTGGTGATAAAGGTCGCCACCCGCTCGCGCAGCGCCGCTGGCAAATCGTTTCGGATGACGATGACCGCGTGGGGAATGAGCGACGATTGCCATAGCACGCGCAGCCGCGCGTACTGCTCGGGAAAATGTTGTTTGAAGCGCTCCAGGTCCGCGGAATTGTTGGTGGCCACATCGGCCTCGCCGTTGGCGACTGCCAGCGCGTTGTTCTGGTGGTTGTCGATGTGCACGCTGGCGAAAAAGGTATCCGAGTCCACATTGCGCGCCGCGAACAGTTGGGTTTCCGGGACGAGATAACCGGAGACGGACAGTGCCTCGCCACGGGCGAAGCGCCACTTGCCCGGCCGTGCGAACAGCTGGTCGATCGTGCGCAGCCGTGAGTCGGCGGCCACGATGACCACGGCGTAGTAGCCCTTGGAGCCGTCGCCGCGTGTGAGCTGGCCAATCACCTGCATGTTCTGCCCGGTTACGGCGTCCAGGGCGAGGCGGCCGGAAAGAAAGGCGATGTCGACCCGTTGCTCGCTGATGGCTTGCGCGATGCCTTCGTAGGTCGTGACCGACACGGCGCGAACCGGCCGGGCGAGCGCCTTGCTGAGGTCATCGAGCATGGGCCGCCACGCCTCCAGCGACTCAGCGGGCCCGCCGATGGGGAGGATGCCGAAGGTGAGCGGGGCGGTGGGGTCGACATCGCCCTGCGCCGGGCTCGCCGCGAGGACCGGTCCCGAACTCAGGACGCAGAGGACACACGCGCCGAACCACGCGCGCAGTCGCCCTTTCGCCGCGCTCTTCACGCCTGCCCGCATCGCGCCTGCCCCGCGTGGGTGATGTTCTGGCTAGTCGCCCAGGTGCTGAGCAGCGACCAGTGCCTCCAATCGATTTCGCACATGTAGCGCACGGAAGATCGCGGCGAGGTGAATCTTGACCGTGCCTTCGCTGATTCCCAGCTCGCGCGCGATCAATTTGTTCGGCCGGCCCTTGGCCAGCAGCTTCAGGACATCGATCTGGCGCTCGGTGAGGACCGTCGCCAGGCGCTCCTTGGTGGTCAGTCCGTCGCTGCCATTGGTGGTCGCGAAGAAAGGCGTCGTGGTCGACGCGGCAGCCCTCATCGCTTCGGGCGGTACGTAGATGCCTCCGCCGACCACCAGGCGCACGGCGCTCAGGATGACCTCGGGCGGAGACGATTTCAGGATATAGCCCTGCACGCCCAGGTCCAGCACGTGGCGGATGGCGGCGGAGTCCTCCGTGCCTGACAGCACGATGACGGCACGCTTATGGGCTGTGCGGGTTCCGATGAGGTCGGCCGCATGGCGGCGCTCATCGTCGGTCAGGTCGGGACTGTCGCTGTCCTGGGGAGTGACCTTGTCGTTGGCATCGGAAAGCTTTTCGACGGCTTCCCGGATGTGATCGACCCCGCCGTTCGCACCCGGCATGGCCATGTCGATCAAGGCGAGATCCGGAAGGGGGTGCCGTTCGAGCTGCGCGCGAAGCTGGGCAACCGTCTCGGCCTCGACGAACTCGACGTTGTCACCCAACTCACTCAGCTTGAGCTTGACGCCCTCGATGATGAGCCGATGATCGTCCGCGATCAGAACACGCATGCCACTCCTCCGCCCGCATGGTCGCGAGCATCCCCGTTCTTCGAAACATAGCCCCCCGGGCGCCTCGCGGCAAGCCAGCCATCCGGCTCAGACGGGTGCATGATGGACTGTCCAGGCTGAAACCATGACATCGTGAAGGCGTTCCGGCGATACCGGCTTGTAGAGGACCTGCGTGGTGGTCTGGTCGACGTTGCGCAGGAAGTCGCCCCGGGTCTCGCCGGTAATCAGGACGCGGGCGAAGGGCGGCGGGTCGCCGGGGCGTCGGCGGTAGTAGCGATCGAGCAGATCGATCACGTCCAGGCCCGTGCCTTCGCGCAGCCTCAGATCGGAAATCACGATGTCCGGCGGCTGCATCCACTGGTGGACGGCCTCCATCGCTTGCTGCGCGTCCTCGGCCGTCATGACCTCGCAGCCCCAGCTGCCGAGCAGGAAGCTGATCCCCGCCAGGATGCTGGGCTCGTCGTCGATCACCAGGACGCGCATGCCGACGACGTCCCGTGGTGTGCCGCCGCCCGCCGTGGCGGCGGCGACCGGGGGCTCGATCTTGCCCGGCTGCACTTCCGGCAGCGTGATGGAGAACACGCTGCCCTTGCCCTGTTGCGATCGGACCATGGCCCGCGTGCCGAGCAGGCCCGCCAATCGCTGTACGGTGGAAAGGCCCAGGCCCAGCCCGCGCCGCGTACTCTCGGGCCGTCCGGCTTCCGGGCCGCTCTCGACGCGGTAGAACTCGTCGAAAATGTGCAGGAGATGCTCGGGCGCGATGCCCAGGCCGGTATCCCACACGTCCACGCGGACGCTGCCGTCGAGACGCCGGCGTGCTCCCACGAGCACCCCGCCACAGCGGGTATAACGCAGCGCATTGCTGACCAGGTTGTTGAGGATGCGCGCGACCATGGTGCGATCGCAGCGCACCCACAGTCCGGTGGTCCGCACGACGAGGCGCAGGTCGTGCTGTTCGGCCACCATGCGGAAATTCACGCTCACCTCCTCGAACACCTCATCCAGCGGCACATCGCGCAGCACCGCCGGCATGGCGCCGGTCTCGAGGCGGGAGAGGTCGAGCAACTCGCTGAACAGGTGATCCAGTGCCTCGACGCACTCCTGGATGTGCGCGATGCGGTTGAGGCGTACCGGGTCGTACTCGTCCACGGCGAGGCCGGAGGAGAACAGGGTAAGGGCATAGAGCGGCTGGCGCAGGTCGTGCGATGCGGCGGCGAGGAAACGCGCCTTCGCCACGCTTGCCGCCTCGAGCGCGGCGTTCTTCCGGGCGAGCTCCTCGGTGGCCATGGTGATCTCGCGTTCCATGCCGATCTGCGCATGCAGGAGCTGGGAAGCGGCACCGTTGAATCCCCGCTGCAGGTCGCCGATCTCGGTGTCGTCGGTGACCGGAACCACGACGGTCCGGTCACCCAGGCCCAGCTGGCGAACGGCGATGGCCAGGTTGCGCAACGGGGCGCTCAGCCAGCGCGCGGTGGACCAGCCGATCATCACCGCGATGAACAGGCTCAGGGCCAGCCAGAGCAGGGCATTCTGCACGCTGGTTCGTTGGGCGGCGATCGCGTCCTCGACGCTGACGTCGACCGTGACCGAACCGACGACACGATGACTGACCGGGTCGAGGACCTCGCGCGACACGGTGAGGCTGTCGTCATCGTCGATGCTTCCGTTCACACGGTCCGCGATGATCTCGCCATCGCGGTCGCTGATCCGAACCCGTGCCACCTGCGGCAGCTGGACGATCGATTGGGAAATGTGCGAGATCTCGCGCCGCTCCCCGTTACGCAGCGCCTCGCCGGAAACACTGGCGGCCTGCTGGGCGATCGCATCGGCCGTGGAACGCCCCATTTCGTGCAGAGTGTCCATCTGGTGCCGGGTGAGCAGGGTCACCAGCAGGACCGCACTGATGGCGGTGGGTACGAGGGCGACGCACGTCAGGCGCTGCACCAGCGACGTGCGGCGCCACACCCGTTCCAGCCACGTCACCGATACGTCGCGCATGTGCCTCCCCTTGCGTGCCCCTCCCGGGCGACGCGAGGCTACAGCCTAGCGCAGTTCAACGGGGTCGGCGTCAGTCGCGGCGATGGCGACGGTCGCGCAGTTTCTTGATCGCCAGCGGCAGCACGCTGAGCGCGGCGAAGGCCGCCAGGGGGAGCAGGATCCTGCCGTCCAGCAGCCTTGCAAGGGTGAACGGCGTGCTGCCGCCGAAGGTATCGCCGAGGCCGGCGCCCACGGCCGTTTCCGCGACGAGGGACACCGTGCCGCCCAGCCACGTCGCACCCAGGAAGAGCCACAGCGGGCAACGTAGCCAGGCCAGGGCTACGGTCATCGCGCCGAGCGGCACGATGGGGATGAAGCGCAGGGCGAGCGTGTAACTGACGGGATGGGCGGCAAAGCCCGCACGCATGCGTGTCGCCAGTTCCGGTGGCTGGCGGCCACCCGTGCCGAAGGCATAGCGGCTGGCCAGGAAAAGCAGCAGTGAGCCGAGCACCAGGGCGACCGACGACAAGGCGGTGCCCTGGGCGATACCGAACAGCAGCCCGCCCGCGAGGATGATGACGATGGTTCCCGGCACGCCGGTGGCGATAGCCAAGGTGAGCAAGCCGGCGTAGGCCAGCCGCGACATCACGGGATGTTCGGCAATGGCACTACGCAGGGCGCCTTCCTCGGCGAGCAGCCGGGTTGGATGGAAGCGATCGAGCGCGCCGCTGCCGAGCATCACCGCGCCGGCGATCAGCAGCAGTAACAGCGGCAAGGCGGCCCGCCAGCGGCTCATCCGGGCAAGACCGGCTTCAATAGCTGGCGCCCGACTCGCCATAGCGGCGAAGCACGTCGCGCGCCTCGTCACGGCAGATGTCGCGGCGCACGGCAATGCCGCGACGCTCGAGTTCGCCGATCCAGTCAGCCGGCAAGGGGCCCTCGTCGAACGGCGTGAGTTCCTCGACGTCCTCCGAGCGTGCACCGATGAGCAGCTCGTCCACGCCGGCCCACACCGTGGCGCCGTAGCACTGGCAGCAGGGTTGCGAGCTGGTGGCGAGAGCGAAGCGACTGCCATCTTCGTTGAGACGGAAGCGCTGCAGGCGCTGCTGCGCCGTCATGTACGCCATCATCTCGGCATGCGCCACGGAGCACGCATGCGGCACCACGCGATTGACCCCGACGGCGACGATGCGATCGTTGCCGTCGAACACGACGGCGCCGAACGGGCCGCCGGTAGCGAGATCGATGTTTTGTCCCGACAACGCGATGGCCAGCCCCACCTTGGCCTCGTCACCCACATAGGTGAGTGAGGTGTCCACGACTTCGTGGACCCATGCGGGCAGGGTGAGATGGACTTGTGCGTAAAGCATCAGGCTTGCTTCGCCCAGGAGTCGCGCAAGGTCACGACACGGTTGAACACGGGGGTGCCCGGCGTGTGGTCGTGCATGTCCGCGACGAAGTAGCCCAGGCGCTCGAACTGCAGGCGGTCTTCACGTGCGGCGCCCGCAGCGGCCGGCTCCACATACGCGTGGACGACGCGGCGCGAATGCGGGTTGAGGTGGTCCTTGTAGGTCTTGCCGTCGCTGTCGTCGTCGGGATCGGCGGCGTCGAACAGGCGGTCGTAGAGACGCACCACGGCGGGCACGGCATCGCGCGCGCTCACCCAGTGGATGGTGCCCTTGACCTTGCGGTCGGCGCCGGGCATGCCCGTGCGGCTTTCCAGGTCCAGCGTGCAACGCAGTTCGACGATCTCACCGGTCGCGTCCCTGATGACCTCGTCGCATTTGACGATACCCACGCCACGCAGGCGAACTTCGCCCTCGGGCTTGAGGCGATGGAATCCCTTCGGCGGTACTTCGGCGAAGTCCTCGCGTTCGATCCACAGCTCGGGCGAGAACGGAACGCTGCGCGTGCCGAAGCTGTCGTCCTTCGGATGGTTCGGGAAGGTGAGCGACTCGTGGTGCGCGGTGTCGAGGTTGGTGATGACCAGCTTCACCGGATCGATCACGGCGAGGCGTCGCGGCGCTACGCCATCGAGATCCTCGCGCACGGCACCTTCGAGCACGCTCATGTCGATCGTGCTGTTCTGCTTGCTGACGCCGACACGTTCCCAGAACAGGCGAATGCCCGCGGCGGTGAAGCCGCGCCGGCGCACGCCGGCAATCGTCGGCATGCGCGGATCGTCCCAGCCGTCGACCAGGTTCTCGGAGACCAGGGTGATCAGCTTGCGCTTGCTCATCACGGTGTAATTGAGGTTGCCACGCGAAAACTCGATCTGTCGCGGCTTGCTCGGCGTCGTCGGCAGACCGGCGTCGACCAGGGACTGCCAGAGCTCCGGATCGTGTGCGAGGTCGACCTTGTCCACGCACCAGTCGTACAGCGGACGGTGGTCTTCGAACTCCAGCGTGCACAGCGAATGCGTGATGCCTTCCAGTGCGTCGGAGAGGGAATGCGCGAAGTCGTACATCGGATAGATGGGCCAGGCGTCGCCGGTGTTCTGGTGATGCACCTTTCGCACGCGATAGAGCGCCGGATCGCGCAGGTTGATGTTGCCTGCGGTCATGTCGATCTTCGCGCGCAGCGTCTTGCTGCCGTCAGCGAACTCGCCCGCGCGCATGCGCTGGAACAGGTCGAGGTTCTCGTCGATGGAGCGGTCGCGATAGGGAGAATTGCGGCCCGGCTCGGTCAGCGTGCCGCGGTACTCGCGCACCTCCTCGGCCGAGAGGTCGTCCACATAGGCGACGCCCAGGCGGATCAGCTTGAGCGCCGAGCGGTAGAACACGTCGAAGTAGTCGGAGGCGTGACGCAGCTCGGCCCACTCGAAGCCCAGCCACTTCACGTCGCGCTGGATGGCGTCGACGTACTCGACGTCTTCTTTCGACGGGTTGGTGTCGTCGAAACGCAGGTTGCAGGTGCCGGCGAACTCGGTGGCGAGACCGTAGTTGAGGCAGATCGACTTGGCGTGGCCCAGGTGCAGGTAGCCATTGGGCTCCGGCGGGAAGCGGGTGTGGATCACCTTGTGTTTGCCGGAAGCCAGGTCCTCGCGGACGATCTGGCCGATGAAGTGCTGCTGCAGGACGGGCGTTTCGGTCGACATCGCAAAGGACTCAGAGGGTGGGGCGCGGCAAACGTCCGAGTTTACCTTAGGCGCGTAACCCTTGCCGCCGGGCGGCGGCGCAGGTAGCTTGCTCTCATGCGTATCGCCTACCACGCCGAATCCCTGATCGACGCCCATCTGGTGAAGAATGCGCTCGAGCAGGCGGAGATTCCCGCCTTCATTGCCGGAGAGTTCCTGACTGGCGCGGTCGGGCAACTTCCGGCACGGGATTTCCTCGCCGTGATGGTTCCCGAGGCGGCCGCGGACGCGGCCGAAGCGATCGTTCGCGTTATCGACAGGCAACTGGCCGAGGCGCGCGCCGCCGCGGCCTCCGACGACGATTTCGGCGCCGCCACCCTTCCGGCCTGAGCGTCGCGACACTTTTCAGGATCAATGCCATGCAGGCCCATGTTTCGAAGGCCATCACCGACCTTGTCCGCGATGTTGCCGATTTTCCGCGTCCGGGCATCATGTTCAAGGACATCACCCCCCTGCTTGCCGACGCCGACGCGTTCGGCGCCTGCATCGACGCGCTGTGCGCGCCGTGGAAGGGCCTGGGTATTGGCGCCGTCTGCGGCATCGAGTCGCGCGGATTCATCTTCGGTGCCGCCATGGCCCGGGCGCTCGGTGCTGGCTTCGTCCCGCTACGCAAGGCAGGCAAGCTGCCGCCGCCGATCGTCGGTGTCGATTACGGGCTGGAGTACGGTCACGACCGCCTGGAGATTGGTACCCAGGCGCTGTCGCCGGGCGAGCGGGTGATCCTGGTCGATGACGTACTGGCGACCGGCGGCACGCTCGAAGCAGGGCGTCGGTTGGTCGAGCGGCTGGGCGCGGAGGTGCTCGGCGCCAGCGTGGTCATCGAGCTGGCCGGCCTGCAGGGCCGTGCCAAATGGTCCGGCACGGCGCCCCTGCACGCGCTGATCGGCGGCTAGTGGTTCGCTTCGTGGATGTCTTCGACCAGGACGATCTCGCAGCCGCCCGCGCCGGTGTCCTCGCGGGTAAGTGACGTATTCCAGTGCCAGCCGTCGTCGCGTTTGACGTCGACGAGGAAGCCTTCGAAATGGATCACTTCCCCGGGGCGCACCGCGCTCAGTTCGCGCGCCACGGTGTCGTTGGCCGGGATCATGTGCATGTTGGCGCTGGAATCCTCGATCTCGTGGCGCGGGATCGGGAAGTGGTCGGTGTACCAGAAGTAGAAGCGGTTGGACTGGGAAATCCGGATCTTGTCCAGCACTGAACTATCCGACATCCGGCCCCAGCCCAGGGCAAGGTCGGTGGGTGCGATCGGTGCGAGGTCGTCCAGCTGATAGTCCTCGCGGGAGAGCACCCGGCCGGTCATGGCGAACTTCGCGCGGGGCTCCAGCGAGAAGTGGCCACGTGTGAGTTGTGGCCCCTGGCCCAGGTCCCTCTGGCTGGGTACGTCGCCCGCGAGCACGCCGGCTGCCGCGTGCACGGGTCGCTTGTGCCACCACGAGTACGCGCCCAGGCCGCAGAGCAGGAGCAGGACGACTAG
Source organism: Luteibacter sp. P1_D3 (assembly GCF_056406135.1). Lineage (NCBI taxonomy): Bacteria > Pseudomonadati > Pseudomonadota > Gammaproteobacteria > Lysobacterales > Rhodanobacteraceae > Luteibacter > Luteibacter sp. P1_D3. Next base: position 5,112 of record NZ_JBFUAT010000002.1, on the reverse strand, counting down.
CCAAACGCGCATCTATCGGAAAACCGTCAGGAGGATGGAAGGGCAACGGCTGGCGGGCTTTCCGGTTGACGCGTGACGCATTCGCGTGCGTTGAACAGCTCGGCTGGCACGTCGCGGATCACCTCGGCAAGGGCGGTGAAGAACGGCGTCATCGCCGAGCTCTTGCGCCAGACCATCGCGATGCGGCGGCTGGGCGCCGGGCTTTCGAATTCGATCAACCGGACATTGCCGGACTGGGCCACGGGCGGCTTTACCGCCAGGATCGGCATCAATGTGATGCCGACGTTGGCCGAGACCATCTGGCGCAGCGTCTCAAGGCTGGTGGCCCGGAAACCGGTCTTTTCACCGGCGCCGGCCAGGTGACAGACCTCGAGGGCCTGGTCGCGCAGGCAGTGTCCGTCCTCCAGGAGCAGGAGGTTCTGGTCGGAGAGGTCTTCCATTTTCAGGCACTGCCGCCCGGCGAGCGGATGATTGTCCGGAACGGCCAGGACGAAGGGCTCTTCGAACAGGAATTCGACGTGCAGTGAATCGTCGTGCATGGGCAGGGCGAGGATGCCCGCGTCGAGCGCGCCCTCGCGCAGCATGCCGAGGATCTGCTCGGTTTTTTCCTCGCGCAGCAGCAGCTCCAGTCGCGGAAAGCGCTGGCGTAGGTGCGGGATGACATGCGGCAGCAGGTACGGGCCGAGGGTCGGGAAAATGCCCAGGCGGATCGTTCCGGACTCCGGGTCTCGTGTGCGCTGGGCGATCGACTTGATCTCGTCGACCTGCGAAAGCACACCGCGCGCCCGCCGGGCGATCTCACGGCCGGTTTCAGTCAGCAGCACCTTTCGCGGCGTGCGCTCGACCAGGGCCACCCCCAGCTCGTCCTCGAGTTTGCGGATCTGCGTGGAGAGGGTGGGCTGGCTGACGAAGCTGGCTTCGGCGGCGCGACCGAAATGGCGATGCTCGGCCAGGGCAACGAGGTAGGACAAGTCACGCAGGTTCATGGCGACGGGCTCGACTCGGTTTCGATAGGGCCAGCCTATCACATTGATGTCTACAATCGATTTGAGATATATGCCCGGGCCCGCTAACCTTACGTTTCAGTCGCGGCAATACGAGCGCGCGCAGAGTTCAAACCACCCTCAACGGAGAGTCAAACGTGCTGAGCATTGGCGATAAGTTCCCCCAGTTCAACCTCAAGGCTGTCGACGGCGGCCCGCTCGCGAACAAGATCGAAGACGCCTTCACCGTGGTCTCCGACAAGTCGTACGAAGGCAAGTGGAAGCTCGTGTTCTTCTACCCGAAGGACTTCACCTTCGTCTGCCCGACCGAGATCAAGGGTTTCAGCGACCTCAACGAGAAGTTCGCCGACCGTGACTGCCAGGTCCTGGCTGTCTCGACCGACTCCGAGTTCGTCCACCGCGCCTGGCGCATGGACCACGCTGACCTGAAGGACCTCACCTTTCCGATGGTTGCGGACATCAAGAAGGAGCTGACCACGGCTCTCGGCATCCTGACCGACGAAGGCGTTGCCCAGCGCGCGACCTTCCTGGTCGATCCGAACGGCGAGATCCAGTTCGCCTATGTGACCGCCGGTTCCGTCGGCCGCAATCCGGACGAAGTGCTCCGCGTGCTCGACGCGCTGCAGACCGACGAGCTGTGCGCCTGCAACTGGAAGTCCGGCGACGAGACCCTCAAGGTCGCCTAAGGCTCCACCGGTCGTAAGTCCCGCGCCGCAAACGCTCCCTCCCCCGCGTGGCGCGGGCTACCCGAGAGGCGGTGAAGTTCGCTTCACCGCCTCTTTTCTAAGACCTACCGCCTCACCGACACGTCCCCCGTGTCCCGCGTGAACCGGTGCCGTGCGCGCCGAGCCATTCCGCGCCCCATTCCTCATCCAAGACAAGGTGCATCCCATGAGCGTCGCCGATCTTCGCAGCAAGCTTCCCGAATACGCCAAGGACCTCAAGCTCAACCTCGACTCCGTGTTGAGCGAAGCGGGAGCCCCGGGCCTCAACCTCGCCCAGATCTCGATGGTCGCCCTCGGCGCTGCCTTCTCGGCGCGCTACAAGCCGCTGACCGAAGCCATCGCCGCGTTCGCCGCCGAGCACGCCACGCCGGAGCAGCTGACCGCCGCCAAGGGTTCGGCCGCGATCATGGGCATGAACAACATCTATTACCGCTTCCAGCACCTGGTCAGCCACCCGGAATACGCCACCATTCCGGCCAAGCTGCGCATGAACGTGATCGGTGCCTATAAGGGCGACGCGAAGAACGACTTCGAGCTGGTCTCGCTGGCGGTGTCGGCCGTCAACGGCTGCGGCATGTGCATCGACTCGCACGACAAGGTGCTGCGCGACGGTGGCATTTCGGTCCAGGCCATCCAGAGCGCCGTCCGCATCGCGTCGGTGATCCACGGCGTCGCCGTGGTCCTCGAGCAGGCCGACGCGGCAGGCTGATTCGCAGACCCACCGGGCTAACGCCGTTGTAGGAGCCGATTCATCGGCGATCCCGCGGCAGCGGTCCAGAAAGAAAGGCCGCGTTTAACGCGGCCTTTCTTCGTTATGGGAGACGCTCCCCGAACATCCACCCCGGGAGGGTTCCACCATGAGCTACGTCGACGGTTTCGTTCTACCCGTGCCACTGGACCRCATGAACGAGTACAAGAAGATGGCCCGCAAAGCCGGCAAGATCTGGATGGAATACGGGGCCCTTTCCTATAACGAATGCGTGGCCGATGACGTCAAGCCGGGAAAATCCACGTCGTTTCCGCAGTCGGTGAAACTGAAAGCGGGCGAGACCGTGGTGTTCTCCTGGGTGGTCTACGAGAACAAGCGCTCACGCGACCGGATCATGAAGAAAATCATGGAAGATCCGCGATTTGCCATGTATATGGACCCCAAGAACATGCCTTTCGACGGCAAGCGGATGTTCTTCGGTGGCTTCAAGCCGATCGTCGAACTCTGAGGCCTCCGCGGCCGGAATGACGCAACGCAGCGAGGACAGGGGTGCCTTCTGGCACTGTGTCGAAGGTCATCCCTGTTCTCAGGATGGGCGATTACCCACAGGGGAGTCCCACCCACCATGCGTCGATTCGTCCGCCCTCTCGTTCTCACCGCGCTTGCCGCCTGCTGTGGCGCCGCTTTCGCCGCCGGCACGGACGCCGCCGCGCCCCTCGGCCACCTGCCTACCTGGGCTCAGCCCGAAAACTACAAGCTGGCCTTCAAGGTCGATCCGAAGCAGGAAAACTATTCGGGCTCGACGGTCATCAAGATCAAGCTGAGCCAGGCCTCGGACTTCATCTGGCTGCACGGCAAGGACCTGACGGTGTCCAAGGTTACCGTCACCGACGCCGCCGGCAAGAAACACGTCGGCAAGTACACCGTGGCTGCCGAGAAAGAAGGTGTCGCTCGCGTCGACCTCGGCGCCAAGCTCGAGCCGCAGGAGATCACCCTGGCGATCGAGTTCACTGCGCCGCTGAACAAGCAGCTGCAGGGTCTGTACAAGGTCTCGCACGAAGGCGTGCCGTACGCGATGACGCAGATGGAGCCGGTCTCCGCGCGTTATGCGTTCCCGGGCTTCGATGAGCCGTCGTTCAAGGTGCCGTTCGACCTGAGCCTGACGATTCCGGCCGACGACCAGGGTGTGGCGAACACCGCCCAGGTGAAGGAAGAAAAAGCGGGCGCCGGCTGGAAGACGCTCACCTTCTCCACGACCAAGCCGCTGCCGACCTACCTGGTCGCGTTCGCCGTCGGTCCGTGGGACGTCGTGAAGGGTCCGGACATCTCGCCGACCGAGTTCCGTTCGACGGCTACGCCGTTGCGCGGTATCGCCGCCAAGGGCGAAGGCCATCGCATGCAGCACGTGCTGGGCGAGACCAATGCGATCATCCACACGCTTGAGGACTACTACGGGTTCGGTTATCCGTACGACAAGCTCGATCTGCTCGCCGCGCCTGATTTCAGCGCCGGCGCCATGGAGAATGCGGGCCTGGTCACCTTCCGCGACTGGCTCCTCCTGATCGATCCGGATTCGGCGGCGCAGTACGTGCGCGGCTCGTTCAACGTCAACGCGCACGAGCTGGCCCACCAGTGGACCGGCGACACCGTGACCATGGCCTGGTGGGACGACCTCTGGCTCAACGAGGCCTTCGCCACCTGGATGCAGCAGAAGGTCACCACCAAGGTTCACCCGGAATACCGCGCCGACCTCGATCGCGTACGCGGCGCCCAGGGTGCGATGAACAACGACAGCCTGGTCAGTGCGCGCAAGATCCGCCAGCCGATCACCGGCAACGGCGACATCGAAACCGCGTTCGACGGCATCACCTACCAGAAGGGCGCCGCCGTCCTCGGCATGTTCGAGGGCTACGTCACCGATCCGGTGTTCCAGAAGGGCATGCGTGCCTACATCCAGAAGCACAAGTTCGCCAACGCGACGGCCGACGACCTGATCGATTCGATCGCCGAGGCTGCTGGCCAGGGCGACGCGTTCAAGAAGGCGTTCCGTAGCTTCCTCGACCAGTCGGGCGTGCCCTACGTCACCACCGAGGTCAAGGTGGAAGGCGGCAAGACCGTCCTGCACCTGACCCAGAGCCGCTACCTGCCGTTGGGCAGTACGGGCGACGCCAGCCGCGTGTGGGGCGTGCCGATGTGCGTGCGTTACGGCACGGCCGGTGGTGCGAACAAGGTCAAGTGCGAACTACTCGACCAGGCCACGGGTACGATGGTGCTGGACGATGCGGCCAAGGGCACCTGGGTGCTGCCGAATGCGAATGGCCGCGGCTATTACCGCTTTGCACAGAGCAAGACCGACCTCGCCGCGTTGAGCAAGGTGGTCGGCACGCTCAGCGACGCCGAGCAGCTGGCCTATGCGGATGCCGTGCGTGCGGCCTTCCTGCATGGTGACCTGGATGCCGGCAACGTGCTGGCGGCGCTCAAGCCGATCACGGCCTCGAAGACGCGCGAAGTCTTCACTGCCCCGATCACCACCTTCAACTGGATCCTCCACAACGAAGCCACCACCGATGCCCAGCGCGATCACTTGCGCAAGTGGGCCGTCGACGCCTACCTGCCGAAGCTCAAGGAACTGGGCTATCGCAAGAAGGCCGGTGAAGCCGACAACGACACGATC